>JBELAC010000282.1:0-5865 GCA_049509215.1 Terriglobales bacterium
GGCATAGGTGTGGGAACCAATGTCGGCAGCCATTGCGTCAGCAACCGCAAACTGATGCGACGGTTCCTTCACGCCTCCCGTATCGCCTACGGAATGAAAGACGATCTGGCCGGCGCTTTGAATTTGCTGTACGACGCTTGCCCCGAGAACGTCGGCGAGCGAGAGCACCGGCGGCGTTTTCCACGGCGCCGGAATAGGCTCCGTCACTGGCTTGGTCGCGACGGCCGAGTCGGCATAGACATCCTGCGGGTTGAACTCGTCAAAGTTGTCAGGCGAAGCCTTCGGATTCGCGAACGCAAACTTGGCCATGCGATTTACCTTCCCGCCCAGGAGTACCAGCGAGACTTCTATCCGGTGCGATAATCTAGCACGAGTTACTCATCATGTTATCCACAGTGCGAATCGACAAGTGGCTTTGGGCCGCCAGGTTCTTCAAGACGCGGTCTTTAGCCGCAAAAGCCTGCGAATTGGGCAGGATCCAATTCAATGGCCAGGCGGCCAAAGCGGCGCGAGAGATACGGGTCGGAGATAGGTTGCGAGTGACCAACGAGGGCGGGGATTTTCATGTGGAAGTCCTGCTCCTCAGCGAGGTTCGCGGACCGGCCTCCGTTGCACAAACGCTTTATCGTGAAACGGACGAAAGCCGCGAACTCCGCCAGAAAGTGGCCGCCGAGCGGAAGGCGATGCGTCAGTTTGAAGAATTGCCAGCCAGTCGCCCATCCAAGCGAGACCGCCGGAGAATCATTCAGTTCCGCGGGAGAGGCTGACCCCTTCTAAGAACGTGGGCAAAAATTCACTCGTCCGTAACAGAGTGATGGCCCCGGCACTTTCGCTGACGCCTATGCCAGCGACATGATGGAGTTTTCCCGCTGGCTTCGCCCAGAGGGTTCACTCCCATTGCTTCGCAGTATGACGCGGATCATTTCATCAACAGCACCGAACCGCCCACAGATCCGGATGATGATTAGAAGGCAGTTCGGATGGGCGGGGTCGGATGACTGTTGTGGGACAGAGATTCGGTTTAGAACGGATCGAGGCTTCTATTGGGTCTTTGCGGCCTGTTCTGCCACGGATTCGAGGAAGGCGCGCAATTCATTGAGATCCTCGGGGAGGATCCTGGCGAATTCAATACCGTTTCCAACCTGGGGGTAGCAGGTGACGACCCTTCCGAGGATGAGAAGTGTGTATTCTCCCACCTGCAATTTGAGGTCGAGGGAGGTGCCGATCGGGAACGGGTACATGGTTTCTATGTAACAGCCGTCGACGCTGAGGTCAGAGGTGGCACAACGATACGGAGTCGCGCTGCCTTCAGGATGAACTTCGACGGGCACGCTTACGTTGAATCGCGGGTGCCTGCGGTGGTGAGGATAATCCATGGCCCGGCCTCGACGAGAACCCTGAGCCCAAAGAACTTACACCACAAGTATAAACCTGGGATGCAAGGCGGAAGTGTGGATGACACACCAAAAACTAAGGGGAGGATAAGGGGTACGGAATAAGGAAAAAGATGGTGCGCCCGGAGAGAATCGAACTCCCAACCTCATGGTTCGTAGCCATGCACTCTATCCAATTGAGCTACGGGCGCTTGAATGGCGTTGCGTTCTAGAATTATAACGGAAACGAAATCTCCTCGGCCACTGCGCTTCGTTCATAACAGCAAATCAGGAGCGATCGTGCGAAACCCTGCTGGGTCGAAAGAGTAAACTTTTCCGACGATGCGCAAAAGCTACCTGCTCCATCGTTCTACCAATGCGCGCAGGCAACAGCTTACGAATGGCAGTTGACCTGCTTCTCCTCAGGGCAGACGAAGTGGCGCGCAACGGGGCATTTCGGAAAATACTTCGGCCAGAGGTCTTTCCGGATGCCCCTTTGCATTTTGTAGTATGCTGCACACTCCGTTCTGCTTTCTGGCAGCCTTCCCCCAAGTAGTTTCAAGAGCAACTGACAGAGAGCAGAGCGGAGTGGTTCGGCAGCCCTATCCTTCAGTGAACGGTCCTCAAGTGCGGAATGGCCCGGTAGACGGGTTCAATCAGGCAAGAACCAACTGCTCCTGGACATCAATCCCTGCCTGGCGAAGCAATTTGGCAACTGCCTCGGCCTTCAGGCGCGACGCGTCGTAGGTGACGCGCACGGTGCGCTCCTTCTCGTTAAACTGCACGCGTTGGATGCCGTAAACCTCGCGAACACTGTCGATGGCCCGCAACTCATTCTCGCCGGGCGCGGTTTTATAGGGGTAGACAGCTTCAAGGTAGGTCATTCGGCTTCTCCAATTTCGTTCTCAAAAATACTGCTTTTTAACTTCGCACGCGAAACTTGAAGGTTCGAGGGTTACCCTTAGAGTATCCAATAAGGGCGGCATTCCGCCAAGGGCGATCTGGCCGAAACGTCTGGCCGAAAGTATGGACCAAGCAGAGACAGGACACGCGAACCCAACCCCAGCTCTCGACCCCGTATGTGGGATGAAGGTCGATCCGGCGACGGCAGGCTTAAAGGCTTTTCATGCCGGCAAGGAATATTTTTTCTGCTGCGCCGGTTGTAGGACGAAGTTCCAAGCGAATCCCGACGGGATACTCGCTGCGAAGCCCAAGCCAATGGGGTCTGGGCTGGTGTCGATCGGGATACCCATGGCCACGGGCGTGCCCGCTGCGATTGGGAAGAAAACCGAGAGCGCGGATGGGACGGGCGAGGGCGTCCGTCGTTCCATTTCCTTCGTGGGCGATACAGCTGGCCGGGACACGCGGTTCTATATCTGCCCGATGTGCCCTGAGGTGCGGCAGAGCGGGCCGGGGCCTTGCCCAAAGTGCGGCATGGCTCTGGACCCGGAGTTGCTCGCGCTCGTCTCCACCGAAACCGAATACACCTGCCCTATGCACCCGGACGTCGCCAGGTCCGAGCCAGGAAGCTGCCCGATTTGCGGAATGGCTCTGGAGCCGCGCACGGTAACCGTCGAAGAAGACAATCCCGAGCTACGCGACATGACGCGACGGTTCTGGATCGGTGTGGCGCTGACGGTTCCGCTGCTGGCGATTGCTATGGGAAGCATGATCTGGCCCGATTTGTTCATGAGCAACAGTTATTTCTCACCGATCTCCTATGTGTGGGTATGGCGAGGACGCGGGCATTTCATCGGTGCGACAACGATTCTGCCATGGCTTGAGCTGGTTTTGGCCACGCCTGTCGTTCTCTGGTGCGGCTGGCCATTTTTCCAGCGCGGATGGGCGTCGCTCGTCAACCGCAGCACGAACATGTTCACGCTGATCGCGATGGGCACGGGTGTGGCTTACTTGTACAGCTTGATCGCGACCGTGTTTCCGCAGATTTTTCCGGCATCGTTCAGAACAATGAGCGATCGCCCGGACGTCTACTTCGAAGCTGCCGCCGCTATCGTCACGCTGGTATTGCTCGGCCAGGTGCTGGAGTTGCGGGCCCGCAGCCAGACTTCGAGCGCAATTCGGGCGCTGCTCGATATGAGTCCGAAGATGGCCCGCATCATCGCCGCGGACGGTTCGGAACGCGACATCCCGCTCGGACAAGTGAAACCGGGAGATCGGCTGCGTGTGCGTCCCGGTGAAAAGATTCCCGTGGATGGCGTTGTCCTGGACGGAGCAAGTGCGGTGGATGAATCCATGATCACGGGAGAGTCGGTCCCGGTCGAGAAGGAAGGCGGCGCCCGGCTGATCGGCGCGACGGTGAATGGAACGGGTGCGCTGGTCATGCGCGCTGAGCGCGTGGGCAGCGAAACCATGCTGGCGCAGATTGTGCAGCTCGTGAGCCAGGCGCAGCGGACGCGGGCTCCCATTCAGCGGCTGGCCGACAAAGTGGCTGGGTGGTTTGTGCCGACAGTACTCGCGGCGTCGGTGATCACGTTCGTTGCATGGGGAATCCTCGGCCCGGAGCCGCGTTTCGCCCACGCCATCGTAAACGCCGTCGCCGTCCTGATCATTGCCTGTCCGTGCGCGCTTGGGCTGGCAACTCCGATGGCAATCATGGTTGGCACGGGTCGCGGTGCGCATGCCGGCGTTCTGATCAAGAATGCCGAGGCGCTCGAAACGATGGAGAAGGTCGACACCGTCGTCTTCGATAAGACCGGAACGCTGACCGAAGGGAAGTTGCGAGTCATGCGCGTTTCTGCGGTTGACGCGTTTGGCAAGGAAGAGGCCTTGCCTGCGCCTGCCAGACAAGCGCGTCAGGACGAGCTCTTGCGGCTGGCGGCCAGCCTCGAACGAGCGAGTGAGCATCCGCTCGCGGCGGCGATTGTGGCCAATGCCGAAGAGAGACAATTGAAGTTGAGTGAACCTTCCGAGTTCCAATCGATCGCTAGCGAGGGTGTTCGAGGAGTTGTGGACGGGAAGCAGATCGCGGTTGGGAATTATGCTTTCATGCGCTCCGTTGGAGCCTTCAAGGGCAAGATGCCCTTCATGATGGGCTATCCCGGCGGTTCGACGGCCTTGTATGTAGCTGTGGACGGCCAGTTTGCGGGCTACATCGCCCTTGGAAGCTCGGTGAAATCCTCAGCGGCCAGTGCGATTTCCGCGCTGAAATTGCAGCGGGTTCGCATCCTGATGCTTACAGGCGACACCAGGGCGTCGGCAGAAAAGATCGCGCAGGAACTCGGCTTCCAGGAATTTCACGCCGAGGTCTTGCCCGGGCAAAAAGTGCAGATCATACGTGATCTACAGAAAGAAGGCCGCGTCGTTGCTATGGCCGGAGACGGCATCAACGACGCTCCGGCGCTCGCGCAAGCGGACGTCGGCATCGCCATGGGCACCGGCACCGATATCGCGATGGAGAGCGGCGGCATCACCCTCCTTAAAGGAGACCTTGAAGGCATTGTGCGCGCGCGCAAACTGAGCCAGGCGACCATGCGAAACATCCGCCAGAATTTGTTCTTCGCCTTTTTCTACAACTCAATCGGGGTGCCGATTGCGGCGGGAGTGCTCTATCCCGTATTCGGCCTGTTGTTGAGCCCGATTCTGGCGGCGGCAGCGATGAGTTTCAGTTCGGTGTCGGTGATCACGAACTCGCTGCGATTGAGGAAGGTGAAGCTCTAATCGTCTGCCAAGCTGTAATTCTTGCATTGATTTTTCTCGCAAAGCGAGGAATCTGCAGTTCGCAGCGCCCGGCATGAAAAGGAAATCGACCTATAGTTTGCTCAGGTAGTCCGTAATCTCCGGGCTAGTCCAATCCACGGGCCCAATGAATTTGCGGCGAATGACGCCGTTTTTATCAATGATGTAGGTCTCGGGCCATCCGAATGTGCCGTACAGAGTGCTGGCTTTCTTGGCTTCATCGCGCACGGTGATCATGCTGACGTTGTAGTCTTTGAGAAACTTGTGGTACGCGGCATCGTCGGCATCAATGCTGACGGCCAGTACGACCACGCCTTTGTCTTTCGTTGAGTTCGTCATGCGGACGAGAGCAGGAGTCTCTTCTACGCATGGCGGACACCACGTAGCCCAGAAATTCAGCACTACGACGTGGCCGCGATACTGGCTGAGCGTGATGGAATGGTCGGAATCCTGCACGGTGAAATCAGGCGCGGCGGAGCCGATCCGCGTAGGATGATTGCTGTAGCATCCGATAAGGGTGGCCAGGAGTCCAATGGTAAGGAGCGTTCGTCTCACACCGCTATAATAGCGAAAAACCGATGGATGTTTCAGTAACGCCCGCCCAACCCGGCCTGCCGACTGCCGAAGTCTCAATCATCGTGCCCGCGCGGAACGAAGAGTTGAGCCTTGGGGATTGCCTTCAGTCGCTGGTGGCGCAAACCGGCGTGACTTACGAAATCATCGTGGTCGACGACGGCTCGACTGACCGGACACGGGAGATCGCCGAGAGCTTCTCGAATGTAAAGGTGGTTTCTGC
>JBELAC010000283.1:0-5823 GCA_049509215.1 Terriglobales bacterium
CACCGGGGGCAAAATCCATAACCGATGCCGTGAACGTCGGAGTACAATCGCTCCCTCGTCATGCTCAGGCTCGAAACGGGGAACGGCAGCGCTACTCTGATGAAAGCGCCAGAGTTGAATGAAAAAAATGGCAAAGAACAGATGGGAGAAAAGGTCGGGCCGTGGCGCCATGCGCACAGCCAAGGTGGGCACTGCAATGATTGCCAACACCGCGGCAGCTATCCTCTCCCCAGTCGAGTATCCCTGCACCAGCAAGGCCACCAATGCCACTAACGCGAGCGCGCAAACCCAGGTCAAACCTGAGTAGCCAAAAGCACTGAAAATGCCGTAGAAGAACACGCCAGCAAAGGGCGGATAGATCCACTCTGCTCCCGGTGACGTGTAGGACAGAACGTCTGTGCTGGGAACAGCATGATGCTGAACCACGTATCGCCCGGTAGCCAGGTGCCATCCCATGTCCAAGTCAAAGAGCGTATGGAAGCCGGCGAGGAAGGCGTACACCAATGCCAGTCCCATTAGCGCCAAGCTCACCTGTCGTTGCGTGACGCGAAACGGCAGGGCGCGCTCCTCTTGCGGCTTGCTTAGCAAGTCGCCATGAGGCCCTCTCGTCTTCACCTTACCGACCCTGGGAGGCATGGCTCTCATAATGCCGAAGTTGGGATGAGATTGATAGCTTGTAGGTAGATCACTGCGGTGAAAAGCGAGCCGCATCACACATTCCCGTGCGCTGTGTCACATAGACTCGGTAACACCGCGGATAGAGTGCGAAGATCAGACAAATCTTACGGAAAGATGAACTGATCCGTGGCTGCAACCGTTGATCTCCTGCCTGAGGTGCCAGAAGACGCGAACCCCACTCCACCCAGAGATGCCAAGCCAACGCCAACGGAACGCAACCACCCTCTCATGGAATGGCTGATTCCACCGATTCTCTGTGCCGTCATGTTGGGGCAGCTCGTTTTCAGCTCGCGACACGTTTCACAGATCAGCGATGAAGCAACGCACCTGTATTCGGGGTATCGCTTTTTGATGTGCGGTGACCTCACCGTCAGTCCCGAGCACCCCCCCTTGGCCAAGATCGTCGCAGCGGCTCCGCTGGTTCCCATGAACGTTACTGTGAACTGTGCGCCGTTCATGGGAGGTAACGTGCAGCAAGCCGTGGCAAGCGAGAATTGGCTGTATAGCCAAAACTGGCGCTCTGCGTTGGCCCGTGCGCGGCTTGCAGTGTCCGTCTTCGCGGCAGGACTTTGTCTGCTGGTTTGGACGGCTGCGCGGCGCATGTTCGACCTTCCGACCGCGGTCACGGCAACCGTGCTGCTAGTCTTCGAACCCAATGTGCTGGCCTTCGGTACGTTAGTCATGACCGATGTGCCAGTGACCTGCATGCTGCTGTTTGCGGTAGTGGGATTTTATCTCTGGGTGACGAACCGCACGGTCCCGTTCGTTCTGTTGACGGCTCTTGCTACGGGACTAACGTTGTTGGCAAAGCATTCCGGATTGGCGGTCGTACCGATCCTGTGCGTGTTGGCGGTCGCGGATGCTCTGATTCACTACACCGGCCTACGGTCGACCTCGCAAGCAGTGCTGCGCAACTTGCTGGCCGTTGCCCTGATCCTTGCCATTGCAATCGGCATTATTTGGGGCGGGTACGGGATGCGCTTCGCCGCCTACCCCGGAAGAATGCAGTTTCAGGCGGCACCACCGGAAGCGGCATCGAACGGCGCCCGCGTGCTGCTCGCTTTGAAAAAATACCATGTGCTGCCCGAAGCATACTTGGAGGGATTTGCCAGGGCGCTTTCGATTGCAAGCGAGTCCGGCCCGGCTTTCGTGGCTGGCAAGATCTATCCGCAGGCGCCGTGGTTTTCTACCCCTTTTAACCTGTTCATTCGAAATACGTCAGCATCTCTGGTAATGATCTTGGCGTCCACATTTGGCTTGGTAATCGCTTTCAGGCAGCGTCGCCGTGAGGTCCTGTTCCTGCTGGTCCCGGCGGGAGTTTTTCTGGCAGTGTGCTTGCACTCGAGTATGAACGTCGGCGTCCGCTATCTCTTGCCGATGTTTTCTGATTGCCATTGCGGCCGGATGCGTGGAACTGGCGCGACGTGTGCGTTGGGTACGCTATGCGGTGCCGTGTCTCATCCTTCTGCATGCGGTTTCATCACTGAGCGCCTATCCTAACTATCTTTCCTATGCCAATGAACTCTGGGGTGGACCGACGGAAGCGTATAAGTACCTGAATGGGCTCGATGAGGGGCAAGCATATCCTGAAGCGAAAGCCTACCTAGAACGGCATCCCGCTGAGAACTGCTGGTTCGTCACGGGATGGCAATGGGACCCAAGACTCTACGGCGTTCCTTGCCAGACCTTCGGTGTCTTCCTGCCCAACCAGATACCGCCGCGCGTGCACGGTACGGTTATCGTCAGCAGCACTCTGCTTACTGCCTTGACATTGACCGACGGCGAGCTTGCTGCACCTTTCAAAAACATTACACCCAGACACAAAATTGGTGGTAGCGCGTTGCTGGTGTACGAGGGAGATTTCGACGCCGGACGTGCCGCCGCCATCAGTGAAACCAATCTGATGGAAAGCGCCTTTTCTGCTGGACAAACGTCAGTTGCTCTGCTGCACGCTAACCGGGCGGTTGAACTCGCTCCGGACAGCGCCAATACGCATTGTACCCTCTGCTCATTACTGGCACAGATCGGACAGACGGATTCGGCCCTGAGGGAATGTTACACGGCACAAATCCTGCTTCTGCACGATCCCCTTCGCGGCGAACCGCTTCGCAAAGAATTTCTGGACTCGATCGAAGCCAGGCTGACGCTGCTAAGGATCCAATACAGGGCCACCTACGGAAGGGATGCACCGACCCCGCCAACTGAATGAAGATCCAAAGACATCGCATGATCCGCAGTCGATAGTCACTTGGAAAGCTGTTCACGACCTTTGCGCTCACCCGACCATCGGCTCACGTCGATCACGTACCTCTTTGCGGGTATTCTTGCACTTTGCAACTCACCTTAGTTTCTTACGCCGAGAAGCCGCACTCTCCCTGAGACTTCGGTATGCTGAAGGGCAGCCGATTGATGTAGAACGCTTATCTTGATGTGCCTAAAGGCAACCGTATGCGTGGCGCCGTCCGTAAGTTGAAGACGAAGGAGTACCAAGGTGCCACGCAAAGCAACTCGCAGGCAAAGCGCACGTCGCCGTTTCGCCTCGCGCGCAGCAGAAAAGTCAGCGCGGTTCTAATGGTCATCGCTTTGGTTTACGCGTTTGTAGCCGGATTCCACACGGTTTCCGATTTGGATATGGGATGGCATTTGGCTACCGGGCGATACGTGGTTCAGCATCACGCTGTTCCCAGCACAGACGTTCTGTCATACACGTCGCCGGGAGCGGAGTGGATTTATCCACCCTTCGCCGGTGTGCTCTTCTATGGCATTTTCAGCGCCTTCGGATACGCTGGCTTGAGCTGGTTTTGTGCGCTCGTGTTGACGGCGATAGTTGCATGCCTCTTGCGAAACTCCTCCCGACCGGAGAGCGGTCTTGCAGCAGTGTTAGCGATCATGGCCGTCCCAGTGTTAGCCCAGCGAGCCAATCCACGGCCCGATCTGCTGACCCATCTGTTTTTTGCAATGTTTCTCGTTTTGCTCTGGGGCTTTCACCGCACCGACTTAGCCGAGTTCTACACAGTGCCACGAGCAAACGCTCCCGAAGATGCAGTCGCGACGACCGCGCCACGCCGCCAGTGGTTGTGGATGTTGCCCCTGTTGATGTTGCTCTGGGTCAACGTCCATCCCGGTTTTGTCGCCGGTCTCGGCATCATCTTCGCTTACGTGCTGGCCGAGGGTATGGAGGGTCTTTTTGCCAGCCGGCGACAGGCAGCGCTTGAGCGCTTGCGGCTGGCATGGCGACCGCTAGCAGCTACCATCGCCGTCATCTTCTGCAATCCCTACGGCCCTGCGATTTTCAAAGCCTCACTTCAGCTCGCGGGAATGCATTCGGCAAATCAGCCGAGCAGTGGTCTCTTCATCACAGAGTTGGAAGCCGTGCCGATCTCACTTCCCAGCCTGTCCCAGGCTCTGGATTGGCGCAATCCGGATAGCAGTTTCTGGTGGCTGGCACTGACCGCCGTGGTGGTCGTTGGCATGGCCTTCTGGCGGCGTTATTTCGGAGCAGCTCTACTAATGACTGCTTCCCTCTACGCTTCCATACATAATCAGCGCTACAAAGGTCTATTTTCAATTGTTGCCGTCGTGGTGGGCAGCAGCATCTTGGCTGAGGTCCTGGCAAACCGAAAACAAGTAAGTGCCAAGGTTGATGCCAAACGATTCGACCCTTGGCAGGTGCTGTCGGCCATCGCGGTCATAGCTCTCTGCCTGCTGACATGTGTGCGCATCGGCGATGTCATATCCAACCGCGCTTATTTCGTCTCGTCCTCCACCATGCTCTTCGGGGCAGGGGAGTCTTGGTGGTTCCCAGAGCGAGCCGCCGCTTTCATCCAACACGAGCACCTTCCCGGCAATATCTTTCAACCATACGAGCTAGGTGGTTTTACCGCCTGGCGGCTGGGTCCGGCATACGGCGATTTCATTGATGGACGCAACGTCAGCCCGGCGGTGTGGACTGAGTTTCAGAAAATGATATCTTCCCCTCCCGACTCCCCGCTTTGGGAGGCGGAGTCAACCAGCCGAAACATCAACGTCCTGTTTCTTCCGAAATCCCGTATCTGGGGATTGACGGATCTGTCTCTGGCGTCCCTATGCCAGAGCCGGCTATGGCGCCCCATTTACCTGGACGAAGTTTCCATCGTACTGCTGCGCAATCGACCCGAGAACCGCTCCTGGATCGACCGCGACTTAGTCAACTGCGCCACCCACGAATTTGCGCCGCCGGAGCATCCTTCGCGGGAGCAGCTCTCCAATTTCTATGCCAATGTGGGGACCATTCTGGCGTTTTTGGGTCGCAGTGACGAGGCGAAGGAGGCTCTAGATCGAGCCGCGACACTTTCCCCCGAGGACCCGACGATTCACCATGCCCTAGCACAGCTGTACGAAGCTCAACAGCAGTTTGGAGATGCGGAACGGGAATATAAGGCCGCTCTAGGGCTGAGAGAGGATGCGGAAGCCAGTTGGTTCTATCTTGGCCGATTCTATTTTTCTCAGGGCCGATTTGCGGAAGCACGGCCATTAGTCATCACCGCCATCAGACTTTCTCAACATCCATTCAACGAGTACAGCCTCCTCGGTCATATTGATCTGGCTCTGCGGCACCCTCAACTTGCCCTAGAGGACTTTGGCGGGGCCGAAGATACCGGTGCCGTATTTGGCAGCGAGGATAAGAACCGGGAATTATTTGCCCAAATTGCCGAGGGACGCGCCGGAGCCTACAGTGAATTGGGGGAGTGGCAAAGGGCTATCGAATTCCAGCAGGCAGCAATCCAGAACACGCCGGAAAACGTCAGCCGCTGGGAAGCCCTGGCGACAATATGTGAGAACGCCGGACGCAAGCAACTGGCCGAGCGGGCACGCGAACAGGCGCGCGCCCTTTCCAAATGAGCGTTGTGGTAAGTTCATTGGGAAACCGCTCAAAGATAGCTGGAATTCAGGTTCTGTTTCGTAGACTCATCCATGGATAAGCCCCGATCCCGTCATGCCCAGACGATCCGCCATCTCTGCCTGATCGTTCTGTGCGGCGCCAGTTTTCGTCTCCTCTATCAGATTGCGTTCAAGCCCTGTTGGTCTGGGGACAGCCACGGGTATTCCTTAATGTTCTATTACTGGACCCAACATTTCTATTCCACCTCGGAGCGTCCGCCGGTA
>JBELAC010000284.1:0-10037 GCA_049509215.1 Terriglobales bacterium
ACGGAGCACATGCGGTAGAGAAGGCCGGGACGGTCCTGGGTCAGAACCTGCACGAGCGTGCTGTGAGTTGAGGAGCGATCGTCGATCTCGATCTGGGTTGCGATTTTCACTTTTGTGCGGTTGGATTTTTCGGATTTCAGGCGGTCGCGCAGCATGCGGACCAAGTCGGCTTTTCCCTTCAGCACGTCGGCGATGCTTTTTTTCAGACGATCCCATTCCTGAATGTTCATCTCAAGGGTGCGAAAACGGTCGGTGAAGTAGAACGTGTCAACCACGGTGCCGGCCGCATTGGAAAACGCGTTTGCCTTGACGATGTTCATTCCCCAGGCCGCTAATGCACCGGAGACGGACGCGAAGAGGAAGGGGCGGTCGGTGGTGATCAAGGTGAGCTCGTACCAGTGGCGCAGTTGCTTCAGCTCGCAGAGGACGCGATCCTGGCCGAGGCGGGAGGCCATTTCGGTGTGGGCGAGGACATCGGTGGCTCCGTGGATGCGCAGGTAGCGCTGAGGCATCCCTTCGAGGAAAACGTTGATTTTTTTACCGGCGACGGCGGCCAAGGAGTGGATATGGGCAAGATTTGCGCGGCCGGCTCCGGTGTCCTCGATTTCATTTCCGGTATGCACGCGTTCGTCGGCGCTGCGGCTCAGGCAATTTGCGCAAGAGATGTAGAGTTGCCACAAGTTGTCGGCCTTCCACGGCGTCATGGCATCGGGGTTGACGGCTTTGATGTCGGCGTAAGTCATCAGGCAAAGCATTTTCAGGCGCTCGGGGACGCCGACTTTTTCCGAGAAGGATTTCACGTTGGCGGGATCGAAGACGTCGCGGCGCATAGCGGCGGACATTTCGAGATGACTGGCAACGAGGTAACGGACAGTGTCGCGGTCTGCGGGGTCGAGGTCGAGGCGCTGGGCGCAGCTTTCGGTGAGTTCGAGACTGGCTTCGACGTGATTGTCGCTGGGGACACCTTTGCCGGAATCGTGCAATAGCAAGCTGAGGTAAAGGAGTTCGGGCTGCTCGAGTTCGCTGAGGAGCTCGGCGAAACGGCGGTCGCCTTCGGATTTCGATTCTTTCAGGCGATGGAGATGCTCGATGGCGAGGAAGGAATGCTCGTCGACGGTGTAGCGATGGTAAAAGTCGCGAACGACGAGGGCTTCGATTGCCTTCAGCTCCGGCAAAAGAAGAGTCAGAAGGCGGAGAGCGTTCATGGCGCGCAGAGCATCGGCTGCGTGGGGCTGGACGAGGGTTTCCTGGAGGTAGAGCCAGAGTTCGCCGCCCCGGGGAGGGGTGGAAGCGAGCGACGCGAGGGCTTGTTCGACTTTGTATTCGGTGGTGGTGCTGAGGGTGAGTCCGTGCTCGGCCATGAAATGGAAAAGGCCGAGGAGCTTTTCGGGATCCTGAAGAACGGCGGGCTGTTGCAGGAAGATGAGGCCGTCGACGACGGAGAAATCATTGCTGGCAATTTTGCTGCGCCATCCCAGGAACTGGCGATACAAGGATGACCAGGCGGCGGGAATCTCCTCGAGCAGTTGATTGCAGACGCGATGGACGCCGCGTACGTGGCCGAAATAGATGCGCATCCAATCGGCGGCATTGGCAACTTCTACATGCGAATCACGAACGCCGATCTTGCGGGTGGCGGCTTCTTCCTGCGCGTCCCAGCTCAGCATGTTGTCGTCGCGGCCGTTACGGAAGTGAAGAAAACAGCGGACGGACATCTGGAAGTCGAGTGCTGCCTCGAAAGCACGGCGGGAGGAAGCCGGCAGGAGCGAATCGGGATCGGGCCAGACGCGGAGTTTTTCGATAGCCGAGATCAATGCGAGCCAGTGGGTGACGTTATAGTCACGCAATCCGCCGGGGCCGTCTTTCACGTTTGGCTCGAGATGAAAAACGGTGTTGCCGAATTTGTGATGGCGGGAGCGGGTCAGCTCGGCGAGATTCTGAATGAGGGCGTGGCATTCACGGGCAACCAGGCGAGGAACGGATTTTTCGTGCAGGCGGGCGAAAAGATCGCGATCACCGGCTAAATAGCGGGAATCCAGCAGCGCGATGGCGAATTCCAGATTGTTCGGGTCGAGGCGATCGCACTCGCTCAGACTGCGGGTTGCGGGGCTGAGTTTGAGACGGAGGTCCCAAAGCTCCTGCGAGAAGCGGCGAATGGCATCCTTGAATTCGGCCTCGGTGTCGCTGCCGGCATGCAGAAAAAGCAGATCAATGTCGGAGTGGGGGAAAAGCCAACCGCGGCCGTAACCTCCGGTGGCAACGAGGGCGAAATTCCTGGGACCCGGATTTTGAGTGGTATCGGCAGTGGCGGCGGACGCCACGATGATTTCATTCCAGAGAGTCTGGACGATGGTGTCGACCAGCGCGGCGCGGCGCGCAAGGGCGCGGCGGCCGTCACTGGTAACAGAAAATTCCTGCTGGATGGCAGCCGATTCCCTCGCGTAGAGGTCGCGCAATTCGGGATTGACGGAGGCCGCGGCGGTCATTCGCACTCTGCCATTTCTCTGTGAAAGCGCTTCGATCCCCGCTTACGGCTGGCCGTTGGCGGCTGAATGCTAAAGGACGCTGTCGCCGCGCTCGTCGTTGCGAATCCGGATGGCCTCGTCGATGCGCGAGAGAAAAATTTTGCCGTCGCCGATTTTGCCGGTACGGGCAGCCGTGCAAATTGCCTGGACGGCTTTTTCCACCCACTCATCGGCGAGCACGATTTCGAGTTTGACCTTCGGGATCAAATCGACCGAGTATTCACGGCCGCGATAGAACTCGGTATGACCCTTCTGGCGGCCGTGGCCGCGCGCCTCCAAAACGGTCATTCCTTCGACGCCAATTTCGTGCAGGGCATCCTTGACGGCATCCAGCTTTGAGACCTGAATTATCGCTTCGACCTTAGTCATCATTTTTTCGCCGTATTACAGAGCGGCATCATAACAGTAGCGGGTGGGCGGAACTTTCGGAAATCGAAACTATTTATCTTGAGGATTCGAAATACTTATATGAGCGTTGCCAATTGACGGGGGAGGGGGTTCTGGGGTTGGATGGAAGCAGCTTGGAATCCACGCCTCCTATTTTCGATCCTGACGCGCGGCGGTTTACGCGGGTCGACGCGCTGTGGCTGACGATCTGGCTGGCGTTTCTGGTCGTGCTGGCGGCGCTGCCTCCGGAACTCGAGTGGCACAAGCAAGTCATCCTGCTGGCGATCGGGATCGTGCAGTTGCTGGAGTCGCGGCTGGTGGCGCGTTTTCCGCGGCGGGGCGTATTGTATGTCATCCTGCTGAAGATTCTGCTGGCAACACTGCTGATCGATCACACGGGCAGCGAGGCCAGCATCAACAGCAGTTACTGGCCTATTTACTTCCTTCCGGTGGTTACGGCTGCTCTGTATTGCGGCACGGTGATGACGCTGCTATGGACGCTGCTGGCGTCGGCGGCGTATTGCTCGTACCTGTATCCCGCGATGCAGGAGTATGAGATCACGGGCGAGGCGATCGGGTACCTGGCGCTGCGCGTGATGTTCTTCTTTCTGGCGGCGATGGTGGTGAACCGATTTTCGCAGCAGAGCCAGCATCAAACGCAGCTCTATCGGGAACTGGCGGAACGGCTGGCGGAGACGAACCGGCGACTGGAGCAGGCACAAGCGGAAGCGAGGCGGTCGGAAAGGCTGGCTGCGCTGGGACAATTGTCGGCTGGGCTGGCGCATGAAATCCGCAATCCGCTGGGCGTGATCAAAGGTTCGGCGGAGATGCTGACGCAGAGGCTGCAAGGGTCGGACGAACTGGCGAGAGAACTGGCGGGCTATATTTCGACCGAGGTCAACCGGCTGAGCGCGCTGGTGACTGAATTTTTGGATTTTGCGCGGCCGCTGCATGCGCAACTGGAGCCAGCCAAACTGACGGCGCTCATGGATCGTGCGCTCGAAGTGGTAGCGTTCCGGTGGACGGGCAAGCCGGTGAACGTGGAACGGCATTATGAGAAAGACCTTCCGCTTGTGCCGCTCGATGAAAGTTTGTGCGAGCAGGCGTTTTTGAATCTTGTGCAGAATGCTTATGAGGCGATGGAGGAAACAGGCGGAAGATTACGCGTGTCAGCTCGACTGGCCGCGCTTCATGATGAGGACGGAGTGCAGCTAGTGCTGGCGGATACCGGACCGGGCGTTCCAGAAAAGCTGCGCGAAGAAATTTTCAATCCATTTGTGACGACGAAGAAAACGGGCGTGGGGCTGGGCCTGTCGATTGTCTCGAAAATTATGGATGGGCATAACGGGTCAATCCAGGTGGAGAATGCGGCGGGGGGCGGGGCGGTGTTTACACTGTTCTTTCCGCTCAAAGAATCGGTAAAGCCGGCGGAAGGAACCGAGCTTCGCTCGGCATTGACGAGCGAGGGCGCACGTCACTCCACGAACCGATAAAACATGGCGACTATTCTAATCATCGAAGACGAAGCGAAGATGCGGCGGCTGCTGGAATTGAATCTGGGCGAGGACGGGTTCAAGACGCTTTCGGCGGGTGACGCGGAAACTGGATTGAAGCTGCTTGCTACGGAGCCTGTACATCTGGTGCTGACGGATCTGAAACTTCCGGGGATGAGCGGGCTGGAATTTCTGCAGACAGCCAAGCAGCACAGTGCGGACTTGCCGATCGTCGTGATGACCGCGTTCGGGTCGGTGGAAACAGCGGTGGAGGCGATGAAGGCGGGGGCAAGCGATTACGTGCTCAAGCCGTTTTCGCTGGCCGAAATGCGAATGGTTGTGCACAAGGAACTCGACCATTCACGGCTGCAGGAAGAAAACCGGTCGTTGCGCGAGGCGCTGGGGCAGAAATATAGCCATCCGAACATCGTGGCGCGCAGCCCGAAGATGCAGGAAGTGCTGGCGACGGTGGAACGGGTGGCACCGACGAATTCGACGGTGCTGCTGGGGGGCGAGAGCGGGGTGGGCAAAGACCTGATCGGGCGCGTGATTCATGAGAAATCGCGGCGCGCGGCGGGGCCATTCGTCAAAATCAACAGCACGGCAATCCCTGAAAACCTGCTGGAAAGCGAACTCTTCGGATATGAGAAGGGAGCGTTCACGGGAGCGGTGACGAGCAAGCCGGGCAAGTTCGAAATGGCGGACAAGGGGACTCTGTTTCTGGACGAGATCGGAGATGTGCCGGCGGCGACGCAGGTGAAATTGCTGCGCGTGCTGCAGGAGCGGGAGTTTGAGCGGCTGGGCGGGACGCGCACGGTGAAAGTCGACGTGCGATTGATCGCGGCCACGAATCGCGATCTGCGAGCGGCGCTGGAGGATGGAACGTTCCGCGAAGACCTTTATTACCGGCTGAACGTGGTGCCGATCGATATTGCGCCTCTGCGGGAGCGCAAGGAGGATGTTCCGGAGCTGGCGAATCTTTTCCTGGCGCGGTTCGCAAAAGATTCGGGACGCGAGTTGCGGGGGATTTCGGCGGCGGCGATGCAGGTGCTGGTCAGTCATTATTGGCCGGGAAATGTGCGCGAACTGCAGAACGTGATCGAACGGGCGTGTGCGCTGGCGGCAGGGCCGGAACTCAATGTGAACGACGTGCAACTGGATTTGCCGCGCAACCGCGCGGGCGCAGCCACGGATCGCTTTTTGCCTGAAGGCCTGACGCTCGATCAGTGGGAAGACGAGATGATTCGGGAGGCTTTGAAGCGCGCGAGCGGGAATAAATCGCAGGCGGCGCGATTGTTGGGGCTTTCGCGGAATGCGCTGCGGTATCGATTGTCGAAGATTGGGATTGAGGATAACGCTGGAGTCTGCGAAGCGACTTTAACATGGGTGAGCAGCCGCGAAGCGGCGTAGGAATGCAGCCCACGGCGCAAGCCGTGGGTAGATTCCCGTCGCACGACAAAGCCCCATAGGGGCGAAAGAACCTAATCCCGGATAGACCGTTTCGCTCTTTCCCGACGCGCGCTACGGAGCCGCTCTACTTCGCTACCAAACGCGGCGCAACACGCGGTACGGGCACCCGCGGACGCCCGCTCGAAAACGCTCCATCACATTAGCCGACTTTGAAGTGTTGTTCCTGAATCCGTAAACTCCTTCGATCTCTAACCCTCCGGCACTAATTCTGATCGGCCAACAAAATAAATAAGTTAGGAACTGCATTTCGGAATTCGTAAACCCGCGAATGTTAACTTAACAATTGAGGGGGGGCTTTACAGTGCCGTCGCGGCTACTCGCTGGCCGTAATTTCATCAGTCAGAATAGGAGGCCCAGTTATGAGGAGATGGATTGGTGTGGTCGCGATGAGTATATCGCTTTTGGCGATGGCCGTACCGCCGAAGGCATTTGCAATCGGCGATGGATGCTACTTTTGTACGTGCAGCAATGGGAAGTGCACATGCGTCAAGGTCCAGTGCCCAAATTAGCGAAGCGTTAGCCAACGATCTGAGTGCCCGCATGATATCCAGGTCGTGTTATGGGTTTCGTTCGGCTCCGGTTCGGGAGAAAACCGCGACCGGGGCCGGACGTTTCACTAGTGGTCGAGTCAACATATATCCTGCTATATAGGTAGCAAGGTTGCACGTCGAGTTATCGAGATATGGCTGCACAAATGAGAGGGCTGAACATGCACAGTGACTTTGACGGCGAACCCGACAATTCTCTCGTCTTATTGCTTTGTTCGGCACTACTGATGATTATGTTGAATGGCTGCGAGGCACAACGAAAGGATAGCGAGCTGTTCTCCACGAACATGGATATGTCTTCATATGCCCAGGCGCGTCAGCATTCCAGCGGCAACCAAGAATCCACGTTCTCTTTTCCAGTATTGGAGATATACAATAAGTCTGGGACTCTTGTTTACCGCAGCGGGGAATCAGCGTCGAATGCTCAAGTCTTGAAAGACTTTCCCAACAACTTTCAAGGCTTTGAAGCTCAGGAACACGCAGCTCGTTTAGCCGAGATCGTCGAGGCAATTCCCGATTTTGAGGTTAGGAAACGAAAGATTTTGGATCAGAGGCAGCTGGTGATCCTATCCGTCACCCTCGACGGTTGTAAAGGTTGTAGCATTCAGGAAGAAGCCTTGGATGATTTCAAACAACGGATATTGCAACAACTGGCGATTGCTATTCTGGAGATCCATGTATCTCACCCCTAGTGTGAAAGCTTAGGCATAAGGCAAACGCAATTCGCATAAATCAATGTCCGTATCGATGAGTAAGCCGATTTCCAACGAACGATCCCGGCTCAAGACCGCGATTGGGCCAGTTGTCGGCGGAAGGAATTTCGTTTTCTTCTGCGTGCTCATACTGGGATTTGCCAGAGTTTCGCATGCCGGGGCTGAAGGTCGCTTTGACCGCTCCTGCGCTATATCGAGTCCTCTCAGAATGGATGTGTCGACCGATTCAGGGGATATTTCGGTGCGAGTGGGCGAACCGGGAAAGATCGAAATCCACGCCCGCATTTATGGCGCTGAATCCGCGCAGGACGAATCCGTGGAATCGCGCATCCTGTCGATTGCGGCCAGTCCGCCGATCCTGTGTAACGAAAAGGGCCGCTCTGTCAGCATCGGCCGTTTTGCCAACGCGGATGTTACACGGGGGCTTTCGATCTCATACGAGATTCTCGCTCCGGGAGACGCACAAATTCACTCGGAAACCGGCTCTGGCAACCAGACAATCGAAGGCTTTCAGGGCCCGGTCGAGTCCATTAGCGGGTCTGGCAATTTACATTTATGGCACATCGCGAGAGAAACTCAAGCAAGCACCGGTTCCGGCAATATTGACTTTCGCGATGTCCACGGAGAAGTTCGCGCCAAAGCCGGTACGGGAACAATCCAGGCTGCGGAGATTGCCGACGAGACACAGCCACAGAAGGCCGCTTTCGTCTTTCTTGAATCCCCGAAAGCGTCCGCTAAAGCAGCCAAGCCGGAGAGTGTACTGATTACCTTGAGGGCGCACATGGAGATCACAACCGGATCCGGCGACGTAGATATTGCGGATTTAGATGGCGGATTGGAAGCGACGAGCGGAAGCGGCAGTATACGCGTATCAGGAAAGCCAAGTTCCGCTTGGAAACTCGAAACTGGCACAGGCATAGTGCGCGTCCAGTTCGCTTCGGGGACAGACGTCACAATCTCTGCTCATACAAGCTCAGGGACAATTACAGCGCATCTCCCAATTGACACCCACGGAACCAGCAATCCTCGTGAACTCCACGGGAACCTAGGGAAAGGGGGAGGTGACGTTCACATCGAAACCGCGTCTGGAGACATAGAGATTGAGTGAATAAGGCTGATCGGCTGCGCCCCGATTCGCTCCGCAACCCTTTGATAAGGGCGCCGCTCCGCATAGAAAGGGTGCCAACTCGAGTATTTCTAACTTGCTCATTTATGAAGACTCTATCCTAAATCCTTATTTCTCAAAGACATGAAAGAAATCCATCTTCACAATCATTGCATCCTATTGATTTGTAAATACTTTATAGCTAAGTCCTTATTCCTCAAAGACCTGGCGTTTCACCTCCCGCCAAGTCTTTGACTTCAAAAGACCGCGCTCACGGGGGGAGGCCAGTCGGATTCCCTGGCCGAAAAGCACCACTCTGGTGGAACGCGGCCAGCGGGACGGTGTTGCGGCCCGGTTTCCCGCATCGTTTGAGTGCTCCTAATTCGTTGATACGACAATCCTTAGCTAAATACTGACGGTTCGACCGACATTGGCATGCGGGCTGCATGCATTCCGGCATACAAGTTCGTTCAGAGCCTAGGGTGGAGGAATGTATGGAAGTGAAGTTCAAATTCATAGCCGCAGTCATAGCAGGATTTCTTTTTGCGATTCCGGGAATGGTGATGGCGCAGAATCCGGACCTATCGCAAAATCCGACGCCCCAGGGTCAGGCACCGGTAAACCAAAACCAGGTGCAACCTCAGAATCAGATGCAGGCTCCGGCGCAGGATCAGATGCAGGACCAGGAACAAGATCAGGATTCGATGCAGGACCAGGGGCAGAGTCAGAGTCAAGATCAGGCGCATCCGGCTCCGAAGCTCTATGGGCCGGATGACACGCAACAGGATCAGCAGCAGCAGGATCAGAATGGCCGACCGCCGATGAGCGAGCAGCCGCCGAAACCGAGTCCGAATATTCAGGCTCCGAGCATGCAAAGACCGGGGCCGTATGGATATCCGCCGTACGGATATCCGCCCAACGGAAATCGTCCCTACGGAAATCCACGGGGAAATCCAAACAATGGCAATCAGAGCAATCAAAACGAATCCGCCGAAAATAACGGCGTGGCTCGCGTGAGCATGATTCACGGCGACGTTTCGACGCAGCGGGGCGACTCGGGCGACTGGTCGGCGGCGCAGGTCAACGCTCCGGTGGTCTCGGGCGATAAGGTTTCAACCGGCGACAAAGCGCGGGTCGAACTCCAACTGGACTATGCCAACATCCTGCGGCTTTCAGAACACACGCAAGCCAACATCACCAATCTGACGCGTTCCACAATCCAGATTCAGCTTGGCAAGGGGATGGCGAATTACACGGTTCTGGGGAAAAGCGAAGGGGACGCGGAGATCGATACGCCGAACGTCGCGATTCGGACGGAGCGGCGCAACTCCAGTTTTCGGGTGCTGGTGACAGCGGACGATCACACCGAGGTGCTGGTGCGGCGAGGTGAAGTGGAGATCACGACGCCACAGGGCGGCACGCGGGTGGGCGAGAACCAGTTCATTACGATTCAGGGCAGTGCCGACCAGGCACAATACCGCGTTGGCGAAGCGCCGGCCCGGGATGACTGGGATCAGTGGAATACGGACCGCGACCGGATGATCGACGGTTCGGCATCGCGGCGGCACACGAACGACTATTACGTTGGCTCGCAGGATCTGGACAACAACGGGACGTGGAAGAACGTTCCGGATTATGGGCAGGTGTGGCAGCCGAATGTTGGGGCGGACTGGGCTCCGTATCGGGATGGCCGCTGGGTTTGGGAACCTTATTGGGGATGGACGTGGGTATCGTACGAGCCGTGGGGCTGGGCGCCGTATCACTACGGGCGCTGGATGATGTTGGACGGAGGATGG
>JBELAC010000285.1:0-6531 GCA_049509215.1 Terriglobales bacterium
CGTCATCAGCGGGACGTCGCCGAAGAAAACTTCCTGTTCTTTAATGTCGCGGATCGAGCGATTGCCCGTCTCGGGATCCTTATCCCAGATCGTCAGGCGCATCGTGACCTTCAGCGGAGCGGAATACGTCATGCCACGCTCTTCGCACTCGGCCACGTCATATTTCAGTTGCAGTCCAACCGGGTCGCCGCACTTGTTGCAGAAATCGGGAGTGTTCGCGTTGTACGTGCCGCACTTGTGGCAGAGCACTTCGCCGGGATGGAACGGGTCGGTGATCACCGTCGATCCGCAGTTCTTACAAGTCGTACGCAGGTGGTGCAGACCTTTCAGGTGTCCGCACTTGCACTCCCAGTTGCCGATCGCGTAGTCAACGAACTCGAGTTGCGAGACGTTGCGGAAGTCGGTAATCGGAAACACCGATTGAAAGACCGCCTGCAGGCCGCCGTCTTCGCGCTCGCTCGGCAGCTTATCCATCTGCAGGAAGCGGTCGTAGGAACGCTTCTGAACCTCGATCAGGTTCGGAATCTGGATGGTTGCTGGAATCTTGGAAAAGTCAAACCGTTTGCGGTGGATACCATTCTTTGCCATTAAGAACTCCTACTTTCAAGCAGCCTGGGGCTGCAATACAGCGCGGAATGAGGGGCGCAAAAGTAGCCCCGAAGCACTTCTCAGGCGGAATGCGCGGTAAAAAGACGCGGGCACCTGCAAGGACATGAGTGTCCGCAGGCGCCGTGTGCGACGCTTAATCTTGAGTAACTTGTAAAGTTCCGCGCCAGTTCAAAAGGCCTGTTCCGTCCCGCCGCCCGCGGGACCGGCTGCCATACTTCATCCCAGCGACCCTTTTCCGCTTCCCTGGGTATATTCCGTGAGGATTTCGGGTCGCCGTCGCCTCGCTGAGGCCAGAGCAAGCGGGTTATTTATAAGATGTTAACACGCCCGCTCGGGATTCAGCTAGTGTTCGGTCAAAAAATTGCAGGGGCTTGTGTGGGGACGGGGCTAGGCCCCGTCCAAGCGGGGCATAGCCCCGCTGCCACACCATCCCCACGCCCGCTATTTCACCTCGACTACGGCTCCAGCCTCGGTGAACTTCTTCTTGATGGTCTCGGCTTCTTCCTTGCCGACACCTTCCTTGATGGGTTTGGGAGCGCCGTCAACCAAGTCCTTGGCTTCCTTCAGACCGAGGCTCGTAACCTCGCGTACTGCCTTGATTACGTTGATCTTATTGGCGCCAACTTCTTTCAGGACAACCGTGAATTCGGTCTTCTCTTCCGCCGGAGCCGCGCCGCCCGCCGCCGCGCCGCCCGCCGCTACCATTACTGGGGCCGCCGCCGCTGCCGAGACTCCCAGACGCGCTTCCAGTTTCTTGACCAGGTCCGCCGCTTCGAGGAGCGACAGGCTTACGATTGATTCTTCCAACTGCTGCAGATCCGCCATGTTGTTTCTCCGCTATTTCAGATTTGCGATTTCGTCACCGCGTCGCCGGGTTTCCAGTGCGACCAGGCCTACCTCCCAGCGCCAGACAACGCCAAGTCTCAGCCGCGCAACCCCCGCTTCGTGATAACCAAATCTTTTTCGGCCGGCTCGCGCCGACCCGAACTCGTGTAGCACGGACACTCTTGCCCGCGCAATATTCCTAGGCTTCCTTGAATTTCTTTTCCTGCACACCCTGATTGACAACCACCGCCAGGTTGCGTCCAACCGCAGCAATCGTTGTCGCCAACCGCTGCGCCGGAGCATTCAACAGGTACAGAAGCTTGGAGTACAGTTCTTCCTTCGACGGCATCGTTGCCAGCGCTTCGATCTCTTTGATCGTGACCACGCGCCCTTCAACCACACCTGTCTTGAAGGTGAATTCCGGATTATCCTTCGCGTATTTCGACAGCGCCTTCGCCATCGCCACCGGATCACCCTCGGTATACGCAATCGACGTCACGCCCTCAAGGTTCTTCAGCGCCTCGGCGATCTTCGTCCCCTTCGCGGCGCGCTCGGCCAGCGTGTTTTTCACCACGCGATAGTGCGCTCCGCTGGAGCGCAGTGCTTTGCGCAGCTCGAAATCCTTTGCGACCGTCAGCTTCGTGTAGGTAGCAACGATCACGCTCGAAACGTTCTTCAGATCGCCGCCCAGCTTTTCAACTTGCTCGATTTTCTTCGCTCTGGTAACCGCCATATTCGAACCCTTTCATATCATTTGTGGTTGTGTGGGGACGGGGCTCCGCCCCGTCATCGCGGGGCAAAGCCCCGCTGCCACACCAAACTAAGCCTTTGCAGCCGTCTCGATCGCTGTCGTATCCAGCGAAATCCCCGGCCCCATCGTTGAACTCAGGTAGCACGCCTTGATGTACTTGCCCTTGGCGACCGATGGCTTCGCCTTGATCACGCTCGAAATCAGTGTCGTCGCGTTCTCGATCAGTTTGTCAGGCGTGAATGAAATCTTGCCCACCGGAACGTGCACTAGCGCCGTTTTGTCGGTGCGGAACTCGACCTTGCCGGCTTTCACTTCCTGCACCGCGCGCGCCACATCCATCGTTACCGTGCCCGTTTTCGGGTTCGGCATCAGGCCCTTCGGTCCGAGAACTTTACCCAACCGCCCGACCGATTTCATCATGTCAGGCGTCGCGATCAGCGCGTCGAAGTCAGTCCAGTTCTCTTTCGTGATCTTCTCGACCATGTCTTCGCCGCCGACAAAGTCTGCGCCCGCCGCTTCGGCCTCGCGCACCTTTTCGCCGGTGGCAATGACGAGAACCTTTTTCGACTTGCCCAGCCCATGCGGGAGCACGACGGTGCCGCGCACCATCTGGTCCGCATGCTTCGGATCGACGCCGAGGCGCAGCGTCACTTCCACCGTCTCGTCAAATTTTGCGTATTTCACTTTCTGCAGAAGTGGAACCGCGTCCTGCAGAGTATAAGCGCGCGCTTCAACTGCCTTGCGCGACTTCTCAATATTCTTTCCAGACTTCTTCATTTTTTCCTCGTCTCCCACCGCTCATCGTTGCTCTGGTGAGCCGTGGTGATAGTGACTGCACTGCCTGTGTGGGGACGGGGCTGTGCCCCGCTTCCACACAAAATAATCTATCCAACCACATCAATCCCCATCGAGCGCGCCGTGCCGCGCACGCTCTTGATCGCCGCATCCACCGACGCCGCATTCAAATCCGGCATCTTCTGCTTCGCGATCTCTTCCACCTGCTTCGCCGTGACCTTCCCAACCTTATCCTTATTAGGAGTACCCGAACCCTTGGCGATCCCGGCCGCGCGCTTCAGCAGCACCGACGCCGGCGGCGTCTTCGTGATAAAGGTGAACGTGCGGTCGCTATAAACCGTGATCACGACCGGAACAATCAGCCCTTCCAGTTCTTTCTGCCCGGTGCGAGCGTTGAACTGCTTGCAGAACTCCATGATGTTGACTTGCGCTTGACCAAGCGCCGGACCCACTGGAGGCGCCGGAGTCGCCTTGCCCGCTGCAATCTGCAACTTAACCGAACCTGTAACCTTCTTTGCCATGATGCCTTTCCCGTACCTGCTTCGAATTAAACGCCGAGTCTAGGATTTTCGGCTCAGCCAATCACTATATTCACAACTTTGCCGTGAGAGCCAGCCCGATGGTCGGGACCAGTTTTTTCTGAACTGGATCAGCAGCCAGCCCCAACCCCTCAATTGTCTGGGCACCGATCACTTCCATATCGTTGCGCTCGGCAACTACCACCGTATCCGGGCCGGTGAAGCCATTGCTGCCGATCCAAACTGCCGCCGTGTCCCGTTCCGTGTCCCGTTCAATGATCGACCCGTCGATAGCCCGAAAACCCATGCGCCGCAATACAATTAGGCCCATCCGGTCCAGGCGATCGCGATGAATCCACGAGAAAGCCGCGCCGGTATCAACCAGAGCTTCTACTTCTTCCGCTTTTTCCGGCGAAGTCGGATTCCAAACGCGTACCTTGGCGCTGAACGTTCCCATCGCTTTACGCTACTTTCTCAACCTGCCCGAACTCCAATTCAACCGGAGTCGACCGCCCGAAAATCGTCACCATGACTTTCAGAGTCTCGCGATCTTCATTCACTTCATCGACAATTCCCGTAAAGGTTGCAAACGGACCTTCCGAAATCCGCACCGACTCGTTCTTCTCGAACTTGACCTTGAGCTTCGGCTTCTCGCGACTGTCAGCAACCTTGTAAACAATGTGCTGAACTTCTTCTTCCGACAGCGGAGTCGGTTGCTGCCCTGTGCCAACGAAGCCGGTCACGCGCGGCGTCGACTTCACCACGTGCCAAACCTGGTCGTCCATGTCCATCTCAACCAGCACATAACCGGGATAGAACATGCGCTCCGACGTGTATTTCTTGCCGCCGCGAACTTCGGTCACCGACTCAGTCGGAATCAGCACCTTGCCGATCTTGCCCTGCAACCCGAAAGCCTGCACGCGCGATTCGAGCGACTCTTTCACTTTGCGTTCGAATCCTGAATATGCGTGGATGATGTACCACTTCATATTCGGATTGTGCGCGGGTTCGCCGCCACCTACTGCGCCTTCGGCAGGCGCCGCCGCAGGCACAGTTTCCTGCCCCGCCGTTGCCCGCTCGTTTTTTTCTTCGTCCACCATGAAATCGCTTCTTTCGCCCGCTGCCTTGTGTTTCAAAAACTTAGTGGCGCGAGAAATAATGCAATCCCCGCTCCAGCGTGTTGCTGATCGCGAGATCCACCAGCCAGAAGTACAAAGCAAACAGGAACACGGTGATAATTACCACCGTCGTCGTCCCCTGCACTTCCTTCCGCGAGGGAGACGTCACTTTTTTCATCTCCGTCCGCACATCGCTGTAGAACGTCTTAATCCGCTCCGGCCAGGACCTGATCCGATCGCCGAAATCGCCGCCTGCTGTTGCGATTGAGTTCGCCATTTTCTTCGTTTCTACTCCCATCACGGACCTGGCCTTTTTTCGTTCCTATTTCAAACCACCGTCTCAAAACTCTGGCAGGGGCGGAGGGATTCGAACCCCCAAGTTCGGTTTTGGAGACCGACAGTTTAACCGTTGAGCTTACGCCCCTGTGCCTGTGTAGCGCGGACGCCCTCGTCCGCGTTCCACTATTTCACTTCCTTATGCGGCGTGTGCTTCCGGCACCGGTTGCAGAATTTCTTCAGCTCCAGCCGGTCCGGAGTTGTCTTCCGGTTCTTGGTCGTTGAATAGTTCCGCTCTTTGCAATCACCGCACTGCAACGTAATAATCTCTCGGGGCATACCAAACAGCTCCTAATCTGTGTGGCGCGGACACTCTTGTCCGCGCGGCCTTCTCATCTACTGCATGCAACGCGGACAGGACTGCCCGCGCCACACGAACTACTTAACGATCTCGGCAATCGTTCCGGCGCCGACCGTGTGGCCGCCTTCGCGGATCGCGAAGCGCAACCCCTTTTCCATCGCCACTGGCGTGATCAACTCGATTGATCAACTCGATCACCAGGCTCACGTTGTCGCCCGGCATCACCATCTCCGTACCCGCCGGCAACTCCGCAATGCCCGTCACGTCCGTCGTTCGCAGATAAAACTGCGGACGGTATCCCTTGAAGAATGGCGTGTGTCGTCCGCCTTCTTCTTTCGTCAAAATGTAAACTTCCGCCTTGAACTTCGTGTGCGGAGTGATCGAGCCACCTTTCGCCAGCACCATGCCGCGCTCGACATCTTCTTTCGCAATACCGCGCAGCAGCAGCCCCGCATTGTCTCCAGCCATGCCTTCGTCCAGCTGCTTCTTGAACATTTCCACGCCCGTCACCACCGTCTTGCGCGTCTCGCGGAAGCCGACGATTTCCACTTCTTCGCCGACTTTCACCTTGCCGCGCTCGATTCGGCCCGTCACCACCGTGCCGCGTCCTTGAATCGAAAAAATATCTTCGATCGGCATCAGGAACGGCTTGTCCAACTCGCGCGCCGGTTGCGGCACACTCTTGTCCACCGCTTCCATCAGCGCGTCAATCTGCTTTTCCCACTTCTCTTCGCCGTTCAAAGCGCCCAGAGCCGACAAACGAATCACCGGCAGATCGTCGCCCGGAAATTTGTACGACTTCAGCAGCTCGCGCACTTCCAGTTCAACCAGATCAAGCAACTCGGGATCGTCCACCGCATCGCACTTGTTCAGCGCCACCACGATGTAGGGCACTCCGACCTGACGCGCCAGGAGCACGTGCTCGCGCGTCTGCGGCATCGGACCATCCGTCGCAGCCACCACCAGAATCGCGCCATCCATCTGCGCCGCGCCCGTGATCATGTTCTTGATGTAATCCGCGTGGCCCGGGCAATCCACGTGCGCGTAGTGCCGGTTCGGCGTTTCGTACTCCACGTGCGCCGTGGCAATCGTGATTCCGCGCGCCTTCTCTTCCGGAGCGTTGTCGATCGAATCGAACGACCGGAACACGATGTTCGGGTTGTGCTTCTGCAAAACCTTCGTGATCGCCGCCGTCAACGTCGTCTTCCCGTGGTCAATGTGTCCAATCGTCCCTACGTTGCAGTGCGGCTTCGTCCGCTCAAATTTTTGCTTCGCCAT
>JBELAC010000286.1:0-5360 GCA_049509215.1 Terriglobales bacterium
CGGTGGCGCGCAAAAAAGATTTGGCGTGACGCCCGACATGGCCTGCTTCGGTAAAGCCATGGGGAATGGATTTCCGATCTCGTGTGTTGTGGGAAAAGCGGATGTCATGAAGGTTTTCGAGGACATCTTTTTCAGCTTCACCTTCGGAGGCGAGGTCGCTTCGATGGCGGCCGCGATGGCCGTGCTGGATGTTCTGGAAACGACTCCGGCATTCATCCAGATGCAAGCGAATGGCCGCGTACTCCAGGAAGGCTTGAACGATCTGGCACGACAAGCGGGGTTGAATGAGAGGATCAAATGTATCGGCTATCCTTTCTGGTCACTGATCAAATTCCTTGATGCGGAAGGCAAAGACAGTTTTCTAGTACGAAGTTTGTTCACGCAGGAGTGCGTGAAACGGGGCGTGTTGCTACTCGCGACCCATAACATGACGGCTGCCCATGATCCGCTGGCCATCGAGCAGACGCTCAAAGTGTATGCAGAAGTTTGCAAGACCGTGGCGAACTGGCTGAACGATCCGCGTCCGGAAAGGTACCTTGAGGGCGAGATGATTCAGCCTGTCTTCCGGGTGCGCTAAAGCAGGGGCCCAAAGCGACTGTGAAAAAACTTGGGGGCGAGATGTTGATCGTGCGTGCGGATGCCTCGGTTGCAATCGGCACGGGCCATGTAATGCGATGTCTGGCATTAGGTCAGGCATGGAAGGATAAGGGGGGCCAGGCAATTTTCGCCATGGCTGATTCGACGCCGGCCATCAGCGAGCGACTCCTCAACGAAAACATCCGACCGGTTCCAATCGATGCGGTAGCAGCCAGCGACCATGATTTGGAACAGACGATCGCGCTCGCGCACGACCAAGCTGCCGCCTGGGTGGTCACGGATGGTTACCATTTCGGGGCGCATTATCACAGCACACTTAAGAACGCAGGGTTGAAGGTCCTGGCAGTCGACGACAATGGCAACGGTGGTCCCTACACGGCGGATTTCGTCCTGAACCAGAACATTCATGCACGCGCCGACCTCTATCACGACCGTGCCCCGCACACGAGGCTTCTTCTCGGAACGCAATATGCGCTCCTGCGCCGGGAATTCCTTGGCTTATGTGAATACCAACGAGAAATTGCTCCCGTCGCTCGCAAGCTTCTTGTGGCAATGGGGGGGAGCGATCCGGGCAACGTGACCTTGCTGGTTTTAGACGCAATCGACCAGGTCCACGCCCCCGAACTTGAAGTGCTCGTGGTGGCCGGAGGAAGCAACCCACACATGGTTTCCCTCAGCCAGCGGGCGGCGCGTTGCCGGTACGATTGCCGCATCGTTACCAATGTGACAAATATGAAGGGCTTGATTATCTGGGCTGATCTCGCGATTTCAGCCGCCGGGACCGCTTGTTGGGAATACTGCCTGGCTGGTCTGCCTGCAATACTGCTCGCCGTCGCAGAGAACCAGATTCCCGCGGCGGAGACTTTGCACGCGGCGGGCGCTGCTGTGCTGATTGGCGACGGCGAGAAATCCGATAGTCACGAGATAGCGGAGTCGATCACACGATTGCTGAACTCTCCAAAAGAGAGACAATCAATGTCGCACAGGGCGCGCGCTCTGGTGGATGGCCGAGGGGCCGAGCGAACCGTTTCGGCGCTTTTGCGTGAGAGCTTCGCGGAATCCTTAAAGGAGGACCTTTGATCTCACTCAGAGATGTTCAGTCTGAAGACCGGGCCATGATTCGCGAATGGCGCAATCTGCCAAAAGTGGCTGATTATATGTACACCGACCACCAGATTAGTCCAGAAGAACACGCAGCTTGGTTTTCGCGTGTACTCCAGGATACTAGTTGCAAGTACTGGATCATCGTTTGCGACGGGGAAGACGTTGGACTCGCAAATCTGTACGCCATCGATCGCACCAATCGCCGTTGTTACTGGGCTTTTTATGTCGTAAGCCCGAATGTTCGAGGTAAAGGAGTGGGCAGCCACGTTGAATATACGGTGTTGAATTACGTGTTTCAGGAATTAAAGCTGGAGAAGCTTTGCTGCGAGGTTTTGTCGTTCAACGAAGGCGTCGTTGAAATGCATCGGCGCTTTGGCTTTGTGCAGGAAGGATTGTTCCGAAAGCACATTTTCAAGCGAGGTGTGTTCAACGATGTCGTTTGCCTCGCGATGCTGAAAGAGGATTGGGAGGCTTTGCGGCCGCGACAAGAGGAAAAATTGCGAGCCAAGGGTGTCCTCTAGGCAACCTCATGACGTTGAAGATTGGTGATACCGCGACCCGCACGTTCACTGTGTCGGATGAGGTTGTCCGGAACTTCTCGGAGTTGACTGAGGACCGGAATCCCATTCACTTGGATGATCATTTCGCTCGAGCGACTCGCTTCGGACGGCGGATTGCCCACGGGATGATCGCGGCCAGTCAGATTTCTGCGTTGATCGCGAATACACTGCCGGGACCCGGTACCATCTATCTCAGCCAGAGTTTGCAATTTGTTGCCCCCGTTCTTATCGGAGATGTAGTGACAACGAGAGTGACGGTCATCAGCATCAAGCAAGGAAAGCCGATTGCCACCCTCGAGACTATATGCGAAAACCAGAAGGGTGAAGCAGTTCTAAAAGGCGAGGCGATGGTTTTGTTCCCGCTGGATGGAATGGCGATCGAGGGCACCGGAAATTAGTGGCGAAGAACATCAAGATTGCGGACCGGCACATCGGGGCGGGCGAGCCTGCGTACATCGTTGCCGAGCTCTCTGCGAACCACAACCAGAGCTTCGAGCGCGCAGTCCAAATCGTTCGCGCCGCCAAAGACGCGGGTGCCGATGCGGTGAAGTTGCAAACCTACACGGCCGATACGATCACGCTGCGCTGCGATAAAGAATATTTTCGGATTGGTGGCGGCACACTCTGGGATGGCCGCAATCTGCATGACCTGTATCAGGAAGCTTTCACGCCCTGGGAATGGCAGCCAAAGCTCAAGAAAGTGGCGGACGAACTTGGAATGCATCTGTTCTCGAGCGCGTTCGACGACAGTGCCGTCGACTTCCTGGAGCAAATGAACGTTCCGGCGCACAAAATTGCATCGCCCGAGCTGGTGGATATTGGACTGATTCAGAAGATGGCCCGCACGGGAAAGCCGCTGATTATGTCAACAGGCATGGCGAGCGAGGCGGAAATTGCCGAAGCGGTGAAGGCGGCGCGCGATGCCGGCGCGTCGCAGATCGCGTTGTTGAAGTGTACGAGTGCCTATCCGGCGCCGCCGGATGAGGCGAACCTGCTTACGATTCCAGAGCTGGCGCGCAAGTTTGATTGCCCTGCCGGACTTTCCGACCACACGATGGGTGTTGCGGTAGCGGTGGCCGCGGTGGCTCTGGGAGCGTGCATCATCGAAAAGCATCTCTGCTTGAGCCGCGCCAACGGAGGGCCGGACGGCGCGTTCTCTCTAGAACCAGATGAGTTCAAAACCATGGTCGACGCGGTGCGAACGGCAGAGAGGTCCCTCGGATCTCCGCAGTTTGGGGCGAGTCCGCGCGAGATCAACAACCTGCATTTTCGGAGATCTTTGTTCGTGGTCGAGGATGTAAAAGAAGGCGAACTCTTCACCAGGCAGAACGTGCGTTCCATTCGGCCGGCGGATGGGCTGCATCCGCGCCATATGGATGAAGTCTTGGGCCAGCGTGCGGCTTGCGACATCGAGCGCGGAACGCCGCTGCGCTGGAATCTGATCGAGCGCTGATAGCAAGTCTCATGCGGGTTTTACTCTTACATCCCGAAGATGAGTTCCCCAGCCCACAGAAGAAAGAGCACTGGGATTGGATCGTCGATCTGGGCCGCGCGCCCAAATCGTTTTATGACCAGCGAAGTGCTGAGCTCGGTTGTAGAGTGTCGAGCATTTACGACTTGGCGGTCGAATTTGCGGACTTGCAGGTCTGGCGGCAGTTGTTGTCGGTTGGAATGGGACGGGTCATCGATCGTTTTGGGTTCGACTGGTGGGAAATCATCGGGGTGCTATTGCAGACGGAGATGCAGGACGTACGTCTGGCCGTCCGGCTAGCGGCACAGCTCGGCGCTTCGTGCACGCTGACTGCCAGCCGGCCGTCACCGCTTGCCGATGCGGTGGGGCTGCGATTGGGAATACCGCTGAGGGTGCTGCAGGCGGGAATTCGGCCGCGTGTTCGAAACCGCATCGCGCGCTATCGGGCTGCGTTGACGAGTCTGAGTTTCGAGCAACTGCGGCAGGTCGCGCACGATAAGTATGATCCGCATTATCGCTGGCGGCGAAAATTTGTCGCGCCGGTTGCGCCAGCTTCCGAGCCGGTTATTTTGCTTCCGAGCGCGTATTCAAACGTCACAAAAACGGCATTGAGTTATGCCCGTTTATTGCCCGAACAGAAGTTCCTGCTCGTGCTCGCACGGGAATCGGGCGCGGTGTCGGACATTCCGGCGAATGTGCAGTCAGTGCCGCTGGCGGCCTTTGCCCGGGGCACCGGAAATCCGGTGGAATTGCGCCAACTGGAACGCAGTTGGCTCGAAATGGAAAAGTCGCTGGCGCAACATCCGGAATTCAGGCTCGCCGTGCAAATTGGGCTTGTGAAGGGAGGGATGCGTTTTTTGCGCTGGGGCCTTCCGATTCGCGATGCGTGGAGCCAGGTGTTTGAGAAGAACATCTTGACGGGGTGCCTGAGCGCGGACGATTCGAATCCTTACACGCGCCTGCCGTTAATGTTTGCCAGGCGACGCGGCATTCCTGCGGTGGCGTGCCATCACGGAGCGCTCGACGGACGCATGGCCTTCAAGGTGCCCCAATTTTTGACCTACCTGGCGCAGGGCGAGATGGAACGGGATTATGTGGAGCGCGTGTGTGGTGTCGACGCCGGCACGATTCGCGTTGGCGCGGCACGCTCACCTGCGGAGCATGGCGTGTTGTGGAGCAACGATGCGCCGTGGATTACATTTTTTACCGAACCTTATGAAACCGATCTATGGCGCACGGAAGCGATCTATCGAGAAGTTCTGCCTGCACTTTGTCAGGCCGCGCGAACATCGGGGAAAACGGTGGTATTGAAGCTGCATCCCTTCGAAACTGCCGCGCATCGCCGCCGGCTGGTCAAGACAACGCTCAGCGAGAGCGAACAGAAGTTGGTACACGTCACGTCCGAGCCTCTTTCGCTGGAGATTTTCAGGAACACCTGGTGCGCTGTCACGGTCGAATCCACGACCGCATTTGAGTGCGCATCGGTGGGAATCCCTGCTTTCCTGTGTGGGTGGCTGCGGCATGCATATTCCGGATATGCGTTGCAATATGCGCGATTTGGCGTAGGCCGAATCCTGGAGTCCGCAGTCGATCTGGCGCGTATTCCGCGAATGATCACGGACGCGATG
>JBELAC010000287.1:0-5326 GCA_049509215.1 Terriglobales bacterium
CTCGCGCAAAGGTCGACCCCGTTGAAATCGACGATTGTATCGTTGGGTGCGCTCTCCCTCAAGGCTTGCAGCATACCATCGGGCGGACTGCGGCCTTGACCGCGGGGTTGCCGGTCTCGGTCGCCGGGCAGACCATCGACAGACAGTGCTCGTCAGGCCTCATGAGTATCTCCATGGCATCAAAACAGGTCGTCATGGACCGAATGGACGTCATCGTGGCCGGTGGCACGGATTCTATCTCGATGGTGCAGACGGCTGAACTCCGTATGGGTTCCGACCCGGAACTGCTCGCGCTTCATCCGCATATCTACATGCCGATGATCGACACAGCCGAGGTTGTCGCCCGCCGCTACGGCATTTCGCGCGAGCGGCAGGATGAGTACGCTCTCCAGTCGCAGCGCCGCACGGCCTCAGCCCAGGCAGCCGGCCGATTCGATGCGGAGATCATCCCTGTAAGCACGACCAAGTCGGTAACCGACAAGGCCACCGGCAAGACCTCAATGCAGGAAGTGACGCTGTCCCGCGACGAAGGCAATCGGTCCGACACGACCATCGAAGGCCTCGCCTCGCTCAAGCCGGTGCGCGAGAACGGCTTCATCACTGCCGGTAACGCGAGCCAGCTATCCGATGGCGCTTCCGCCTGCGTGGTGATGGAGGCAAGCCTGGCTGCCGCCCGGGGCCTTGAGCCGCTGGGCCGCTATTGCGGCATGGTCGTCGCGGGCACCGAGCCTGACGAGATGGGGATTGGCCCGGTCCTCGCTGTTCCCAAGCTCCTGCAACGCTTCGGTCTGAAGATGGATGACATAGGCCTGTGGGAGTTAAACGAAGCCTTCGCGGTGCAAACGGTCTACTGCCGGGATCGTCTCGAAATTCCCAATGATCGGTTCAACGTCGACGGCGGCGCCATTTCCATTGGCCATCCTTACGGCATGTCCGGCAACCGCCTGGCGGTGCATGCGCTGATCGAAGGACGTCGGCGGGCAGTCCGATACGTCGTCGTGACTATGTGCGTGGGCGGAGGTATGGGCGCAGCCGGACTGTTTGAGATTCTCTGAGATTTCGGCCAAGCGTGAAGAACCCTCGCCTTTGGTGCAACTGCCCGCAAAATGTACGGCGATGGACGTGGAGCGGCCGCTCCGCTATTCCTTAAGGGCCAGGAATCCTGCCGCCATGAATTTGGCGATGCGCTTCTTGACCGCGGGGAAATCGTCGGACCGGCAGACGCCACCCGATAGTCGATCGATCCGCCCCGTGCGCGCGAGTGTATTCATCAACGCGCCCGTGACGAAGTGGTAGCCCCAGAAAATATCCTCGTCGCTATAACCGGGCAGCGCGCGCCTCAAAATGCCGACGAGTTTAAGAACTACGGGATCGAAATGGGCGACCATCATCGCCGCCCCCTCCTGGCTATAACTGACGCGGGCGCAGAAGGCGCCATAATTCACCCATGTCTCGCCGCCCTCGATGTATAGGTCGAAGTCCGTGTCCAGGAACGCGTGTAGCGCGCCTTCGACGGTGGGGAAGTCTCCGGCTTGTGCTTCGTACTGTTGGAGCGCTGCCATACGTCGATCGCAGGTAACACTGGCTCGCCGTTTGAACACTGCTTCAAACAGGTTGTGCTTATCCCTGAAATAATAATGAAGCAGCGTTGTGTGAATCCCCACTTGCTGGGCCACATCGCGGAGAGTTACGCCATGGAACCCATTCTTGGAGAATAGATACTCGGCTGCATCGAGAATCTGTTCCAAACTTTCCGCGCGCTGCTCGGCTTTGCTGCGACGAATACGTTTTGGGGTCGGACTATTTAACATCACCCCCACCCTTTAATCCTCCTCATCGGACAATGGAACCACCATGCCCCGCAATATCTTCGCTCGCCGATGGCGGGCAGCGGAGCTATAGGTATCGCCTTGCACGGTGAGCATAGTCTGCGTATAACCGCTGGTTGGTTTTCGCAGGCTTTGCTTCCCGCAGTTGGTCACGCAACTCGTCTACTCCGGCCCTGATTTACTGAGCATTGCGACCGCAGTCTGGTCTCTCCTGCCCTTCGCTGAGCACGAGTTTATCAACGCGCATTTACCAGACGAGCATAAAGAGCAAATAATTTGGCGGTATTCTGAAAACGCGCCGTTTTGAAAAGTCGCCCGCACAGAACAGCTTAACACCCTCAACCGGAAACTGGCCTTCGAGATCACCACAACGTCCCCCCAACGATGGCGGATCGCCACGCTCCCCGGTCGGGCGCAGCCGCCACAACTTATAGGTGATTTTGGCATTGCAAAACGCTAAGGCAGGCCAGCATGGGGCACATTGACATCCATCATCCAAATCGCGGCGTGGTGGTTCGCAGATGCCTCGGCCGCGTTGAATGTGGGCGCGACACAGACGAAAAGTGTTCGCCCGTCCTCTCCTCCCAGCATGCACGCGAATGCACCCAGTCCATCGGTCTTGACTTCTTCAAGGATGTCCCCGCCTTCGGCCACCCGGATCAACCGGCCTTTTTTTGCATCGGCCACCCAAATGGCCTCTTCCGCATCGAGACAGATTCCATCTGGCGCAACGTCCACCTGACTAAGGAGCTCAGCAATCTTGGTTGATGTTGGCGGATCGCCGAAGGCTGCCCAGGTCCATCGCTTGCCCAGTGCATCGGAGGCGACGTCAAAGGCACTGAGTCGATTCATCGTTGTTTCGGCAACAATCAACGTGCTGCCGTTCGGAGTCAGCACCATCCCGTTGGGAAAACCGAGTCCAACGGCGGCGACTCCGGCGCGACCGTCCCGATCGACGCAGATCAGGTTCGTAGTGGTGACGTTGGCGTCCCCCATCAGATCGAACCCGAAATTGCCCACCCAGGCTCGCCCGTGGTGATCAACCAGCATTTCGTTCAAATGCCAAGGGGCAAGACCCGACAGATCGGCGTGCTCGACGAGAGAAGTATCGAGTTCGCGACGCATGATCTTGCGGTCGCGCATTGACACAATTAGCATTCGGCCGTCGGGCAGAAACCCAAGTCCCGAGGGCTGGCCCGGTACTTCAGCAATTGTCTCTATCGTGCCATCCAGGGTGACGGCAAGGACCCGGTGGGTGTAAAAGTCTGAGAAGTACAGCCTCCCATCGTGCCAGCGCGGACACTCGGAAAAAGACAGGCCACTGATCAGTGTTTTGAACTTTGGCATACCTTTCGTCTGCAGGAATCGGAGGTTGAATGAACTATGCCGGAACCTTTTTTGAACTCGTAAGACAGCGCCATGATACGCCTAGCTCGCCAGTTGCCGACACTAAAACACTAAAACTGTTATTGGATGCCGTCTGTGCCGTTCAATTTCAATAAGTTACAGTTTCCACCGGCAGCCGTGCAGTGGTCCTGAAAGACAACGCAGGGGGCGAGAAGCCTCAGGCCGTTGTCGCGAACGAGAGCAACCCGGAAGTGGGCGCCGGCGAAGGGTTTGTGAGGACGAACGCAGCTCCCGTTACCGCAAGTTGCACCACAGGCAAAGCCGAGAGTAGTTTGGGGGACTCTTTGAGGGAGTCTCCTCCAAAATTGGCTGTACTCAGTCGCTGTTGAACATGCAATAAGCAGCCTATTTTCAGATCCAACCGCAATTGACGGTAGTTGTCGGTTTGGCGTTCGCCGCAACTGCTAACCGAGGTTGTAGACTCGGCACCCGGGATGGGGCGCTCTGAAGCGACTACAAACGATGTTGCTTTAGCGTGGTTTGCGTTATATTCGTTTCTTTGGAAAGGACGATGTATTACAGATGAGCCTCAGGCAGGCACCAGGGAATCCAGACGGGTCAGAACTAAACCGCATAAACTGAGTTGGCGTTTTGCTGGCGACTTCACACCGGTGCTCGGGAAACACCCCGAGTCGCTCATTGAATGAATCTCGTCGTGTCGAGAGGAACCCGGCTTCTTGGATTGATCGGCCGTCAATCGCGGCAAAATGCACCTGCCGTCGATCGGCGGAACACGAGAGTTCTCGATTTCAAGCAGGCATGGCGGCACTGATTCGGGTCGCAGTTTTCCATTCGTCGATTTGCTTTGGAGCGCGTCGACTCCCAGCCCAAGATTCCAGCCCAAGATAAGTGTGTCTTTGACGACCTTTGAAGTACTTACGCAGCCACCTAAGACCTGTTAAGTCGTTGTAAACACTTATTACCGCCAGTCTGAAAAGGCTGGCGCCGGCGGTTCAACTCCGTCCATGGCCACCACATTTCAAAGGCTTTAGCATCACTTTCCATTCTTCATTGCAGACGACGCCAAGGCATACGCCCGGCCATCCGAGTCTTGCTTGCCCTTTGCCTGCGGAAAAAGACGCTGCGGGGTCTCAGATAGGACTGAATGGCTTATATACCACTTTCGGGGCTCTTCTAGAAGTGATCTGTTGAAGCAAGCTGAAGCCGGAACAATCCAACCATATCCCTCCCAAACGTTCGATCTTCCAGACTGGATTGGGGGGCGGCGAGCTCTACATCTGGGCATGGGTACGGAGTGCGCAGTGAAATAGTGAAATTCCAGTTGCTTCGTGTGAAGTTGGCTGGCGCGGTCGTTACAAAGTACCGATGCCCAGGCTGCCTAGATAGGCCACACAGCGTCAACATCCGTCGCGTTGAGAATTCGTTTGCGAGGAGATCGCGCAAATGCTAAATGTGTTGCCGGAGCCGGCCGCGACGATTGTAGCTGCGGCTGCATTCACAGGTGCAAGAAAGGGTGAGGTGCGAGGCTTTCGCTGGGAGAATTACGACGGGGAGCAGATCCGCATCTCCCAGTCCTTCTGGAGGGCCACGCGCTTGAGCCGAAGACTCGAAAGAGCAAGGACCCGGTTCCAGTGATCACGCGACTTGCGCAGCAACTGGGACTGCATCGATCCCGGTCCGGCAACCCCGCAAACGGCTTCATGTTTCCTAGTCCGGTGGGAAAGCCATTCAACATGGATGCCTTGGCTAGAGATGTCATTGTACCGCTCGCGACAAAGGCAGGATTCCAGTGGCACGGCTGGCATGCTTTTCGTCGCGGGCTTGCGACGAATCTTTATCGACTTCGCGTTCCCGACAAGATCATTCAGAGGATCTTGCGGCACGCGAACGTGGCAGTCACTCAGAAGTGCTACATCAAGACGGTGGATTCCGACGTTGCCGCGGCGATGCAGCTATTTGATCGGTCTCTCAAATATGCACCTACTATGCACCTCTCGGGTGACCTGCCCCCTGCTTTCGTTCACGTGAGAATACGACAACTCTGTTCGTCTCCATCTCCGGTTTGAGCCGGGATGGGGGAGCGCGAGGGGCAAGGGACGGCGTTTGAGTCCCTTGCCTCTCGCTCAGCT
>JBELAC010000288.1:0-5249 GCA_049509215.1 Terriglobales bacterium
CGCGGCTTGAGCCGCGGAGTCTAACTCCTTATTCCTCAAAGATCTGGCGCGATCCATCCCAAAAATGTCCTGAAATCTCCCGTAACTGGTTGATTTATAAATACCTTACAGTTAACTCCTTATTCTTCAAAGATTTGAGGAAAAACGCATGCTAAGTCCTTTAGTTTCAAAGACCGCAAACAAGGGGGTTATTACCACTTAGTTAATGCCAGACGAGATTGTGTATCTCCGCATTGGCCCGCGTTCTAAAATAAACTCTTGCTCCATCATCCTTACTAGTGTGAATACGCACACTTTGCCCTTATGCCGATCAACTTCTCGTCCCAAACGCGCTCAATGTCTTCATTGTCGAATTCAATCCTCCGTTTCGTCGAGCTCGTTTCAGCTCTCGCTCTGCTGCTCTCGATCCAGTCTTCCGCCGACGAATGGAAGCCTCGCCATGACCTCGTCTCTCACACAGGAGTTCTGACGCTCTCCGACCTTCCTGGCCCTAATGAGGTCTTCTTCTCGGGTCCCGCTTCGTCCGCCGATCAGCCTGCATGGCTCGATGGGCTCAAGAGTTGGCGTAATGACCGCAGAACGCTCCTGCGCTACAACCCAGCGCAGTATGAGCGCCCCGACCTCGAGTGGACGCAGCATATCTTCTCTCAGGTTCAAGTCTTGATTTGGGATCGCAGCCTCTATGATCCCGAGAAAAACGATTACACGGTCGATCGCTTCCTCTCTGAAACCGAAAGCCGTATTGGCCCAATCGATGCCGTCCTAATTTGGCACGTCTACCCGAACCTCGGCGTTGACGATCGCAACCAGTTCGACCTCCTCCGCGATCTCCCCGGAGGCATTCCCGGCCTTCGCCGCATGGTCGACCAATTTCACCAGCACGGCGTCAAAGTCTTTTTCCCGATCCTCGCCTGGGATGGTGGAACGCGCAGCGAAGATCCGGCAGTTGCTCCTTCGACCGTAATGTCACAACTCCTCAAAGACATCGGCGCCGACGGAGTCAACTTCGACACGCTGGAAAGCGTTCCTCCGCAATTCCGGCAAGCCTCCGATGCCATCGGCCATCCGCTGGCTCTTGAGCCGCAATTCCAGCCCCGCGATGAATCCGTAGCCTGGACCAACCTCAGTTGGAACGACTGGGTCACATGGGAAGGGAAGCCCTATCCATTCATCCCCATGGTCAACCGGAACAAGTGGATGGAACCCCGCCACACCGTCAACGTCACCGACCGCTTCACCCGCGACAAAACCGACAGCCTGCAGCACGCCTTCTTCAACGGCCAGGGCTATGCCACGCTCGAAAACCTCTGGGGATTCTGGTATGGCGACAGCCCTCACGATGCCGAAGCGATCCTCCGCTTCACCCGCATCGAGCGCACGATGGCCGATTACCTGCGTAGCCCCGACTGGGAGCCACACACTCCCATGCTGCAGCCCGGAGTCTTCGCCAGCCGTTTCCCTATATCCAGCGGAACGCTTTGGACCATCGTCAACCGCAACGAATACGACGTCACAGGTGCGCAGCTCACCATCCCGCATATCGCCGGAATGCACTACTACGATCTCTGGCACGGATCCGAGTTGATGCCGACCATGGACGCCCAGAAGGCGACCCTGGATTTCACCACGGAAGGTCTGGGATATGGCGCAATCCTCGCGACGCAGAATCCCCTTCAAGGCGCTGCTCAGGATCTGCTGAAGTTCATGGCGGACCGTTCCCGCCGTCCTCTCTCCATTTATTCGCGGGAGTGGAAACCCGTGCCGCAGACCATCGTCGAGATCGCACCCACGGAGCCAATGTCAGCGGCTCCATCCGGCATGGTTCGCATCCCCGAAGGAGATTTCGATTTTCAAGTGAGCGGCATCGAAATTGAGGGCGGCAATGATCCGGGGGTGGACGTGCAATACCCCTGGGAAGACTTACCGCGCCGCTATCATCACCACCGTGTGCACATGCATACCTTCTACATGGATCGTGTTCCGGTGACGAATGCCGAGTTCAAGAAGTTTCTCGACGCTACCCGCTACCACCCCCAAGACGACCACAACTTCCTGCGCGCCTGGCAGAATGGCAACTTCCCAGCAGGCTGGGAAAACAAGCCCGTAACGTGGGTTTCCATTGAAGACGCGCGCGCTTACGCCGCGTGGGCAGGCAAACGCCTTCCGCATGAATGGGAGTGGCAGTACGCCGCGCAGTCGAACGATGCCCGCCGCCCGTATCCCTGGGGCACTACCTGGAATCCACAAGCTCTTCCCGTCGTCGATTCCGGGCCCGCAATGCGCCCGCCCGCCGACGCCTCTGATTTCCCGAAGGGAGCAAGCCCATTCGGTGTTCTGGATCTGATGGGAAACGTCTCGCAGTGGACTGACGAATATCGCGACCCGCATACTCGCGCTGCCATAATCCGCGGCGGTGCCGCCTATCAGCCGCTCGGTTCAATCTGGTACTTCCCGCAAACCTATCGGCTGGATGAGCACGAAAAATATCTCTTGATGTCTCCGGGCCGCGATCGCGCCGGAACCATCGGTTTCCGCTGTGTAGTGGACGCTCCTTAGGAGTGGCTGCGCGATTACAGGATCACATCATCTATTTTCGACTTGTGATATATTTCCGCCGCCATGTTTCCGCGCCGCCTGCTCATCCTCTTAGCTGCCTTGGTTCTCGTTGCCGCTTTCCGCAGTTTTGCAGCCGACGAGGAGGGACAGCCCGCTCCTCGTTTTCACGCCAAAACGCTCACGGGCGAAACTTACACCAACCAGTCTACAAAAGGGAAGGTCGTCCTGCTCCAGTTCTGGACTACTTGGTGTCCTTACTGCAGGAAAGAACAATCTCTGGTCGATTCCATCGATCATGAGTTTGCCGACAAAGGTGTGATCGTACTGGCTATCAATGTCGCTGAGTCAAAAAAGAAGGTTAAGCAGTATCTTCAGGAGAGCCCTCGCTCCTGCCGCATCATTTTGACCGAAGATACCAACCTGGCGGCTATGTACCAGGCAAACTCCTATCCGATCTATGTCGTGATTGATCGCGACGGCAACATCGCCGGAGAACAACGCGGTGCTGGCGGGGAGCGCTCGCTCCGAAGAATGCTCCGCCAAGCCGGTGTGGAGAGCAAAGAAGAGGAATAAGGCTGGCGTTATCGCTCTAGCCGGGTCCGCTCAATGTATTTCCGGGCCCGTTCTCACGGCTCGTGCGTATTTGAACTGCGATCCCGCAGCGAAACCACAAACTGCTGGATCTCGCGGCGCTGCACCTCCGCTTCCTGTTGCGCTCGTTTCGATATCTGCTCGTGGAGTTGAAGCTCCTTTTGCGCATCCGCCTCGTCTCCAGTTCGCCGATACGCCTGCGCCAGCCGGTAGTGCGTCTCTTCGAGTTCCGGACTGGCTTCAATTGCTTTCCGATATGCCGGAATCGCTCGCGCGTAATCTCCTCGCTGCGCATAAAGAACGCCGAGCTGTAAATACGCCTCACCCAATCTCGGATCGATCAGCACTGCCTTTTGCAGCAAACGTTCGGCCTGCGTGGAAACCGCATCGTCGGCAGCGGTCGAGGATTGCCCCGACTTCCACAAGCCGACCGCGTAATAGTAGTTAGCGAGCGCGTTGCCTGGCTCAAGATGCTGGAATCGCGCCAACCTTTCTACCGTTTCCGGCGATGGAACGGTTTCCACACCTTGCATCTTCCCCATAAAAAGGTAGGGCGCCGGATCGTCGGGAGCCATATCGGAGGCACTTGCCAAATGCTGCGCAGCTTGCTCGTAAGATCCCCGAGCATAGCAGGCCACGCCGAGTCCGATCAGCATACGCTCCGATTGCGGATAGAGATGATTGCCCTTGGTGAAGATTTCTATCGCTGGATCGAGCGCCCGATGCGCCAGCAGTTCGCTCGCCCAGTCAAACAGGTGTGGCTCGCTCGGAGCAAGTTCAGCGGCACGTTGGTATTCGCGCACGGCTTCGAGCGGGTCGCCTAGCTTCTCGTCGAGCCGCGCGAGTTCGTGATGAAGGTCAGAATGCGCCTGGCGAGTTCGCCCATCGGAAGTGGTGCCACTTGAAATCCTGTCGTCGGTTTCTTCGTGATGAAGCTTTGCTTGAATTTCCGCGCGTTCTCGCTGCAGTTTAGCGCGCTCATCTGGACTGGTGACTGCCACTTCGGCCGCCGGCGCCCCATTCGTAGTTATTTCCTCACCGAGCGAAACCGTCGCTTTGACCAGCGCTTCGCTGTTACGCAACACCGTATCGGACCCATGTCCTCCCGCACTCGTTGCTTGCGTGACACCCGCAACCGTGAACTGCGGTTTGTCGAAAAATTCAGGTGCTTGTGACTGGGATACAGCGCTGCCTTTCTGCGGTCCTGACGATCCTTCCGGCGAACTCGGTGGCGAGAGGACGAGGTCGATCATCGTGTCCTGACCATCTGTCACCTTTACAGGAACCGCTTCGCATCGTGCGCCACCTTTCTCGGCGCGCAGCGTGTAACTCCCGCCGACCACGTTCAAGAACTGGAACGCTGCCTGCGCGTCCGTGCGTGTAGTACGGCTCAATGACGTCATTGCCGCGCCGCTCGTGCGCTTCAAGAAGACAGCGGCGTCATTTGCAGGATTGCCTTGCGCATCTCTCACGTGCCCCTGCACCGTAGACATGGCGGGTTGCTGAGCCGTTTGTGCAACGACTGGAATAAACGAAACAGCTCCTGCCAGCACGCAGAGGGCAACGATCACTTCAACTCTTCGAATCGGGCTGGACGCCACGCGCACTGATCTCCTGGGAAAATCGCGATCAACAACAGAATAAAGAATTCGCGATGGTTGCTGCCATTCTAGTCAGGGCTAGCACGCTCCGCAATCGACACTGCTTGCGGCCAGGTTTTACAATGACACACCCACTGTTTACAAGCTGAATTGACTCGAACGGGTCGAGGAGAGTCTGGAGTGAAGATGAGAGTCAGGCGAATCCGGGTTTGCTTATCTGCCGTTTTGCTGTTGACATGCATCGCCGGCGTAGTGGAAAAGCGCAAGATCATTATCGATCAGGATGCAGCCGGTCCTGCGGGTACAGACCAGCAGGCGATTCTATTACTGATTCAGTCTCCACAGACCGAGGTGCTGGGCATCACGGTTGTGACTGGCGACGCATGGCTCACCGAAGAAGTCGCGCACACGCTGCGAACGCTCGAACTCATCGGACGCACCGACATCCCCGTCGTTCCCGGAGCCGAGAACCCGCTGGTCCGCACGAAAGAGGGCACGGAG
>JBELAC010000289.1:0-5236 GCA_049509215.1 Terriglobales bacterium
TCCACTCCTCAGGCATTGGTTGACTAAGCTAAAAAAGGAAGGGCCGCGAGCGAGGTTAGACGCGCAGCGAAACCGCGCCGGAAAGCGTGGCCGAGTGGAACGCAGGATATTCGAGAACGGCTGAGATCAAAGTCGACGAAGGTTCGAAGAGAGCGAGGGCCTGCTGATCGAACTGGGCATCTGGTCGCAGCGATTGGGAAACTTGCAGAATAGCCACATCATGACCTGTGACACAGCAATCATGAGTTGGGGTCTGGGGCGTGTTGCGGCTGTGCTCGTGGCAGCCCGACGGACGACCACCCGATTTGACGGATGGGAAGCGTCCTTGCGCTAGCGCCCATGATCCCGCTGCTGTTGCGGCGATCAACAGAACTGTAAGGACTTTGGATCTCAGGCTCATTGGCTGTTCTAGAACTTGGATGTCGCTCGCGATGCCGAGGACGCTCGTCCCCCACACATTTCTTATGATCCCGTAATTTTCACGCGCAGTTCTTCGGGCAAGCGCTCCCGGATCTCAGCGGGGAGACGATCATGCACGTGGCGCGCTCCCAGCTTCGCTACGTCGACAACTGCCATGGGCGCAGGGGTGGCGACGGCGACGATGAGCCAAATCAAGGCGGAAAGCGCGAAGCCGACAAGAGCGCCGACCTCAAGCCAGAAGGTGTGGCGCGGCTCAAAGTGACGGATGGCGGCGAAGGCCAGTAGAAAGACACCGGCGGAAGCCGACGCAAGCACGATCAGGGAAATATCAATGATGCGATGGATCTTCTGGCGGCTGCGGCAGTGCTCGCAGGTGGCGAAATGGAGCTCGTAGTCCCCGCGCATCTCCGGAGCAAGGCCGGAGATGTCATACCGCCATCCCGCAAGGATCTTCCCTACGATCGGTTCAACACAGTCATTCATAGGAGGTCACGGCCCAGGTTAAAGCCGGATAGGCACCATGGCTTCGGTTTGGGAAGCCAGCAGCACACGATTGCTCCAGAGCCCCTGACGGGCGCGCAGAGCCTGTTCTGCTGATGCCCGCGCGACTTCGGGATGGTTATTTTGTTCAGATAAATGCGCCAACACAACGTATTCAGCAACTCCATCATAGTCGCTGGAGAAGAATTCCGCGAGTGAGTCGTTTGACAGATGGCCCACGCGGCTCATGACGCGCTGCTTTACCGACCACGGGTAAGGACCGGAGCGCAACATTTCAACATCATGATTCGACTCCATGAGTAATACGTTGCAGCCGCGGAGATGGTTCCGAACGCTGGCGGGCATATAGCCCAGGTCAGTGGCGAAGCCGATCTTGATTCCTTCGGCGCGGAAGGTGAAGCCGACGGGATCGGCGGCGTCATGGGGGATGGTGAAGGGTGAAACCTCGATGTCGCCGACGCGGAAACTGCGGCCGGCAGAAAAATGCTCGGTTCTCGGGAGCTCAGGTACTTTGCCTTCTTCGTCGCGCATGGCGCGGTTCCATGCGTGATGCGTGCCTTCGGTTAGAAAGACGGGTATCTTCAGTTTTGTTGCGAGGCGCTGCAGTCCCGCGACGTGGTCGGAATGCTCGTGAGTGATCAGAATGGCGGAGATGTCTTCGGTGCGCTCGCCCAGGCCCTTCAGGCGCTTGAAAGTTTCGCGACCGGATAGACCAGCGTCCACAAGAATGCGGGTTGAGCTGCTGGCTACAAGCGAACAGTTCCCACGACTGCCGCTGGCCATCACCGACACCGACACTGCCATATGGCGTTAGCTTACGCTGATGGGCTGTGGAAACGGGAGTGAATTATGTGGGACCGGGACCTTTGAGGCCAGACCAAAACCTTGGATAGACTCCCCTTCAGTTTGGCCGCTACATACCTTAGATCGGCAACACGCTTCCGATTCTCAAACGCTTTAAGAAGCGAGCAGCAATACGCTAGAATTCGCTGCGATCACGCTACGGCGGTTCTTGGATCGGAAATCGTCAAGACACTTTCTTGGCGTTGCTTAGAGAAACGCCGGTTGCGAGCGAGAATTGAGGCTCCTGTGAAACTCCGCTCCTCAGTGCCTGGTATTGCCGCTGTCATACTTGTGATTTTTTCGAGTTTGCTGAGTGCATACGCACAGCAAACAGCCGCGGAATCTGCACGCATCGACCGCCTGGTTGCGCTCGCCAAATTGTGGGCGGCAGTAAAGTACTTCCATCCGTATCTTGCATATCGAGACATTGACTGGGACAAGGCGCTCGTCACAGCGATCCCGAAGGTCAATGCTGCGCGGGATCGCGCAGAGTACGCCGCCGCCGTCGACGGTATGCTGGGCGAACTCGGTGATCCCATCACGCACGTGATCAGTGTTTCGGCTGCTGCCCTGACAGCTTCCTCGCCATCCGCGGAACGGCAGCCCGCTTTCCGGAAGACCGCGGACGGGGTGCTGGTCGTCTCGATGACGAATTACTCAGACTTCCAGGATTTTGTCGGAACCGGGGAAAAATTGGAGGCCCTGAAAAAAGAGTTCCCCGCAGCGACGGCCGCAGTGTTTGACCTGCGTCCTGCATCGCCGCCGTCCGACGCCGACCGAGGGATGGCGGCGTATGGTATCTCTGACAGCGGTCTGCCGGGCGCCCTGACCACCGTACCTCTCGAGATGCCGAGCGAACGTCGTCGCATGCACATTGGTTACCCTCCGCAGGACGGCACGACCAGCGGCAGCTATAGTTCGGGCTTTTACGTCGAAGGCCGTCAAGGTATCAAGCCAGCACCGGGCGCAAGAAATATTCCGGTGGTTTTTCTGATTGGTCCCCAGGCGGACTTGCCCGAGATGGCATTGGGTTTTCAAGCGTCGGGGCGAGGCGCAATTGTTGCGGAGGGATCGTCCAGCGACGACGCCACGGTTAGTACGCTCGTTGTCAACCTTCCCGACGGCGTGCAGGCGCAAATGCGGTTGGGCGAACTGGTTTACGGAGACGGGACAAGCGGATTCGCTCCCAACGTGGTGGTACCGGCTTCGGGATTGAAAGGCGATCAGAATCCTGCGTTACAAGCGGCGATCGAATTTGCAAAGAGTGGCAAATTTTCGTCGCCGTCCCGATCGAAACTGGCGGAGCGTGCAGCGCCGCTGCTGGATAAGACCTATGACGATATGGCGTACCCGGCGCCAGAATATCGCGTCCTCGGGGCGTTTCGCATCTGGGCAGTCATCGACTATTTCTTTCCCTATAAGGAGTTCATGGGTGAGGACTGGGATGAGACGCTGCGTCAGTTTATCCCGCGAGTGGAGGGAGCCAAGGACGCTCTCGACTACAACCTGGCAGTCGCTGAGATGGTAACCCATATCCACGACAGCCATGGAGCCGTCACCAGCCCCGTCCTTCGAAACTATTTTGGAAATGCCAGCGCACCCGTGCGCGTGCGAATGATCGAGGGTCTCCCGGTGATCACCGCGTTTACGAATGCGCAGGCGGCGAAAGATGCCGGGCTTGAAATCGGTGACGTGATCCTGAAGGTTGATGGAGAGGATGCCAGCAGCAGAATTGCAGAGCGGCTGAAGTATACGGCTCACTCCACACCTCAGGCGGGGATGTATGTCGCTGCGCAAAGAGCCATCGCGCGAGGGCCCAAGGATTCCACCGCAACCATTACTGTCCGCGACATTCATGACCAGGTGCGAGAAATCAAAGTGGCGAGGAAAACCGAATACATGCCCAAGACAGCGGGCGACCGCACCGGCGATATTTTGCGAGTGCTGCCCGGCAACATTGGATATGCCGACCTCGATCGCCTGCCGGTGTCGCAGGTGGACGAGATGTTCGAGAAATTCAAAAACTGTCCCGCCATTATCTTTGACGATCGCGGTTACCCGCAAGGAACGGGTTGGCCGATCGCCCCGCGCCTGACGGACAAAACCGATGTAGTGGCCGCGCTGTTTAAGCGACGAGATCCGATGTCGCCCGATCTTCCCAACGGCGAGCTTTCCAGTTCTCAGGAGGTTTCAACATTCCTGCAACGGCTGCCGCCTACCGACAAATGGCGTTATCACGGGCTGACGGTGATGTTGGTCGATGAGCGTACGATCAGCCAGGCCGAGCATACAGGGTTGTTTTTTGAGGCGTCAAACGGCACACAATTCATAGGCAGCCCCACCGAAGGGGCCAATGGCGACGTCACAAATTTCTCGGTGCCGGGAGGCATTCACGTGTACTTCAGCGGTCAAGGAGTCTGGCATGCCGACGGGCGTCAACTGCAGCGGCTAGGTCTGCAGCCAACCGTCGAGGTGCGGCCTACGCTGGCGGGAATCCGTGCCGGTAAGGATGAAGTGCTCGACAAGGCGATTGCGATCGTAAAGAGCAAGCTGCGATGAGAGGCACACTCTAGACATCGAGTCTGGCGGCGACTTGGTAAGGCTTGTTTCCACGTCGAAAGAACCAAAGAGGTTCACTTCTTCGGAAACAGGTTGTCGACGACACCGCGGGCGATTGCTCCGCCGTAGGCGCCGGCGATTCCGGGGACGAATCCTAGGAAGGACTCGTAGACCTGGGCGCGGGTCGGCTTTTCAGTCAGGAAGAAGTACGCCAACCACTCGACTACCGGCATGCATATTCCGATCAGGAATACCCAGCGCCAGGGCTTGCGCGGGCTCAGGAAGCCGAGGAGTATGCAGGACGCGACCACGATGGTCGCAGTCAGAAGCAGATCGCCGACTTTGATGTCGGTCCACGCGGCCACGGCTCCGAAGATCGCGGCCATTAAATAGTAGAACGCGTCGCCGCCGGGCTCTCGCTTGGGAAGAAAGTCTCCCAGTGAATTCGTCATGCGCTCATTCTAACCGTCGTGATCACGCGTAGGAGTAAAAGCCGCGGCCGCTCTTACGGCCCAGCCAACCAGCATCGACCATTTTGATCAGCAAGGGGCACGGACGGTATTTCGGATCGCCGAGGCCATCGTGCAGGACGCGCATGATGTCGAGACAGACGTCGAGGCCGATAAAGTCGGCGAGCGTCAGGGGGCCCATGGGATGCGCCATGCCGAGTTTGAAGACCTCGTCGACGGCTTGCGGAGTGGCGACGCCTTCCATGACCGCGAAAATGGCTTCGTTGATCAGGGGCATGAGGACGCGGTTGGAAACGAAGCCCGGGGCATCATTCACTTCGACCGGCGTTTTTTCGAGCTTCACGGAGAGGTCGCGGACGGTTTCATAGGTGCTCTGCGAGGTTGCCAGGCCGCGGATCACTTCGACCAGTTTCATCACCGGGACCGGATTGAAGAAGTGCATT
>JBELAC010000029.1:0-28316 GCA_049509215.1 Terriglobales bacterium
GCCTGATCGCCGAGCGCCGGATCGCCCAGCACCCGATCCCCAGCCGCCGTCACCAGTTCGCCCGCGCTCGAGACCTGAAAGCTGCCATTGCGCGTGTAGCGGGTCCCGCGCGGCGTTTCGATGGCAAAAAATCCGCTCCCTTCCATTCCCACGTCCAACTGATTCCCCGTGCTGGTCAAATTCCCAGCGCTCAAATCAAGGTGCGTCCCTTCGAGCACTCCATAGTCATTGGTCGCAAGGTTCAGCGCATTCGACGCAGCCGGGCGCGCCAGTGCCACCAGCGACTGAAACGTCGTCTGCTCGCCCCGAAACCCGTTCGTATTGACGTTGGCCAGATTGTGCGCCGCGACATCGAGCGCCTGGCTCTGTGCCCGCAATCCCGCGCTGGCCGCATAGAATCCGCTGTCCACGTGCCACCTCGTGGAGTCGCGTGCAAGCGGGTAGCCACGCCACAGAGGTTAGCGGCTTCACATGTAGCGTGAAATCAATAGATTGAACTTGCAAGGCGGGAAGAAAAATTGGAACGCTCTTATAGAAATGTGGTGCAGGCAAGAGTTGCCCGTACGAACCCGGCCCGGGCGGCAAACCATGCCTCCGCGCCATCCTTCAGTTATGCAACTGCAGACACACCGAGACCGCTTCCCCTGCGAACAACATCACCGTTTCCAGATTGTCGCCATCCGCCATCGACCGGACGCTGTACTCTTCGCCTTTGATCACCGTCGGCACACTCAACATGCATTGTCCATCCGTGGCCGCCAGCTTGTTCTTAAAGTTTCCGGCGATCATGTTGCTGATTTCTCCCAGCGCATCCGAGATCTGCTCCTCCGACTCCGCAATCTCCGCACTCAGCATGCACTTCGTCATCTCGCGCGCCGTCGTTCGTGCGCACGTAATTGTCAGGATCCCGCACAGCGCTCCCGCCAGCCCCACCATCGCCGTGAATTCCCGCTTCGGCGCGTGCTCCGTCTTCGATACCGGCTTCACCCGCTGTCCCACCATGATTTCGAATACTTCCTCCACTGCGAGTTCGAGAACCGGCAGCCAGTTCTCTTCATGCGACCGCACCGCCAATGAAGTGTCTGTGCTCATGACTTCTTCCCAATCACCGGTAACACGTGTTCTTTCACCTGCTCCGGCGTAAATGGCTTGCGGATATATCCCTTCGCCCCCGCTGTGAGCGCCTGCACCACATGGTTTTCGCTGCCTTCGGTCGTGATCATCACCACCGGAACTCCCTTGGCATTCTCCACTCCACCCAGCGCCCGAACGAACTCCAGCCCGTCCATCACCGGCATGTTGATGTCGCACAGAATCAGGTCGACTGGCTCTTTTCCCAGCGCCGCCAGCGCCTCTGCCCCGTTTCCGGCTTCCACTATTTTTTCGAGTTCGACCCCTGCTTGCCGCAGCGACCGCTCCACGATCTTGCGCATCACCGACGAATCGTCCACAATGAGCGCCCGGATCTTCTCCATAATTTCCACCCACGCGCGGATCCCGCTTCCAATTCGCCAACCCGCTTGCCATTCTTCCGGTTGACTTAAATATCATCGGCAGGCTAGCTCGCCACTTTAGGCTCTCTTTTCCCCCATCACGACCCGATAGGTCCCGTATCCCATCCCGGACTGCATCATGATCTGTACCTGTGAAAAATGGGGGCGACCGACCTTAGCCCAGCGCTTTAGCGCTGGGAGAGTGTAGAAAGAAATCCAAATCTCGGAGGGACGACCCGCGCTGCCTCCGGCCGACTGCTTTCTCCGCTACGAAATACCGCCCTTCACGGTGCTCCCACCGCCACGCACCGGAACACAACCACCTTATCCGACGTGGTCGTCACCGATGTCGCATACGTCGCCGAAGTAGCCGTAAACGTCGTCACCTTCGTCGCCAGATTGGCATTCGCGTTAAACTCCGCCACCGGCACCGCCAGCGCCGCCGCCAACCCCACTCCCGCCACTGACGAAAAATCGTACTCATAAAGGTTGTATGCCACACCCGCCGTCAACCCACTCACGTTCACGTCAAGTTGAACATTCGTCATCCACGCCGCCGGAGGCCGGTTCGTGCAGCTTCGTCCCCAACTGCTGCTCCCGATCATCCCGTTCTCATAGTCATATTCCGCCAGCGGATCCAGCGGATTCGGCACTTCATCGGTGTAAGTCGGGCCCGCAATCGTAATCGCCACCGGCAACGTTTCCGAATCTCGATCCACCGGCCCAGCCACCGAAAATCCGTAATTATGCGGACCAGAAATCGCCACCGTGTCATATCCCGTTCCGCCCGCGCCCGTATGAATGGTTACGTCCCCCGGAATCACAATCGAATACCCGTGCGCATGCTTCCGGTTCGCACCCTCCCGAGTCTGCGCCAGCGAACCAAACGTGTACCCAAATACGTACGGCGTGCAGCCCACATCATCCGCTCCCGCTCCCGGAGGAATCGCCGGATTCGATGTGAACTTATCCCCCGACATCGTGTACGCTCCGTGATCTTCTATATAGAGCACGTCATCGACGTAGTAAGTCGCATCACTAGGCGAGTGATTCGTCCCGATCTTGATCACCGTCACCTCATGATCGTATTGCGGATCGCGATACCCATTGATCAGCACTCCAACCGTCACCTGGTGTCCGCGGATGACTTCCTTCTTCACCCACGTCATGTATTGCTCATATCCCGTCATCCCCGGAGTCTGCGCCGTGTAATCAAATGTCGACCCCTGCAGCCGCGAATTCGACAGACACTGCGCCGCATCCGCATACACGTTCGGCCCCGAGGCGCCCGTTCCCGGATCCTCAATGAGCAACTGCGCGTTGTAGTCGACGTTCCCATGATGCGCCCTGCAAGCCCCATCCGGACCCGACTGCGACAATCCCGTCCCGCACACCAGCCGCGCATTGAACTGCGACATCCATTGCCCATTGTTCAGTCCCGCCTCCATCATCGACACTTCCCCGCAATACCCGTCGTTGTTCTCCCACTGGTAAAACGGAGTCACTGTTTGCCGCGGATAGATGAAGTAAGTCGTCGGAGGAGGAATCGTTCCATCGACTAATTGCTGCGTGCAGTTTGGTTCATTAGCGCGAACCGAAGTCACGAACGCCAGATTGAAAAGCAAAGCTGCCGCAGAAGTTGCAGTCGCGATCGCGAGCGAAGCAAGTCTGATCTTCTTCACCGATGAACCCTCACGCAAAACGAAAGCCAGGAGACGGCTCTCGAACAAAGTTCCTTATTCTCGCACGATTCGAAAGAGCGGACGAGCCGAGGCGAAACCGTCCAATCGCAGAAAAAGGACGAGGAGCAACCCGCGACCACAATCTTGGGAAACTCCTTGACGTCGCGCCTCACATCTCTAGAATTCTAGAAGCGGATCAATAATCACGGCCAAGCCGAATCGGGTCCGAAGCTTAGTCGCCGAGGCGGCAGCTGCAACTAAGTTATTTGAAATCAAGATTTTGAAGAGCATGCACAGCGCAACTCGTTGATACTACAGCACCACAATTTTCGCAGCACGCAACTGATCCCAGACCCAAAACCCTCACTACCCCGCGCCATCGAGCGTGTTCCAATGAAACAAATGCCAGACCAAGAGCCACAGCCCCGCCCGCCCGAGACTTCGCTCTTGCACATTTCTAAATGGCAGAAACTAATTCTGTCTTTGTTGCTCGTTCTGGCGACGCTGGCGCTTTACAACCCGGTCACGCGCGCTCCGTTTCTCAACCTCGACGACGATCTGTACATCACGCAGAATTCAAACGTCCGCGCCGGACTCACGCGCCAATCGGTCGCCTGGGCATTTCACACGTTCGCCAATACCAACTGGCATCCGCTGACGTGGCTCTCGCATGAACTCGATTGCCAACTGTTCGGACTGAACCCCGCTGGCCCGCACATGGTAAACGTGCTGCTGCACGCGGCCTGCGCCGCGCTGCTGTTCTGGATGCTCGCATCCGCAACCGGCATGACGGGCCGCGGCCTGATGGTGGCCGCTCTGTTTGCGCTGCATCCCATCAACGTCGAATCGGTCGCGTGGATCGCCGAGCGCAAGAACGTCCTCAGCTTGCTTTTCTTTTTGCTCGCGCTCGCTGCCTACGGAAGCTACGCGCGCCATCGCGGAATCGGCCGTTACCTCGCCGTCACGGTTCTTTACGCGTTGGCGCTGATGGCCAAGCCCCAAGTCATCACGTTCCCGTTCGCGCTGCTGTTACTGGATTACTGGCCGCTGCGAAGGATCGCGGCGGAAGAAAAACACGCGGGAATAGATCGCTTTGGAAAGGGCGCGTCTTCAGCCGTGCCGTCCGGAACTCAAACAGAAATACGGGCTTTAGCCCCTGAGGGCATCCCGCGAAGCTTCGTCAGCCTCGTGGTCGAAAAACTTCCATGGTTCGCGCTCTCCGCCGCGAGCGCGCTGATCACAATGAAAGCGCAGAGCGCCGCCCGCCATGAAGAACTCCCGCTGTGGGAACACCTCGCAAACGCGGCGTTGTCGTACGCGAAATACATTGGCAACACCTTCTGGCCCGCGAATCTCGCGCCCATGTACCCGCACCCGGGACGCACCATCAGCATTCCCGCCGCGTCGCTTTCCGCGCTGGCAATTCTGGCGTTCACCATCTTCGTCGTCATCTTCCGCGACCGCCGCTACCTGTTCGTCGGCTGGTTCTGGTTTCTGGGAACGATGGTTCCGATGATCGGAATCGTGCAGGTCGGAGTCCAAGCCATGGCCGACCGCTACGCTTACATTCCGCTGCTCGGAATTTTCGTGATCGTCTGCTGGGGCGCAGCAGATCTGTTGGAGTCGTGGCGCGTTCCGGCTGCTGTTACGCTGGCGACGAGCGTGATTGTTCTCGCGGCCACATCATTCGCGTTGCACCGCCAGGTCAACTTCTGGACCGGCAACTTCACCCTCTGGCGCCACACGCTCGACATCACCGAGCGCAACTTCATCGCCGAAGATAACGCCGCTACCGCGCTGCTGGCGCAGGGAAGGACTGACGATGCGATCCAGTATTTCCGCCGCGCCAACGCGATTCGTCCCGGCGACCCAGTCAGTGCGCTCAACATCGCCACTTACGAGCAGCAGCACGGCAACCTGCCAGCCGCGATCGACGGATATCGGAAGATTTTCGATCTGACGGCCGATCCCGGATTGCTCGCGCTCGCCCACGTGAACCGCGGATATGCCTACCTTGCGCTGAAACAGGAAGACAATGCGAAGCAGGATTTCGAGGCCGCGCTCCAGCGGCAGACAGAGAACCAGTCAGCGTATGTAGGCCTCGGGCTCATTGCGCAGAAAGCCGGCGATTGGGACCACGCGGCGCAGGATTTCGGGCACGCGATCAACATCCAGCCCACTCCATTTGCCTATGAACTGCTCGCGCAGGTGCTGGAATCCTCGGGCCGAAAAGAAGCAGCGGAAGCCGCGCGCGCCGAAGCCCAGCGCATGAATTCGGCTCTCACACACGGTGCCGCGGCGGGGGATCCTTCACAGGCTCCCCACACCGCTTCCCCAAGCACACCGTGAACCGGCTGAATCGAGGCGGCTCAAAGATGATGTCCTTGTCCGCGACGGCGATTCAGTCGTATGCGGCGGGGCAGCTTCACTCCCGCCGGCACACAAGGGATCACTTTCCTGTTCCCGTTAACGAAACAGACTGCGAGCCCGCGCCATCAGTGATTTGTAGCGTTGCCGCCCGTTTTCCGGTCGTGGTTGGCTTGAACGTCACCGTGATCGTGCAGTTCGCTCCGGTCAACAGATCGCTGCCGCAAGCCGACTTCGCGGTGAAGTCTGCGGGATTGGCGCCTGCCAGTGCCACACCCCCGAACGTGAGCGAGGTGGCCTCATCGTTCGTAAAGATCACAGTTTGCGCTTTGCTGGTTTTGCCTACCGTCTCACTGCCTAGGTTCATATTCAGCGGCGAGACGCTCACCGCTTGGGTGTTGTTCAGCAAGATGGTGACCCAGTCCTGGGACGTCCATGCCGCATTGCCGGCTACGGCCATGTCGAGCATGCCGTCGCTGTTGAAATCTCCCAAGGCAATGCCGGAGTTATCTACGCCGCCGACCCATGGCCCTTCGTCCAGATTGAAGGTGCCGTCGCCGTTGCCGGTATAGACCAGCGCCGCTCCCCAGGTGTTTTGTCCGCTGTATTCGGTGTCGCAGGCGCTGAACTGGACGGCCAGTGCGAGATCAAGCTTGCCGTCTTGGTTGAGATCGGCGGCTCCGATCCAGTACGGACTGGATCCACCGCTCGGATAGCATTGTTCCCAGGTGCCGAAGTTATAAGGGGTACCCGCTGTGAACGTGCCGTCGCCCTTGCCTAGCAGAATCACGAACGATCCGGAATCGTCCCAGCTGCTGATCGCCAAGTCCAGCTTGCCGTCGTGATTGAAATCGGCGGCTGTGAATCCGACCGGGTTGATGACCGAAGGCGTGAGGAGCGGGGCCTGGAATGTGCCGTCGCCATTGCCGAGCAGAAGATTGACTGCTGTCGCGCCGTAGTTGGTGAGGGCGATATCCAGCTTGCCATCGTTGTTGAAGTCGCCGATCGCCATGCTTGCGGCTTCCGATCCGCTGGCGCCGACGATAACGTTTGCCGTCCCGTAAACGCCCTTACCGTTGTTGAGCAGCACGCTCAGGCTGCCATCTGCGTTCGAGGTCAGAATGTCCAGCTTGCCGTTGCCTCGGATGTCGGCCAACGTCACGCTGTAGGACTGCTGCGTAGTCCCGGTGGAATAGTAAACAGGCGCTTTGAACTTCCCCTTGCCGGTGCCGAGCAACACAGCGACTTCGTTGTTCGGACACCCGCCTCCGCTGTTGGTCATGTTCGCCACCACATCCACCTTGTGATCTCCATTGACGTCACCCAAGGCGATGTAAGTGACCGGGCCACGGTTGGCTTGGCCGCAACCGACTGCGGTGGAGATCGGACTCCCGAATACGCCGTGCGAACTGCCCAGCAGCACGGCAATTCCAACGCCTGTTCCGCCGCCCGCTTCCACTATGTCCAGGTTGCCGTCGTTGTTCATGTCGGCCGTTGCGATACCGTTGACGAGGCCGCTCCAGGTGTAGCCGTAGCTTTGGCTGCTGCGGAAAGTGCCGTCTCCGTTGCCGAGGCCCACCGTCACCCACTCGCCGGCACTGTTCGACGTGGCGAAGTCCAATTTCTTGTCGCCATTAAAGTCGGCGACCACCACATTGCTCGGATAGCCGTCCGTCGCGAACGACTCTGCGGCGGCGAATCCGCCTTTTCCATTGCCCAGCATGGTCCATACCGCGGACGAAGAATACGAACTCACGACCAGGTCGTTCTTCCCATCGCCATTGATATCGGTGATTACGATGGAATCGATCCACGAGGGACCATAGAGTACCGGCGTCTTGAACGTGCCATCGCCGTTGTTCATATAGACGTAGGCGCCGTTCCCGGTTCCCAGCACCACGTCGCCGTCGTCGCCCTTCTTGAGTTGCCCGATGGCCACCGCCATAACGCCAGAATTGGAACCTTGCTGGTAAAACACTGGCGATTGGAAAGTACCGTCGCCGTTGCCGATCAGCACAAAAATACCGTCGCTCTCGTATGCGTTCGCGACTATCAGATCGGGCTTTCCGTCATGATTAACATCCCCGGCGGTGATGGCCCCCGTATAATTCGAGGCGGTGATTGCCACTGCCGTCGGAGCCAGGAATGTTCCATCGCCGTTGCCCAGAAAAACGTCGACGCCATTGCTGGGATCGATCGCGAGGATGTCGAGGTGTCCGTTGCCGCGGAGATCGGCAGCGATCAATCCGCTAGCCTTCTCATTGTTCGCGGGAGGGCCAATCTCTGGATACGACGCTTTGAGAGTGAAGCCGCCCGCGCCGTTGCCCAGGAAGATCCAGAGCGTGCCTATGTTGGAGCCGCAGTTCCCCGTGCCCGACACAACGGCAAAGTCCAGATTCCCATCATTATTGAAGTCGCCCGTAACAATGCCGCCCTCCAAAGTGCACGAAAACGTAGTAATCGACGCGACGGGCCCGAAGCCGCCCGCGCCGTTGCCCAGCATAATGCCCACTCCCGCCGTGTTGCCGTTGTCATCCAGTGTCAGCAGATCCGGCACTCCATCATTGTTGAAGTCGCCAACGGCAAGCGCCTGGACGGGAATCGGGCTGTAATTGGCGATCACCGAGCCGCCGTTAAAGAACCTGGGGTTCACGAAAGTTGCTGGCGCCGGTTGCGCGAACAGAACACTGCTGAGAGCCACTACCGTCAGAGCCGAGAGGAAAATTCCAAGTGCACGAAGAAAAGCCGGCCGTTGCTTTCCCGCCAAAGTTGATTGGTTCAGCCTGTCAATTTGTTGCCGAGTTGATTTCATAAACTCTCCTGGAAGTAAAGAATTCTGCCGTTGCTGGGGAAGCGTGAAGTAGTTCAATATCTACGGCTGATAGATCTGCACGATGTTGTAAACATTGCCTTGGAACTGAACGGTCTGGTCTCCGCCGCCGAAGCAATAGAGCACGTTCTTGTAGACGGCGGAGCCAGGCCAGATGAGGCCCTGCGGCATACCGGTCTCCTTCGTCCACTTGTTCTTTGACACCTTGAACGATTCCGTGTTTTCGACTGGCCCACCGCCGCCGAACCCACCCGCTACGTACAGCGACCCCTTGGCGGAGCCCGTGCAGGACGCGTTCGTTGGTGTGAGCTCAGCCGCAAGAGATGTCCACGAATTCGTGGACACGTTGTAGCCTTCATTGTCCCCAGTGAGTCCGGACGCGCTGTACCCGCCAGCCGCCACAATCGTGGTCCCAACCAGCCCTACCGAGGGCTCGGACTTTCCCACCAGCAGCGGAGCCTCTTCTGTCCAGGTACTGGTTGCAGGATTGTAGCTTTCGACCGTGTTGAGCCGGAGGGAGCCGCTGCCATTCCCCCCGATGACGTAGACGATGTTCTTGTATACCGCAGCGGCGGCGCTATCTCTCGCGGTGGGCATCGCTGCCTTCGAGGACCACGTGTTGGTCTTCGGGCTATATGCCCATACGGCGTTGGTCACCGTCGTCCCATCGTTGCTTCCGCCGAAGATGTATAAAACGTTCTTCACCACCGCGCCGGCTCCGTCGAAGGTCGTTGTTGGAATGGCCGCGCCGGTGCTCCAGGTGTTGGCGACCAGGTCATAGATTTGGTTGTTGGCGACGACCGCGGTATCGGTCACCCCGCCGACCACATAGATCTTGCTGCCGATCACCCCCGCCATCGGGGCTTTCAGGGCCACCGGCATCGCTGCGCCGCTCGTCCAGGTGTTATGGTTTACCTCTGGCGACGCCAATTCCAGCTCACTCTGCGCCTGCACCCCATCTCCATACGTCCCCATCCCCGGCAGCAAGATGATTCCCGCCAGAAATAACAGCCCACTTAGCCCCAAAATCACAAACAACCCTCTGCTGAACTCACGGTAGGACGCCGGCATAAAACCTCCTTGTAACGTGGATTAAGTGCAACCTCTTGCAGCCCATTTTCGGAGTGTCCCCACACCCGAATCTCGGCTATAATCCTCGGAATCCCTCCCCCCGGCAATCGACACGAACGGTCATGAACGGGCATTAGCGGACATTGGCCGAAATTTGAGGGATTTCCACGTCTTCTCAGCCCCATTCGAAACGTCGCCTCGACTCCTGGAAGGAGATCGCCGCCTTTTTTGAGCGCGACGAGCGCACCGTGCGGCGCTGGGAGATTGAGCGCGGCCTGCCCGTCCACCGGGTACCTGGCAGCGCCCGTGGTGTCGTCTATGCTTTTGCCAATGAGTTGGAAGAATGGCTGCGGCGTGGGCAGTCGCAACCAATGAAAGAAACCGAGTCGGACCCGAAACTGCCGGCCGCAATTTCGGTCGTTGTTCCGGACTTACCTGCGGAGTCCAGCCAGAATGTCGCTCCCACGCTTCGCCGAGGAGCTGACAACTTATCGGACGCGGTGCCCCCGAAAACCGAGAGCATGACCCCGCCAGTGCGAATCCTGCCATGGGTGGTTGCCGGTGCATTGGCGATAGCGGTTTTCGCCGGCATTTATTCCTACCGCCAAACCGCCCGCTTCCGCGCCCGAGCCGCCGCCGTTCAACCCAACCCACGCGCCCCTGGCCGCTCCGGCCCTCCCGATGCGGTCGCCGTGCTTCCTTTCACGAATGGAGGCGGAGACGCCAATACCGACTATCTCAGCGACGGCATTACCGAATCCCTGATCAACAACCTCGCCCACGTTCCCGGGCTCAAGGTCAGGTCTCGCAATTCGGTATTTCGCTACAAAGGGAAGGATGTGGACGTGCAAAAGGTCGGTAACGATCTGGGCGTGTCCGCAGTGGTGAGCGGACGAGTGGTCCCGCGAGGGAACAACATCGAAGTCAGCGCCGAGCTCACCGATGCTCGCGACAACAGCGTGATTTGGGGACAGCACTACAGCGGTAAGAGCACACAGATACTCTCGTTGCAGCAACAGATCGCAGGGGACATTGCCGACAAGTTACGCTTCAAGCTCACTGTTTCGGAAAAACAACAGGTAACCCGGCAAGGCACGCAGAATCCTGACGCCTACGATTTGTATTTAAAGGGGCGTTATGCATGGAACCGGCGAACGGCTCCCGACCTCGACAAGGCCATCTCCTTTTTCAATCAGGCCATCGCCAAAGACCCCGGCTATGCTCTGGCCTATTCGGGTCTCGCCGATGCCCATACCTCAATGCCTAACTTTCGCGGCGCTCCCAGCGACAGTTTTCCGAAGTCGAATGCCGCCGCCCGCAAGGCCTTGGAGCTCGACCCGACCTTGGCCCACCCCCATGCCATTCTGGGCATGAATGAAACGCAGTACGATTGGGATTTCGCCGGGGGTGAGGCAGAGTTCAAAAAAGCTCTCGAACTCGACCCCAACGATGCGACCGCCCATCAATGGTATGCCGAAACTCTGGATAGGATTGGTGGCCGGCAGCAGGAAGCGCTGGCGGAGATCAATCGTGCGCAACAGCTCGATCCGCAGTCGCCTGTCATCAAAAGGGAACTCGGAGGCATTCTCACCACCGCGCGACGCTACGACGATGCGATTGCCGTCTGCAAGAAGCTCGCGGCCGATGAGCCAACCTTCGCCATCGCGCACGATTGCCTGGCCAAAGCATACTGGGCGAAACGCATCTACCCGCAGGTGATTGAAGAGTTCAAAATCGAGGGCCAACTCTCCGGCGAGCCAGACCACGTTGAGTATGGGGATGCGCTGGAACGGGGCTTTCGTTCAGCAGGCTGGAAGGGCGCTCTCACCGAGGCAGTCGAATTGCACAAAGCCCAAAGGGCGAAGACGGGCTACTTCTCCGCCGAAGAAATTGCCCAGCTCTATGCTGACATGGGAGACAAAGATGAAGCCTTCCGATGGCTCGACATTGCCTATCAGGAGCACGATTGGCTGCTGATCGGTTTGAAAACTTTCGTCCCGTTCGACCCGTTGCGCTCGGACCCACGCTACGCCGCGATGGTCCGCAAAGTCGGGTTGCCGTAGTAATCTCCAATGGCCGGTCGAGGCTCTTTTTGCTTTTCGTGAAAACAGGGCCTACATCGGTTCGCCGATTGCTATCTTGCGCAAATCCGTTATGCTTGTATTTGCGGAGATGACCGCGATATGACCCTGCTCGATGCCCAGCCGTTCGACGTCGCCCGCGCCCGGCGGCGCAAAATTAAGATCGCTGTCGCAATAATCGTTGTGATCGTTCTCGCCGTCTTGGCGTGGATGTACCGCAACTGGTCGGAAGAGCGCGTGGTCGACCACTTCTTCGCCGCTCTCCAGAAGCAAGACTACGAAACCGCTTACGCCATTTACTTCAACGATCCCAATTTCCGCCAGCATCAGCAGAAGTATTCGCAATACACCTACGCGGATTTCTACCGCGATTGGGGCCCCGGCGGAGAATGGGGACTGATCAAATCCTTCCGCATTTACGGCTCGGCGAATACAAGAGGATTCGGCAGTGGGGGCGTAATCGTAGAGGTAGTCGTGAACGAACGTTCCGAACGCGCCCGAATGTTCGTGCTGAAGTCGGATAAGACGATCACCGTCTATCCGTACTGATTCGTGTGGGGCGGACATTCCTGCCCGTCCAAACCGGGCGCAGCCCGGCAGCTATTGCGGCTCTCACATTATTAAATAGCTTCTCAAGCCGCTGTTGCTGCAACCTGCGCCAGCGTCTTGGCCAGCGACGCCTCATCACCCACGGTTAAACAAGTCTTCGAGCGGTCAATCTGGCGCATCAATCCCCAAAGAACTCTTCCCGGGCCAACCTCAACAAAGAGGCTCGCTCCTTTCGCGATCAACTGCCGCACAGATTCATCCCACCGCACTGCACCTGTTACCTGCCGAATGAGCGCGTCGCGTGCCGCCTCGCCCGAAGTAATCGGCGCCGCATCGACATTGCAGATGACTGGGCATGATGGATTGCTGAATGCAAGCGCTTTAAGATCTGCCGCCAGCCGATCCTGCGCCGGTTGCATGAGCGCGCAATGGAAGGGAGCGCTCACAGGTAAGCTCACAGCCTTTTTCGCGCCGCGCTCGGTCGCCAGTTGAATCGCGCGAGCCACCGCGCCAGCGTGTCCGGAAATCACGATCTGCTCCGGCGAATTGATGTTGGCGGCCTCGCAAACTTCTCCCTGCGCGGCGTCCTGGGCGATCTGAGTGACTTGGTCCAGCGATATTCCCAGGATCGCCGCCATTGCGCCCACGCTCACCGGCACGGCTTCCTGCATGTACTTGCCGCGATTGCGCACGGTGCGTACGGCGTCGGCAAATCGCAATGTCCCAGCAGCCACGTACGCGGAATATTCTCCCAGGCTGTGCCCGGCGACGAAATCCGGTTTCAGGCCCTTCTCACGTAAGACGCGCCATGCTGCAACTGACGCCGTCAAAATCGCCGGCTGCGTGATCTCCGTCAGCTTAAGTTTTTCTTCCGGCCCCTCAAAACAAATCTGCGACAGCCTGTAGCCGAGTGCTTCGTCGGCTTCTTCAAATGTCTGCCGTGCTACGGCGTGGTTGCCGAAAAGCTCCTTGCCCATGCCCACGGACTGGGAACCTTGGCCAGGGAAGAGAAATACAATTTGAGATGTGGAGTTCGTCATATTTGGAATTTTGAGGTTAGAGGTCGGATGGCAGAGGTGAAAACCCAAGAATCGTCGGTGTCGCATGCAGCAAAGGTTCTAAGTTCTGCAATCAGACCTCTGACCTCTGACCTAGCCTTATGTTATCGCTCCCGCCATCGCCCGCAGCCCAGCCACTTCTCGTTCAATGGCTTCATTCACTCTGCCTTCGGCAAATTCGGCCGCGACGCGCACCGCGTTCTTGATCGCATTCGAATTCGACGAGCCATGCGTGATGATGCACACGCCCTTGATTCCCAACAGCGGCGCGCCGCCATACTCGGTGTGATCGAGCCGTTTCTTGAAATCCGAAAATGCGTTGCGTGAAAGAATCGCGCCGACTTGGCGCGTGATGGTCGCCTTCAAAGTTTCTTTCAAAACAGTGCGCACGAGCCGGGCCACACCTTCGGAAGTCTTCAACGCGACATTGCCGACAAATCCGTCGGCGACGATCACATCCACGTGCCCGTTATATAAGTCGCGCCCTTCGACATTCCCGATAAACTGGATCGGCAGCCGCTTCAGAAGTTGAAATGCTTCCCGCGTCAAGTCGTTGCCCTTGCCTTCTTCTTCGCCAATCGAAAGCAGGCCCACGCGCGGATGCTCGATGCCGAAAATCGAGCGGCAATAAATCTCGCCCATGACGGCAAACTGTTCGAGGTTTTGTGCAGTGCAGTCGACGTTCGCGCCCACATCCAGCAGAATTGCCGCCGTGTTGAGCGCGGTAGGAAACGCGGCTGCCAGCGCGGGACGATCGACTCCCGGCAACGCTCCCAGCACTACCTTCGCTGTCGCCATGGCGGCGCCCGTGTTGCCCGCCGTCACAAAGCCCGCGGCCTGTCCTTCGCGCACCAGACGCAGTCCGACGCGAATGGACGAATCGCGCTTGGCGCGAATCGCCTCCACTTTATCGTCCATGGTGATGACTTCGCTCGCATGCACGACTTCGATCGGCAAGCGGCGCGCGCCGGGATAATGTTGCAGTTCCGCTTGCAGCCGATCTTCCGGTCCGACCAATAGCACGCGGACGCCGTGGTGGCGTGCCGCCTGCAGCGCCCCTTCAATCTCGGGCCTCGGCGCCTTATCGGACCCCATCGCATCCAGTGCGATTATGCTTGGCATGGAGGGAGAAAACTAGGATTTTTCTTCGACCTCGACCACTTCGCGGCCCTTGTAGTAGCCACATTTCGCGCACGCGCGATGCGGCAGCTTCTGCTCGTGACAGTTCGGACACTCCGACAACGAGAGCTTCGAGAGAGAGTCGTGGGCGCGCCGCGTCGCGGTGCGTTTTTGGGAGTGTCTACGTTTCGGATTCGGCATGATGATTCCTTATAGCTGTCAGCTGTCAGCCGTCAGCTCTCAGGTAAAACCGGTTTTGCTGAGAGCTGATGGCTGACGGCTGACGGCTGGTTTATTGTTCCAGCTTGCTTCTGATCTCTTTCAACGCCGCCCAGCGCGGATCTTCCATTCGCTCCGTGCATGAGCATTCGCTTTCGTTCAAATTCTTGCCGCACTGCGGGCACAAACCCTTGCAGTCCTCGCGGCACAGCGACTTCAGCGGTACCGCCAGCAGTACCTGCTCGCGCAGCGTATCTTCCAGCAACAATCCTTCGCCCTGGTAATACCCGATTTCGGCTTCGGCGTCAGTGACGGACAGCTCTTCGTGCCCGGCATCGGTTCCGAGCGGCCGGTACAGCAGATCGAAACTGCGCCTGACCGGCAGACTCACCGGCTCCAGACAACGGGCGCAAACCAGCTCAAGATCGGTCTCCAGCTTGCCTTTCAGCCGGATGTCCTGCACCACCTCGTGCTTGCCGTGATGCTCCTCGACCAGATCGGCGCGGCCCTCACTCAACAATGGCGAGCGCTGCTGTACCTCTTCTCCCAGATCGATCACACCGGGACTGAACTCCTCCCGGAAATCGACTGGGTGAAGCTCTAACTCCTGAATTTCTATGAACATCGGCACCCCCGCCGCCCCCAAACCGATACCGCGAAGGCCCGCGGAAGTACGCACGGAGACGAAAGTCTCCACGGGAGCAATACGTAAGAATAACGGCCCAGAATGCAGGGTGTCAAGGAAGGCGCGGGGACGGTGTTGATGCTCCAAGATAATGTCACCCCCTAAGCGCAACGACTTTGTCACCCTGTAAGGACGGTGACGATGAGTCAGAAAGAGTTCCAGCGGGTGAAAGTCATTGAGAATGCAGCGGGCGGGAGGCTGAGCTTAGGCGAAGCCTCCCGCCTGCTGCAACTGAGTGAACGCCCGAGCCGTTGCGCTAACTGATGCGGCGGACGATCGCGGTCTCCCTCGCTCAAACGATGCCTTCAGCGGCTGTAGCCTGCTTGATCCCTTGTCACGCCCCCGCGTGCCGCCCCTCACAGACAGCTCACCTCCCATGTCATAGCTTGGGTGTCGCCACTAAGGAGCCTCCGCTATGCTGTCAGCTTCTCCCAACAAGCTGAAACTGTCTTTCGACTCCGTCTTCTACTACGTCACGAACATCGAGGACTCGATCGCTTTTTACCGTGACACGCTCGGTATTCGCATGGTTTCGCACGATTACGTCGCGCGCTTCGAACTCGATGGCGTGTTGCTCGAACTCGTTCCTCTTCCGCCCGGCTCCGTCGTACCCGGAAGCGGAAATGCGCGCCTGTGCTTTGCCGTCTCCGATCTCCAGCAGACCTTGGGGCACCTGCACGCCCGCGGCGTCGGAACCAGCGGGATCAAACTCAAGAAGGGCGGCAAGATCGCCTTCTTCCACGATCCCGACGGAAACGAACTCAGCCTCTGGGAATATCAAGACGTGGAGGACGCAAGGACGGCCGTGAAGTCCCGCGACATCCTCGTATAAGTCGAACCAGCCTTGCCAGGATCATCAGTTAAAGGTGCGCTCGCGCTCGCAAGGAGGTTTTCCAGACTCAGCCGACCCGTTCCTTCGGTTACTGCGGCTTTCACGCGGTTTTCCGCTATACTGACTTGCGGCGATGGAGTTCGCCATGAACCGCCCTTTAAGGCTGATAACTCCTACCGAGCTGTTTTAGAACTCAGCGGGAGGACTCCGTCGCGTGAACTATCTCTGGATCTCTCTCGGCGCAATTGTCGGCGCCAGCGCCCGTTACTTTCTCAGCGTACTAGAGCAGGGCAGCCTGGACTGACATCTCCGCAACGCACGAACCGAAAGAACAAGCATCGCGCGGCATTCTTTCCGCATCTCTCAACTGCCGTTACACTTGAGTCCTCAGACAAGCCTATGCTTCCTTGCCAGCGCCATCTTTTTGATATCCCTGACGACGTCGCGTATCTCAATTGCGCTTACATGTCTCCGCTGCTGAAGCCGGCCCTGGCTGCCGGAACTGCTGGCCTCGCCCGAAAGTCTCACCCCTGGGAACTTACCGCCGACCAGTTCTTCACCGGCTCGGAGGAATTTCGCGCCGTTGCCGCACGGGTTCTCAATTGCTCTCCAGATTGTGTCGCCATAATTTCCTCAGCCGGATACGGCATTCAGACGGCGATGCTCAACTTGCCGGTCAAAAAAGGACAGCGCATCCTCGTTCTTGCCGAGCAATTTCCTTCGAACTACTACCCGTGGCAGCGCCTCGCTGAAGAAAGCGGCGCGTCGCTAAAGATCGTCCCTTGGCCCGATAACCAGGATTGGACTGCAGCCGTGCTCGAATCCTTGACCCGCGACGTTGCGATTGCCGCGCTCCCGAATGTCCATTGGACCAGCGGCGGTCAACTCGATCTCGTCCGGATCGGACAGGCCTGCCGCAATCTCGGCGTCGCGCTTGCCCTGGATCTCACACAGTCTCTCGGCGCGCTCCCTTTCAGCGTCGCAGATGTGCAGCCCGATTTTGCCGTTGCCGCGAGCTACAAATGGCTGCTGGGACCGTATTCCATCGGACTGTTCTACGCCGCTCCCAAATGGCACAACGGATCACCTCTTGAAGAGGGATGGATCCAGCGCGCCAACTCGCGCGATTTCTCGAGTCTGATTCTCTATTCCGATGCGTACGATGCCGGTGCTCGCCGCTTCGATATGGGCGAGCGCTCGAATTTCGCGCTGCTGCCGGCAGCGATTCGTGCCATGCAGCAAATATTGGAGTGGAATGTTGCCGCGATCTCTGCCACTTCCGGCGCGCTGAATCGCCGGCTGGCCGATGCGGCCGCAGAATGCGGATTCACTGCGCCCGCCGAGCCCTTGCGCGCCCCTCATTATCTTTGTCTGCGCCGCAATACGCCGATCTCTCAAGAACTAACCGGAGTGCTTGCAAGGGACAGGGTTTACGTCAGCGTTCGGGGAAGTTCGATTCGAGTGACGCCACATGTCTACAACACAGTGGAGGATTGTGACCGGCTGATCGCCTGCCTGCAGCACATGGCGACGAAGTAAAAGCCCGGCTCTCAAGCAACGACCTGTGTAGCAATAAAGCCAGATGAACCCGGCAGAGTTCGCGAAACTGAGAACTGACAACCGAAAATTAAGAACTAAGAATTCCTATTTCAGCTCCGCCGCATGTCGCTGTGCCAGAGACGCAGCCTCGGTCCCGGGATTTTCCTTCTGAATCTGCTGGTAAAGATTCTTCGCTTCGTCCGTCTTCTTCTGCGACTCGTAGAAGGAGGCCAATTCAAGTTGAGCCGTAACTTTGTTAACCACTTCTGATGGCTTGTCAATCAGCTGCTTGTAGAGATCGAGTGCCGGCGAGTCCTTCTTTTCCGAGCGATACACCGAGGCTAATGCAAGTTTCCCCAGCGAAGCGAGCTGCGCGTCCGAAGAGTTCGCCGCTTCCTGCAAATTCTTCTCGGCGGTCGCGAAATCTCCGGTTTGGGCTGCGGTTACGCCGACAAAGTAGCGCGCCATCTTCCCGGTATGCGTCTCCGAATACTTGTCCGCGATCGTCTGAAACTGCTTGCGCGCCGCAGTGGCCCGTTGTTCCGACGACTCGTAGCTCGGAAAATCCGGCTGCGCGGGTGTCCCGGCCGGGCGCAGCGGTGTTCCCAGCGTCCGGACGGCCCCCGCCAGATCAAGGCTCGCCTTCTCATCCTGCGAGTTGACGTAATACCATCCCCCAAAGGCGATGGCGGCAATCACGACAATCGCAACCGCCGCCGCAATGAGCTTCGACTGGTGCTCCTGGCTCCAGTGCAGGGTCTTTTCCGCCGCTTCGAACGTAGTTTTGCTAAAGCGGTCCTGTTTTAACTGATGACGTGTTTCTGCGCGCACAGGTTTTCCTTCTTGGTTGAAACGTAGGTTGGCAAAACTTCAGTCTAACAGGCCCATTTCCAGAGCGTCAAAGCGTCCTGGACTCGGGGTTGGCTCAGTTTGAAGCTGGAATCAACACGAACAGCCAGCTCAGTGGTTTCCCCTTGCTCCTCCGTGCTCTCCGCGGTGAAAGACTTTTCAGACCGTCCACGATCGTGGACCAGCTGGCCGGACTCCGCAGATGTCTAAATTCACAAAAAAAGCACCCTCCGATAAGGAGGGTGCGAATCAACGTCAGGAGAGAAACTGCCCAGATCAGCTACTGAAAATTGATCACGCCGAATATGCCGTCGGCATTGTTCTTCGGACCTGCGGTGTAATAGAGCTGGTTGGTCTGACCGTTGGACGAGCTGCCTCCGCCAAACTCGATTCCCCACAGCTGATTGATGACGATCTTCTTGCCGGCTGCCGTCTCGATCGTGCCGACAAAAGCGCCCGTCGTCAGGTTGAAACCGTTGATCGTGCCGGAATTCGTATTGTTGCTGACCAGCAACGTTCCGCTCAGCGGTCCGAAGTTCGACGGCGCCACTGCAAATCCCCAAGGCTGGTTAAGCGTCTTGCCCTTGATCAGGGTTTTGACGAACGTCCCGCTTTCGGTAAAGATGTCGACATATCCGCCCGCCTTGCCGCTGGTGCTATTGAATGCAATATAGAGCTGCCCGCCGATGTCCTGAATACCGAAGGGAGCATAACCCGGCGGCAACGCCGTATCGGTGAAAGACGTAACCAGGTTGAAGTTGCCATCGTAAACGTCCACTTTGTTATTCCAGTTGTCGGCCGCGTAGATCATGGTATTGGCCGCATTAATCGCCAAGCCGGTGTAGATAGCGCCCGAACTGGAATTATTCACGCCGATGAGCGCATTGTTCGGATCGAAGTGCGACCAGCCGCAGATCAGCCCGTCGAGCGTCGCAAACATGAACGCCGAAGTCCAGTCGTCAATCTTGAATCCAGTCGAGCTGTTGTAAACAATGCCGGTGGGTGAGCCGAGTCCTGTCCCGGAAGCCGGCGGAACTGTGACAATGAGGCTCTGCTTGTTGCCCGAACCGTCGTAAAGGGTAGAAAGGCCCGAGCCCTCATCGCTCAGCCAGAACGGAGCGCTCGGCCCGTAGACAAGTCCCCATGGATTGATTAACTGCTTGTCGCCCTTCTTGCCGGTATTTTTGACGAGTGATGTGGCCGTGTATTGTGCAAGAGCCGCGCTGGAAACGACGCACAATGCGAGCGCAACCATCGCGGCGGTGATCAGGTTTCGGCGGAACGATTGAGACATAACGAAACTCTCCTTCAAGCGAATCTTGATAGTGGTTCGGACAGTTCCTTGCTTGCGCTCAGGCGGGTCCTTTAGGAGGGCCGGTGACAGACAAGAATCCGAACCTTACGTCGATACGGATGCTACCGAAGGAGTGCGTGAGACTTGTCAGGCGTAGGTCAGTGATTTGTAAAATTCTTGTCAGGCAGGAAACTGCCGGATTTCCAGGGATCGCGCGTCAGGCCGAAGATCGGCATCCCGACTCCCGCTAGGACTCAGAGATTCGATTGCGGGTACTACTCTGAGGAATCGCCCCGCGTGAGAATTTCTCGGCTCGAAAGGGGCTTTCGAGTCGTTGAGCTACTGCGCCGCTTCGAGCAGCCCTTTTTCGGCCTTTTCCTGGCACTCGATGCAGTGGCGCGTCCATGGAACGGCCTCCAGACGCTTGGCGTTGATCTCTTTGCCGCAAGACACGCATTCTCCAAAGCTGCCTTCGCGGATGCGCGCGAGCGCGCCTTCGACCATGTTGAGCAATTGACGATCGTTATTGCTCTGGCTGAAGAGGAATTCCTTGGTATAAGAACTGGCGGCGCGGTCGGCAACGTCTTGCGTCGCCTCTTCGTCCGCGGCGCGTCCGTCTTTCTGGTTGCGGGTTACCATCGTCCGCAATTCCTGCTGCCGGGTTTCCAGTCGTTTCTTGAAGCTTTCGAGTTTCTTCTTATCCATGATTGCGCCTGCCGTGAAGCTGTTTCACAGCAACTCCAGCCCACCTAAGGGCAAACAGATATGGTATGCGTGCACGGCAAGAGCGTCAACTGGGGGAAGGCAGTAGAGGTAGTATCGCCTTGGCTGATACGCCTCAGTCGACATCGCCAAGTCCCAGAGCTTCAAGATAAGCCCCTGTGCATCGAGCTTTGAAACCTTGAAACTCTGAAACCTTGAAGCCGCTATTGAATTAATGTCCCGCCTGACCTAGCGGAGGCGCGGGATACTCGGGCAATCCCAGTTTGCTCGCTTGCGTTCTCTTCACCTGCAATTCATCGAACAGCAACGCCGGACTGGCCACGCTGAACGGTACCCCCTCCAGATGATTCTCTATGGCTGGCGCGGTTCCCACGGCCGTCAGGTCGGCGCGCAGCGATCGCACATCGAGATCGCCAAATACCCCTCCCCGCACCAGCTCCTCATGTCCGTCTTTCGTATAGACGCGATAGAGCAGGCGGGGCTCGAGTTTGGGCCCCATCGTTTCGACGTACAGGGCATAAGGCAGGTCCCGCTGTTTTGCAAGTTCGATCAGCTTCTTCTTGAGATCGGCATCCGGTTGCGGATCGCTCGATTGCAAAATCAGATTTCCCGGATACGGCGCCGGGCCCCCGGTCGAGTTCGCCCGGCCATGTCCGTTCGAAAGCGGGAAGTCGCGGATCGGCGCTCGCCCCATCAGGTACGAGACGAGCTGTCCTTTTTCGATCAGCGAAACGCGCTCGGCCTTCACCCCTTCATCATCCAGCGCGTAGTTGCCGAACAGCGGCAGCCCGGCGACCGACGACATCGTCGGATCGTCAAACACATTGACGAAATCAGGCAACACGCGCGTCTTGTAACTGCTCGACCACTGCCCGGTTGTGCGCCCGTTCGCTCCCAGCTGCGGTTTGCTTCCAAGAACGTTGGGCTCGATCAATTCGGTTACAACCGATGACCCGGCGTCGTTCGAGAACAGCACCGGCCCGCGATACTCTTCGTCGGTCACGGGAGCATCCCGCAGCATTTTCAGCGTTTCCAGAATGTGCGCTGTCGTCTTTAGGAATTGCTCGCGCGTGGGCAGGTTGCTGAGGTCGGTCCCTTCATTCTGATACGCACGCTGTACCAACATGCCGTCGGCAGCCTGCGTGGAGCCGTAGGTGCTGATGGCATAATTCGCGCTTCCAGAGCGCGCCACCGTGCCCTCGGAATTCACAAAATATCGATTGATCACCGTGAAGCGCAGTGAGGACTCGAAGTGCTCCAGCTTCATATCGGAACGGTAGAGCGCCGAGGCCTCCACCAGAAGATGCAACCAGGACGAAAAATCCGCCTCCGGAAAATGCGCCAGCGGGCCGATTGATTCGACCGGAGTGGCGCGCGCGAAATCGTTCACCGGTTCATCCACCTTCAATTGTCTGAGCGCCGCTTGCTTGGCCGTGAGCGCTTCCCCAGCCGCCTTGTAAGCGCGGTCGGTTGCCAGCCACACGCGATGCCGAATCGCATAAATGTCGTTGTCGAGCGGAGCCAGATCCACGGCTCCCTCGCCCGCGCCGATGTAACTGTCCTGCTTGTAGTCGCCGATGCGTACCACCACCCGCAGGAATCGTCCTTTCCCCCGTTGCTGGCTGCGCAACGCGCCGAAAGTGGCGCTTGCGTCCAACGCATCGAGCTCGGTGACGCGGTACTCGATGTAATAAGGCGCAGCCACGTTGTCCATTTTCAGTTTGGCTTTCGAGCGCTCCATCTCTTCTGTGAGCGCGCGCAGCAGAACATCGTCCGGCGCCTTGGCTGCCCGGGCGGGCGTACTCAAGGCGGCAATCAATCCTGAGAGCACCACGACGCAGGATGCGGCTGCAAGCGCGCATTTCGAAATCATCTTTCGGGGCTTCATCGCGCACCTCCGTTTTCATCCACCGGCGGAGGTGGAAGTATAGGCGGCCGCGTGTCTCCGTATTTCCTTTTCTGCACTTCAATATCGGAAAACAGAATCATCGGCGCCGCCGCCGACACCGGCACGCTCCCCGACTCTGCCCCGCAAATTCCGTTGAACACGCTCGTCTTGTCGCCGGTGGCTTCGATCTGAGTCAATACCGTGAGCGGCGTGCCGACAATATCGACGCCCCGCACCAGTTCATCGGGACGCCCATCCGCATACACGCGCCACACCATCACCGGCAGCACCTGAAACGCCTGCGGAAGATTGCGCGTCGTCAGCGTGAACCCTCCCTGGATGTCCTCAAAATAAAGTCCGTATGGCTTTCCCTGCTTTTTGATTTCATCCACAAACTGCTTTCGCAACTCGGCATCCGGCACACTCTTTGACGAGGTCACAATCAGATTGCCTTGCCGCCCAACCGACATTTTCCCAGCCTGGGCGCGTCCGTGGCCATTCGAGTTCCCGAAATTTTTCACCGGCATTCGACCCATTAAGAAATTCTTCAGGACTCCGTCCTTTACCACCTCAACCCGCTCCGCCGGCATGCCTTCATCGTCATAGCGATAAAATCCGGAGAGCTCTGTTCCGCCCAGCATGTGCAATGTCGGGTCGTCAGTTACGCTCAAAAACTTTGGCATGATTTCTTCGTTCACCTTTTTTGTAAAGGTCTGTCCCTCTTCGCGTCCCTTCTGTCGTTGTCCTTCGATCCGGTGTCCGAGCACTTCATGAAAAAACACAGCCGCAGCCCGCCCTGAAAGCAGCGCCGGTCCGCTGTAGGGCTCCGCCAAGGGAGCCGCGCGCAGCGCATTCAAGTCGTCCGCGATCTTCTTGACGCTCGCTTCGACTTCCGCTTGCGAAGGGAATTTCGATGGATCGGAAGACTGAAACGTCTCCACGCGTTCCAGCCTCATGCCATCATCGGCCAGCACCTCGCCTTCGATCATCACCCGAAAAATCGCGTCCGTAGTAACAACCCTTGTCCCTTCAGTCGAGACGAGATAGCTGCGGCTCTTATCGGCATACAAATAAACCAACGATTCCTGCACCTGATATTGGCGGAATGCCGCCGAATAGCGGCGCGCCAGATCTTCCCAAGCCTTCTGCTCGGGAATCGCAGCCGTCTGCGCCCTGTCAGCATAAGAGGACGGTTTCTCGACCGAGAAGTCGGCCGATTCGTCTTCCTCCTTGGCTCGCACGGCCATCTTGGTTTTAACGTTCGTGTAAGCCTTGCTCGCCTTTCGATATTCCTCGTAGGTCAGCCGCCAGAGCGTGCGCGCGATCGCGTCCGGATCATCTTCAATCGGCAACTGGCCGGTCGTGATGCCCGAACTCCGTTCCGTCTCATGCGTGTTATCCAGTTCCGGCTTGCCGATCCTCATGCCGACGTCGACCGTGCGGCGATGGTCGCGAGTTGCCGTCAAAAGTCCTCCCTGCGAGGCCATGACCACCATGGTTTCCCCGTCATTCACGTTGTAGCTGGTGAAATAGGGCGCGGGATCCTGCTTCGCGAGCTCCGTCTGCCCGCGCTTCAGTTCTTTCTCCATGGTCGCCAGCAACACGGCATCCGACGGGCCTTTCGAGGCTTCGGCGGCAGATTTCTGGTCCTTCTTGGTCCCCGTTTTCCCGGTCCCAGCCTTGGCTCCCAGGGGATTCAAGCAAGTGAAGATAATGACTAACAAGAGGGCGAAGAGAGCTACTTTGGTTGGTTTCATTGGAAACCGCGAGTGTACAGGACTGGCCGCAACAAAAAAAGCGGCCCCTTTTCGGGGCCACCCTTTTCAAAGAGGCAAGTAGGCAGGAATCAGAGGAAACTAATTTTGGCGCCGTTCCCGGGGAAGGAACGACAGGTGAGAAGTCGAGAGCGAGTGAAGTGATCCAAAGGTTGCGGCCTCTTCATTACCGAGTGACTAAGCACTTGCCGAACCAAAAGGGTAAATGCCGGTCTCATCAAAGTCCATCTTTTGGAAACCATTAAGAAATAAGAGACTTATCCCGTATGTTAAGGTTTTGTTATTACTCCATTTGTGCCCAAAAAGCTGTCACCTAATGCAGAAACCTGCACACTCTCTGAAAGCCCGGTCGGGTGGTTGCCGTAGGATAGCGCGAGGCGGCATCCCTGGCAGACATTGGTTTGTGTGAGGGATCTACTGTGCCATGCCGCTCTGTTGTGGCGAGCCAAGGGTGCATCACGCCTTTTGATCATTGTAATCTCATCAGCCTAGCTGTTTGAATGGCCCTCGCGCACAAATAAAAGCCCTCGTTCTCGCGAGGGCTCTTGAAATCTTCAAACAATGAAAAACTGTTCTAGCTGTCTCCCGCCACCTGCCGCAGCTTTTCCGGCAGGAAGTGGTATGGCGGCCACGGTCCGCTCACCACCATCTGGCAGTTCTTTAACTGCTTGGCGGCTGTGCTATAGCGGTTCTGATATTTTTCGATGGATTTGGTGTCGATCAGGTGGGCGATGTCGAGTAACATGCCATCCGCTGCCACCCGCTTACAGCTTACTTCCTCTTCAAGTGGGTTGAACAGCTTGTGCACCTGCACGGAGAGCGCTCGCGCTTTGGTCTGGCGCTCACGGTCGCGCGAGGCCTTCTCGCGCAACTTGGCCAGATATTCCCGGCCCACTGTGTCCGGCAGCACGATCTCTTCCATGTTGGCGCGCACCGTTCCATCGCGCACCACCAGCTTGATGCGCATTTCGGACTTACCCCGCAGCCGCTCTACGCTCTCGCAAAACGTCCGGCGGTTCGAGCGAACTGCCTGGCGGATCGCATCCTCGGTATCGAAAATTGTTCCAAAACGGAAAGGCAACACGGTTGACGTTCGAAAGCTCTGGCTCACCACTCGGGCATGTTCCAGAACTGATTTTTCGTCCAGTTTCGAGGCCGCGCGGTCGAATTCGCTGACAATGACCGCGAAATCCCCACTCGGATAACTCATCACGGGAGCGGAGTTGACGCCTTGAATTCCTTCTAGGACGAACGGACGACGGGCGCGGACACCATTAGCAAGGGTCTGGTGTTCCGTGAGGCAGTACGCGTACCACGACATGCATTCTCTCCGAATTGCACCGGGGCCTTGGGCTCCCCTTTAGATTTTTGAAAGCTTAGGGCTGCTCCTACCTGGAAGACGGTTGTCTGTTTGTTTTTTTGAGACGAGAAGCGCGAAAACCCGCGCCAATTGCGATATTACTTCGATTCAATACGATTTGCAACCGTTAGTAGCATGATTGCACCGCCGAACGTCTCAATCTGCTACGAAATCGAAATCGGCGAGCTAGCAAGGTGCTTGCGGCCTGCACTCAGGGGATCAGGGGCCGCAGAATTGTGGAAAAGCCGGAGCTGTATTGGTACCCTCCAGTCACATTTGAAGCTGCGGTCATTTACAAACGGGTGATCATGATAATCCCGGATTCTCATCTTCAATTTCAGCTTCGCAGGGAATTGGCAACGGCTTGATTGAAAGGGATCTCGGCTTTGTTCGGAATACCAAGCGGATATCAGAACAAAAGGGCCAGCGCGGCCGACCCCCTCGTGGCACGCGATTGGGACAGGACTACTTGCACTCCGCATCACCGTGGGGTCCGCCCTTTACTAGGAAGACATCGTAGACCGTTTGATCCATCCTGTCCCCTATGTGGGAATACAACTTGAAGAGGTTCCCCCACTGGTCGGTCTTGTTATCCTCACCGTAGATGAGGCTAATGGATTCGACGCCTGCTGAGTCAAGTGTGTGCAGTTCCGATCGCTCGGATGTACACGCTGCTTGCGGGTTCTTGTAGCAGTGCTCATCGATCCACAGCCTGAGCTTCGTCCACACCTGGTCCTTCGCGTCGATCACGTGATCGCCGTTATCGTCGTACTGGGCCAGTGCGAGGAATCCGTTCCGAGCTTCGCCTTGGTGGTGCGGTTGGGGTGTGAAGTTGCCGAATAGCTGTTTGCTGTTGTGGACCGTGCCCTTGGCGTCGGGAAGTGCGAGCCACGCATTTCCCGATCCCACCACAGGCCATGACAAACATACCGGTTTGCCATTGTCCTTCAGGTTGAAGCGTATACATGCATCTGCAGGGTTGGTGAATTGGAACCCCACACCTTTGGTGTCGATGACAATGGGGCTAAGATCGCCTCCGCCGCAGTCCCCGTCGCCGTTGCCGCCAGGGCCACCACCGCCGCCGCCGCCTCCACCACCGCCGCTATATTGTGGGTCCGGCTCATTAGCACAAGTTACGACCAGGTTGGTTGTGGGTTGGCCGAAGATCGCTTGCGGAGGAAAGGATATCGATACACCGACTCCATACTGTCCGCCGCTAAAGCCAATCGTTGCCGCACAGCTTAGGACGCACGCTGTCACCGTTGCAGCACCAGTTGTCCCGGCCTGAACCGTCGCGCCTCCGTTTGGGGCCTGGTTTTGGGCGGGGTTGGGATACACGGCATCACCTAAGTTATGCTGATACCCAAGAGTTGTGACCCCAGTGTCATTTCCGCTAATACTGCCCGACGCCTCTGCTGTGGTGGCACAGTTTGGCAGGCCTACGCTCGTGTAGGTGCAGCTGCCCACCAAGCTCCCCGTAAAGAGGTGATAGCCGTTTATGTGGTTTTGAGCGCCAGTCGCGGGGCCGCCCAAATCTATCGGAAGCGGAGTAGCTGGTTTGTTGTAGTCGCTACAAGTGGTTTGTCCCATGGCGCACGTCGAGGCCATGCAAGCAACGATTGAGATTAGCATTTTGCGCAGCATAACGATCTCTCCTCCAAGTTGTTTTTGTTCTTGGGCACCGCCTTTCTCGTTCGCTACTCAGGCTGCTTCGGAGCGACCCACCCGTACGGCATACCGTGGGGCGCTGACCCGTCCGGATTAGGCGCTAATATGTTAGTCATAGGGGGCATCGGGGACGACGGGTCCGGCCACGGTCTGGAAAGTCCTGCCGCTACGTCCTGGCTTCCAGGGCCGCAGGTCAATCTGACCAGGTCGCAACAGACATCGCCCTGGCCAACGGAACAGGACGGCCCAGATACCTGGTGTGCCTTCAGCCAGTTTGTAACCACGGGATATTTCCGAAGATGAGAGAGCACGAGCGCGTCAGGGAACAGGTGCTCATACAGCGCCCCAAACAATCCAGGAACGGTTGCGTCCTGCACTTCCACGATCTCGTTGCCCTTATCGTCGCGTCCAAATATGAATAGCGCCTTGTAGGGGCCACGGCTTCTCCCTTGGAATGTCACGGTGACCGAGTAGGACGCATAGCGTTGCCAGATGTCCTTGGGCCGCGGCCTTTGCCACTGAAGCCGATACAAATCATCCACCTTAATGTTCTGTAGCGCTATCCGTCCCTCTTCCGCACCGCCAAGCTGGTGTGGCTCTTGCCAGGATGCGTCCAGGGTGCCCCAGTGCGCCGCCAAGCCGGGCTCCCTAATCTCGCCGATGCCTATGCTCCCTTCCAGCACATATTCTCCGACGGAGGGCGTTATGAGATCGATGGCCCTTCGATCAAGAATTTCGCCGATGTCCCCAACAACGAAATTGCTCAGCACAAAACTGACCCGCGCGGCAGCGAAGCGCTGGTCGGCTGTCATCCCGGCGTAGCGACTAAGCGGCGTCCCTCCGTTGGCCTCAAATGCCAACCGGCCGATAACCCCCTCCTCAGAAGCGAAGGAGAACTTTGCATAGGCGGTTCTTACGGCAGTTTCTTCGTGGGTCATGTCGCTGGCGACGGCCATCGAGCACAAGAGGCACAGCAGCGCTCCTATAAGTTTCGGACGCATACTCTCTCTCCTTAAGCCTCAACTTTCAGGCTATTCGTCTCCTGAAGTTGGCAAACTGTACTCTGAGCCAATCTGGGGTGGAGCGGTAAGTAAGTCTTGTTACGATTACCGAGCAGATTTTGCTAAAGTGCGCCAAATGCCCCCCCCCGCGGAAGGTCACCCGGCAATTAGCAGCCAATAGGTCTTGTTACGGTTTCCGAACAGACTTGCATGAGTGCAGTGGCCAAACGCGG
>JBELAC010000290.1:0-5131 GCA_049509215.1 Terriglobales bacterium
CTGCTTGCCACCGGCGGCACTGCCGTTGCCACAGCCGAACTGGCTACGGGCTTGGGTGCCCAAATCGCTGGCCTGGCATTTGTTGTCGAACTGGATTTTCTGAAAGGCCGGGGAAAACTCGCGAAGTACGACGTATTTTCGCTGCTGCATTACAACAGCTAGCCGCAAGGCGCGGGCCGCAACGCTCGGGCGTAGTCGCGCAAGCGCATGCTGCCGAACTGTTCTCTGCGAACGTTTTCAGCGAACCAGCCGCGGCGAATCAGCCTCAGCGAACAAGATGCTGAACGGCACGGATTACACCGGCCCAGGCTGCGAGGCTGACGAGTAGCGATCCCGCATAAGCAAGAATCGCAACCCAATTCCACTGAACAGACCTATCTTCTTCACGGATCCACATGGGGGAGGGCTCCATAGTCACTTTATACTCTGCAATTATTGGGCCGCACAAGTCTTCGCTACAAGTATCTGAAAACATTCTTCCCAACAGAGTATTGCCTTTCCCGGACTGGGTGAAATCCCCAAAAGCATCGTGAAATTTCTGCTGCCAGCTCAAGCGGCACTTGGCGGGTCAGATCTGATTCCGCACCCCTTCGATGGCGAACTTGCTCTCTAAGGTTGGCCATGAATTAAACCGTGTGAGTAGTACAATCGCGCCATGGGCGGCCTGCTCCAACCCAATGCCAACCCGACCAGCGAGCCGGCGGAATCCGGCATGCGTCCGATCCTGATCGGAATCGTAATCGTCGCTGTGGTCGTGGGTATTCTCGTCATGGTCCTGCGCTCCGAGCAGCCAAAACCTGCCGAGCCTTCTCCCTACGCCGCGAACCTGAAGTTCTCGGATTTGAAGGCGAGCGCCGCTCAGAATTTTGCCGGAGCGACTGTGAGCTATCTCGACGGCACCATCACCAACACCGGCAATCAAACCGTCATCCATGCGGTCGTGCGGGTCACTTTCAAGGACGACATGGGACAGATCGCCCAAAAAGAAGAACTACCGATCCACGTTCTCCGCTCCGGTGGCCCCTATGACGAGGCCGTCGATTTCAACATGTCTCCGCTTCTGCCCGGACAGACCAAACCCTTCCGCCTTACCTTCGAGAACATCTCGGCCCAGTGGAATCATGCCTATCCGGATATGCAGGTCACGCAGGTGGTCACCAAGTGAGGGTAGAAGTAAGAGATTGCCCCGAATAGCAACCTTCCTGATGATCGACTGATGCCCACTATTCGACCGCTGTCCAGTCGATTCCAACCGTGCCGTTGCCGCCACCTTTCTTTCACAATCTCCGCGGACGCCCCGTAACCCCCTGTTTTTTCAGCAAATGTCCGGTTATACCCGTTCTTGTCCGTTCGTGACGGTTGCGGCGACAAACGGTTCCGGGGAATATGGGCCCGTCCGCTGGGGCTGAGAAGATCGCAAGCCGCACTTCCTTCCCTAATGACTAACAGATTTCCAGGAGGGTCTATGACCATCGCATCGCTGACCAATGCTTCCCTTGCCGAAGCTTATCGAACTTGTGGCAAGTCGTCCTCGAGAGTAATAACGATCGCAACCTTGCTCTTCCTCGCCTGGGTCATCCTGCTCCCCAACTACATGTATGCTGGGACAGTACCGACCTCCTATAAGGTCACGCAGGTCATTCCGCCGGGGACCACATCTCCCTACGCCGCGGCTGTGAACAAGTCGAATGTCGTCGTCGGCAGCGACGTCGCTTCCAACGGTAATACCCAGGGTTTTGAAATGAAGGGCAGCAAGTTTACGGCCCTTAACTTCCCGGGCGCCAGCGGCTTTACCCGGGCCAGCGGGATCAATGACGCGGGGGTGATCGCCGGCGACTTCTACCTGAGCAGCGACACCGCCTATCACGGCTACACGTACAACAAGGGGAAATACACACAATACGATGTCGCGCTTGGCTCACTTTCGACCTCGGTTTTCGCCATCAATAATTCCGGAAACCTGGGGGGATCGGCTGGGAAGAATGGGCAAGCCAATCAGGGGTTCGTCGACATCGGGGGCACAGTTTCGACCTTCTATGCCGATGGCTCGTCCCAGAGCACGTTCGTTTATGGAATGAACGATTCGAATGAGTCGGTCGGCGATTATTACGATTCCAATAATTACCCCCACTGCTTCTACCGCGATGCGAGCGGCAACATCACCCTGCTGAATGCGCCCAATACCTACCTCACGGCATGCTCCGGCATCAACAACGATGGCGTTATCGTCGGTTGGTGGGTCGACACCAATGGCCAGCTGCATGCGTTTCTTTACAACGGCGGCACCTACACAGAGCTTCCGTTTTATTACGCCTCCGGTGTCAGCAATTCAGGCAGTGTTGTTGGCTACTACTTGGGGCCCGGAAGCTCGAGCGGCGTCATAGTGAACTACCTCGCCGAGCCGAAGGCCTTTGGCAGTTACGCCAATATTGAGATGACCGGTGCTCAGAGCACCGCCATCTACGGCATTAATGACAGCAAAGCAATGGTCGGCGTCTACACGAACAGCTCCGGCGCAACCCATGGCTTGTTGTTCGCGAAGAAAAAAATCACGAACATCGATGACCCGGACGCGCAGACTGGAACAACAACCGCTTTCGGCATCAACACCGCTGGCGATCTGGTGGGCGCCTACACCAACGGCAGCGGAACCGTAGTCGGCTTCTCCTACTCGAACGGAACCTATACCGACGTCGCGCCCGCCGGCTCGCAATACACGAATGCAACGGGCATCAACGATTCGGGCGTGATCACCGGCCAGTGGTTTGACGCGAGCGGCAATGGTCACGGCTACACCTATAGCGGTTCGACCTTCACCAGCATTGATGTTCCGGGCGCCACATTCACCGGTTGCTGGGGCATCAATAATTCTGGCGATCTCGCCTGCCAGTGGGGCGACCAGTACGGTGACATTGAGTCCGCGCTTTACAACGGTTCGAGCTTCACCACGCTCAACGTCCCCGGCGCTTATCTAACCGCGGCCCACTCCATCAACAAGAGCGGCGACATCGTGTTTCTGTGGCAGGACACTTACGGAAACGATCATGGCGCAATCCTCAATGCCGGTTCGTACTATGTGTTCGACGTGCCGGCCTCATACGGTGCGAGCACGGATGCGGACGGCATTAACACCTCGGGAGAGATTGTCGGCCACTTCACACCCACCGGCAGCTCGAACTTTGAGGGATGGGAAGGGAAGCTGTAGCTGGAAGTCGCGAGGGTTCGCTGTGAATGCGGATCCTCGCGCCAGTTGTAGCCCTCTTGTTATAGCTCGGCCCGGGCCGTTCGGGGAGGAAGGCCCGGGCCGTTCTTGCTTTCCCGGCCACCATATGCATTTCTCAGCCGCGTGGAGAGTGCGTCGAGCACTCCATCCTGCGTGGACGCGAGCCGAGAGAGTTTACGTCAAGCATCCCGGTCGGGCTTTCAGGTCTAACCTCTAACCTCTGACCTTCTGCTCCAAGCTCGCCCTCCGTTACAATCTCCTCGTGCCCGAAACAAAGCCATTCCGTCTCACCGAGTCCGTCAAAGCCGCGGGTTGAGCGTCCAAGCTGAGTCCGGCGGTGCTGGACACGGTGCTTGGGAAATTAGCCCGGCAACACGACCCGAATGTATTAGTCGGCTTCGACCATGCCGACGACGCCGGAGTGTATCAACTCACCTCCGAAACCGCGCTCGTCCAAACGGTCGATTTCTTCACACCCATCGTCGACGATCCCTACACCTTCGGCCAGATCGCCGCCACCAACGCTCTGAGCGATGTCTACGCCATGGGCGGAAAGCCGCTTACTTCGCTCGCCCTGGTTTGCTTCCCAGATAAAGGCGACATCGAGATTCTCGAACGCATCCTAGCGGGCGGTCTGTCCAAGATGATCGAAGCCGGATGCACGGTAGTCGGCGGCCACAGCATCCGCGACGAAGAAACTAAATTTGGATATGCCGTCACCGGCGTGATCCATCCCCGGCGCGTGCTGGCGAATCAGGGCGCACAACCCGGCGATCGCCTGCTCTTTACCAAGTCGCTCGGCACTGGCGTGATCTCCACCGCGATCAAGAAGGGGACTGCAAAGCAAGCTTGGATTGACGCCGCCGCCAGATCGATGACGACGCTGAATAAGGCCGCGGCGGAAGTGATTACGGGAGCCCCTGCTGAGCTTCGCTCCGCTTGGGCGGGCGAGGCGCACGTTCCTACATGGCAGGTCCACGCACTCACCGACGTCACCGGCTTCGGGTTGATCGGCCACGCTCGCGAGATGGCACTTGCCTCAAACGTCGGCCTGATCTTCGACTCGGCAAAAATCCCGATCCTTGAGGGCGCATTGGATTGCATTCGCGCCGGCTACATCCCCGGAGGCCTCAAAGCCAACCGCGATTTCGCCGAGTGTCTCGTCAGCTACGCCGATACTGTTCCCGCCGACATCCGCACTCTTCTCTTCGATCCTCAAACCGCCGGTGGACTGCTCATCTCGGTCGCGGCCGATGCCTCCTCCTCATTACTCTCGGCCTTGACCGCAGCCGGAGTGCCCGCGGTCGACATCGGCCAAGTCGTGCCGCCCACCAAGCCGCTCATTCACGTCAACTAGAACTGGTCTCATAAATAGTTTTGGGTAGGGCACGGCTTCAGCCGTGCCGTTTGGGGCCAATAAAAATGCGGGCTTTAGCCCCTGAGGGCCGGACAGCCTGCTCACAGAACTATTGATGAGACCAGTTCTAGCCACAACGGCACATAGCTGGACTAATTTCGTTATCATTTCCAGGAAAGCAATCCAGCGTGCGTTTGCGCGCATCGATCCACTCGCACAGATTTTCATACGGCCGCGGTCCAACTCGGAACGAGTGCATGGGGACTTCAAAATAACTCTGTCATTCTGCTCGAAGTGAGGCGAAGCCGAACGAAGGCGAAGAACCCCGTGCCTGCCAGAAGTCTCAAACCAGTGTTGCCAGGCGTTCTCGCTGTGCCCTCGAAGGCGCGAGCTAGGACCTTTCCACTCAGAACCCCCCGGCTCGGGTCGGTGAGTGAAATCGGGATTTTTCGCCAATGATCGGAGTGTGCCGATGAAACGGCGGGAGGTTTCTCAAGAGCGGCGTTTAGTAACCAGAAAAATAATAGGGATAATGCCGTACCCTCCCCCCC
>JBELAC010000291.1:0-5070 GCA_049509215.1 Terriglobales bacterium
GTCCGGCGTAACCGAGAAATCGAGCACGGCCTGGTCGCCATTCGTGATTTCGGTGACGGCTCCTGATTGTGCATCCACGCGAATGATGGGCGTTCGGCCTTGCTTTTCGACAACGTCATACAGCGAACCGCCATCCTGCGACCAGTGCAGCGTCGCACCATTGCCGCCACGCGGAGCCGCGTTGTCACCGAAAACGGAGCTGCCAACGTCGTAGTCATAGTCTGCAGTCAAGTTTCGAGGCTGCGCGTTATGCGCAAGCTCCATCACCCACAGGTCAGGCTGGGTGTAAGACCGCACCGGCAGCTCGACTGCCGCGTGGAAGGCAACACGCCGTCCATCCGGGCTGACCGTTAAATCGCCAATGCCCATCGGGATCGCGGCGACTTTTTCCGGCTTACCTCCGGTGGGAGACACGGAGTAAATCTCGCTCGCAGGCATTTCGTAATATGGCTCATCCACGTGCGAGGTCACAAAGTAGATACGCGCGGCGTCGTTCGTCCAGCGAATTTCGCCCTCGTCGTATTCTCCGCTTGTAAGTTGCACAGGCTTCGGCATCTCGTCGAAGTTCGTCGGGACATCGAGCACCCAGATGTGTTCGTGGCGTTTCGGATCGAGAAACCCTTCGTCGTTCGAGCGATACACGGCGCGGCTGATCACGTGCACATCGGATTCGTGCTCGCTCTCCAGTTCGGCCTTCCCGCTCCCCGCTCCCGTCTTCTTCTTGGCTGCTTTTTCAATATCCTCGGGAGTCATCGAACTCTGAAAGGCAATCCGCTTTCCGTCCGGTGACCAGACCGGACCCGCAGCGCCCTTCGGGAGATCGGTAATGATCCGAGCCTCGCCTCCCTCCAGCGAGAGCAGCGCAATCTGCGATGGCTTGGGCTTGCCGGTATCGTCTTTATCGCCGCCGCGAACAAAGGCAATATGTTTCCCGTCAGGCGACCAGCGCGGTTGCCCATCGTGCTTGCCATTGGTCATCCGCACCGGCGCTTCACCGCCGGAAGTAGACACCGTCCAGATCGACGTTTCGTAGCCAGTACGCTTCTCGTCCACATTCACACGCGTAAACGCCACTCGGGATCCATCTGGCGAGACCTGCGGATTCGCGACCCACACAAAATCGAAGATGTCTTTGTCGGTAATCAACCGCCGCGACAGCGAAGTAGACGTCTGCGCGGCAAGCGAGATCACGACACCGAAAACCATGAGCGCGGTGACAAGCACCGCTAAAACACGAGCTTTCATATCCACCCTCAGAGATGAGCCGCACCCACGCGGCGAGGTGGTCCATTGTGCTATGCACCGATAAGGCAGGTCAAACGAGCGGCCGAGACATGACTGCGTTTCCAGCTGTTCAGCATCTTCCCCGTTGTTTACTTACCTTCGTAAGCTCAATCCTGACTTTTCCAGAGAGTTGCAGCCGTGACTCACGGACAATTATTAAGTGCGCATTCTCGTGATTGAGTGAGGACTCATGAAGATCTTTCGGCCACAATCTGGATTCTTAGCGATCTCCTTCCTGATCGGTTGCGCGTTTTCTGCCATTGGCCAGCAAACAGATTCCGGTCAAAGCCTGGCCGACATGGCGCGTAAGCTCCGCAAGGATACGACCGACGAAGTCAGAATGACGGATGAGGACACAAAGCGGCTCTTCGAGTCCGTGGACCGGATCTTCGCTTTCGCAGCCGAGGACACCGGCATGCCCCGGCACGCCACGGTAAAGCGCCGCCTCGTAAGCAAGGCCGACGTGGAGAAGTATGCAACCGGACAAATGGGCAAGGAGGAATTTGCCAAGAGCTTTGCGCAGGAAGAGTTGAGCATGAAGAAGCTCGGCTTTCTCCCGCGCGAGTTCAACCTCAAGGAATTTCTGGTGAAATCCACGGGCCAGGGAGTTGCCGCCTATTACGACCCTGAGACCAAGATGGTCTCCATGCTGAACTGGGTTCCTGCTGACCGCCAGGAACCAATTTTGGCGCACGAACTCACGCATGCGCTGCAAGACCAGAACTACAATCTCACAAATTGGATGAAAGCCGGACTGAAAGCTGCCGACGCCAAGGGCGGCGACAGCGCCATGGCGCGCAAAGCCGTGGTAGAAGGTCAAGCCATGGTGGTCTATGTGGACTACCTGCTCCAGCCCGCGGGACGCAACCTGGAGGATACGCCTGACCTCATCTACCAGATGGAAGATCCGGCGGTGAAAGGAACGATTGATTCCCAGATGATGCACGATGCACCCATGATCCTCCGGGAAATGGGAACCTTCGCTTACCAAGGAGGCTTGATCTTTGAAGGCGAACTGCTGCACAAGGGCGGGAAAAAGATGGCATTTGCGGGAGTGTTCGCGCGTCCGCCGCGGAGCTCGCACGAGGTGCTCCAGCCGGATGCTTATATCAACCAGGAGAAACTGCCGCCGGTTCGAATCCCAGACATGCAAGCCTTGCTAGCCGGCCAGTATGACGCGTACGATTCCGGCGGCGTTGGCGAAGTGGATATACGCGCGCTCTTGAAGCAGTATGGCGAGAGGAAGATCGCCGACGATCTCTCCTCGGCATGGCAGGGCGGAGCCTATGTGACATACCGGCGCAAGGAGACCGCGATGGCCGACGTTCCGGCGAGTACGGCAGAGCTGGCGCTGTTGTACATTTCGTACTGGAAAACAGCACAGGCGGCCGAGCGCTTTGCACGCTTCTATGCGGGCTCGGTATCGCAGCGCTATCGCAGTGCCATCGTGCAGGAGGTGCAGGCTTGTTCCGGAACGAGCTGTCCGGTCTCAATTGCGCAAATTGTCACCGAGGAGGGCCCGGTGATCGTGGAGCATCGCAAAGATGCAGGCAATGACAATAGCGTCATCGTCTCGGAAGGCTTCGATACCCAGACGGCCTCCAAACTGCGCACAGCGTTGCGGGATAGGATGGGCGCTGCGCATGCTGAGAATCTGCCGCAGGAAGAGATCGGATTCCGGTTGTTGGAGATCCCAGCGTTTCGAGCTTTCGCCGAAAAGATTGGAAAACGAGTAAGAGATGAAATGAGCCGGGAGACTGGGCGCTAACTTGAGGCGCCTACGCGGCGTCTGAGCCGCGTGCCGAAATCCCGAGCGTTAGCGAGGGACCTCCTTCACTCCTACGGTTCAAGAAGACGATGGTAGGCCCGAATGGATTCGAACCATCGACCTCTTCCGTGTCAAGGAAGCGCTCTGGACCAGCTGAGCTACGGGCCTGCATGCGAATGGTTGCGCATTTAATTCTACCGGGCGATGGGTGATTCCAGCAAACGTTGGCGAGCAAAACATGATAAAACCTAAGGAATTGGCTTCTGGCTGCCCCTGCGGGGCCAGAAGCAACCTGACTCGCACCGGAGATCGGCGCCGAACATCACATTTTGATATTCCATCGCTCAGTAGAGGAACGCAGCAATGACAGTACAAACGAATACCCTGGCGCATCCGGATTCAACCAACGCCACAGCACGAACTCTCGAGAACTACATCGATGGCCGCTGGGTGCCCGCGCGCACGTCCGCCCACCAGGATGTGACGAACCCGGCAAATGGTGAAGTCCTGGCGCGCGTGCCGCTCTCGGGAGCCGCCGATGTCGAAGCCGCCGCCGCCGCCGCCAAGGCCGCATTGCCTGACTGGCGCGGCCGCTCCATCGGCGAGCGCACCGAGTTCATCTTTGCCCTGCGCGAGCAATTCCGCCGCCGCATCGACGACCTCGCAGCGTCGATCACGCAAGAAGGCGGTAAAGTTCTGTCCGATGCCCGCGCGGAGGTCACCCGCTCCATCGAAGTTCTCGAGGTCGCCTGTGCGACTCCCATGACCATGCAGGGACGCGTGCTCGAAGGCGTTGCGCGCGGCATCAACACCGAAACCATCCGCCAACCGGTCGGAGTCTGCGCTGCCATCACGCCCTTTAACTTTCCCGCCATGGTTCCCATGTGGTTCCTACCCTTCGCCATCGTCTGCGGAAACACGTTCGTCCTCAAGCCCTCCGAGCAGGTTCCGCTTACCTCCGAACTGATCTGCCACATCCTCGAAGAGATCGGCTTGCCCCGAGGAGTCGTCAACCTCGTCCACGGAGCGCACGACGTCGTCAACGCCATCCTCGACAACCCTGGCATCAACGCGGTTTCTTTCGTCGGATCGGTCAACACGGCCAAGTACATCTACCGCCGCGCCGCCGAAAAAGGAAAACGCGTTCAGGCCCTGGGCGGCGCCAAGAACTACATGGTCGTCATGCCCGATGCGGTCGTCGACAAGACGGTCTCAAACATTCTAGGCAGCGCGTTCGGAAATGCCGGACAGCGCTGTATGGCCGGATCGGTCCTGGTCACCGTCGGCGCCGCGCAGTCCGCCATCATGCCCCGACTTAAAGAAGAAGCGCAGAAACTCGTTGCCGGAGATGGGCGAGATCCCAAATCGAGCCTTGGGCCTGTGATTTCGCCCGCCGCCTGCGACCGCATCCACGAGGCGATTGAAACCGGTATCAGGGAAGGCGCCGAGTTGCTCGTTGATGGCCGCCGTCCCGGCGGAGTCCCGGCGGGTGGCAACTTTGTCGGTCCGACGATCCTCAACAACGTGAAGCCCGACATGCGCGCCGCCCGCGAAGAAGTTTTCGGCCCGGTTCTCTCCGTCATGCACGTCACCTCGCTCGACGAAGCCATCGCGCTCGTCAACAACGACCCGCGTGGCAATGGCACTTCCATCTTCACCGAGAATGGAGCCGCCGTCCGCGAGTACAGCCGCCGCGTCGAAGTCGGCATGGTCGGCGTCAACATCGGAGTCGCCGCCTCCCCCGCCTATTTTCCGTTTTCTGGCTGGAAGGATTCTTTCTTCGGTGATCTACACGTCCACGGCTACGACGCGGTCGAATTCTTCACGCGCAAGAAGACGGTTACGTCGCGCTATTTTTCGTCGGGAACGTCGGGAAAGTTCTTTACCGAACAAGGGGACAAACATTAGAGAGAGCTCGCATTCACGTCAAAGCAGAAGCACCTACGGCTGCGTATACAGCGCTCGCTTCAGAAACTCTCCTGCTCCCGCTCGCCCCGTGAACTTGTCGCCTTCAACGA
>JBELAC010000292.1:0-5063 GCA_049509215.1 Terriglobales bacterium
ATCCAGTTCTGCCAGGATTTCAACTACGGCTTGGGCTGCCGCTTTCCTGGCAGGTTCGCTCAATCCGGCTCCGACTTCGTACTGCTCGCCCGTGATGCCGATCAGCAGAATATCCTGCGGGCCTTCGCCCGCCAACTCGGCAATCAGCAACGACTCGGAAAGCACGGGCGAATGCGGATCCATGCGCACCGGGGCGGGACCATGCCGCAAAATATCCTCTTTCCTGTAAAGCGTCACGGTTCCGGGGGGCGCGCCATTGGAAACCGAATCGATCAGAATCAACGCATCGGTTCCGGAGAGATGTGCGAGCAGGTCGAGACCCGGAGTACCCAGGTCCGCTACCGTTACATTCTCGTCGAACTTATACCCGGCTTCCAACATGCCGGCGACGTAAGGCCCGACGCCGTCGTCGCCGAGTAACACGCTGCCAATGCCGCCGATGGTGATCTTTCTCTTCACAGCACCTTCACGCGGGCAATCTGACGTCCCGTCGGATCGAAGCTGTGGCACGCGCATGCCATGCACGGATCAAAGGAATGCACGGTCCTGAGCACTTCGAGCGGCTCCTCCGGCCGGGCCAGAGGGGTACGCAGAAGAGACGCTTCGTAAGGTCCGTGGGCGCCCGATTCGTCGCGCGGGCTCGCATTCCACGTTGAAGGTACAACGGCCTGGTAGTTCTTGATCTTGCCACCTTTGATGACGATCCAGTGCGACAACGTTCCGCGGGGAGCCTCGTGTGTACCCACACCTTCAACTTCGCCGTACGGGAACACAGGTTCGTTGTGAACCGTCAAATCGCCCTTCGCGATGTTATCGACCAGCAACCCCCAATGTTTCTGCGCCAGTTCGCCGAGCATGGCGGCGCGGATGGCGCGTGCGGCGTGCCGTCCCAGCGTCGAGTGCAGAAGAGCGGGCGTGGCATTTATTTTGCCAATCGCCGAGACCTGGCCGAGTGCGAGGTCCGCATACTTCTTCGTCAAGGCATGCCCTTGCGCGTATCCAATCAGCACCTGCGCCAGCGGCCCAACCTGCATCGGTTGACCGTTGTAGCGTGGCGATTTCACCCATGAGTACTTTTTCTCTCCATCCCACTGAGTGAAGTCGGGCTCGGTCTCTCCCTCCCATGGATGAAGCGGCTTGTCGCCCTGATAGTAGGCGTGGGTCACATCTTCTGTGACCGATTGCCGGAAGATCGGGTCGGACGCTGTCGCAAATCCATGTACGCCCGCAAGATCGCCATGCATGATGACGCCACCGGGCAGATCATACCCATGCGCTTCGCTGTCGAGCGGCAGATCGGGAACCGCGAGATAGTTCGTTACGCCGCTGCCGATCTTGAACCATTCCGGATACATCGCTGCGACCGCGCACACGTCGATCAGGTAGACCTGATTGATGAAGGTCACCACTTCGTCAAGAAGTGTGTGAATCATCTCCAGCTTTTCCATGTTGAGCGCGCTTTGATTGTCCAAATCAATCGCGTTGGCAACCCCGCCGACCAGCAGGTTTTGAATGTGCGGCGTCTTCGATCCCAACATCCCGACCACCTGCAGGGCCTTGCGCTGATACTCCAGCGCCTGCACATAATGCGTAAAGGCGAGCAGGTTCACTTCGGGCGAGAGACGCATCGCCGGATGGCCCCAATAGCCGTTCTGGAAGATGCCGAGCTGGCCGCTGGCCGCCACCGCTTTCACTTTGTCCTGCGCCGCTTTCAACTCGTTGCGGGAATTGCGCGTCCAGGGCGAAATCGTCTCCGCCAGCTTCGACGCGGCCGCCGGGTCGGCCTTCGGGATTTGCAAAATGTCGACCCAGTCGAGCGCCGACAACTGATAGAAGTGCACGATGTGATCGTGAAGAGCGTGTGCAATCAGGATCAGATTGCGGATGTACTGAGCGTTGGCGGGCACTGGGAGCTTAAGTGCGTCTTCGACCGCACGCACGCTGGCCATCGCGTGCACGGTTGTGCACACGCCGCAGAAGCGCTGAGTAAACATCCAGGCATCGCGCGGGTCGCGCCCGCGCAGGATCGTTTCGATGCCGCGCCACATGGTACAAGACGCCCAGGCGTTGCCCACCGCGTAATTTTCAACCTCCACATCGATGCGAAGGTGGCCTTCAATGCGAGTAATCGGATCAATCGTAATTCTTTTCGACATAGTGCCTGCTATCAGTTGGAGTTAGTTTCGATTTTTTCGTCTTCACCAAAATGGCCGTACTTGAAATACCCGGTCCACCGAATGTAAGGACGCCGGAACCGGAAATAGCTCGCCATGTCATGCCACAGGTAAAGCGGCCCCGGCAGAATGGCGAATCGTTTCACCGCGACCAGGAACCCCGCTACGCCCATCGCGATAAAGCCGAGCGACACCAGGATTTCAATCGTGGCGGGGAAATACAGGGCTTGCGGATTAGGCCGGAACGCCAAAGTCGTCGGGCTGAAACGGTAGATCATTCCGCCGATCGAGCTCAGCACATAGCCCATGAACATCTTCCCCTTGTCATGGGACTTGAGCGAGCCTTGCAACAACCAGCCGCCGCCGACGATGAACAACATCTCCAGCCAGAAGACACCGGCAAAGCGATCGAAATGGAACGCGGTGCCAAACTGTTCCCGAAATGCGATGTCCAAAAGCCGCAACGCCGACCATCCGTAGATCAGCCAGCAGGTAATTCGGGCGGCTTCGTCTAGCACATCCATATCCATTGCCCGCTTCCAGACCAGGCAACAGAGCATGGTGCATCCCGCGACGCACCCGAAAGACATGAAGCAGGCCGCCCAAACATATAGCAGAGGGATAAAAGGTGTCTGCCACAGCGGGTGGACTCGTTCTCCCGCCAGCAGCATGAGCGCACCGAGCGACGATTGGTGCATTCCAGGCAACAGGTACGCTAGAGCAATGACGTATGGAAAAACCGAATGCAGGTGCTTTTCCATTTTTTCGACTCCGGGCCGCAGCCGCGAATCGAAGTACCACAGTCGCTCAAGCACCGGAGGAAGGTTCTCCACCGCTAACGGAATCATCGCGTAAATCGACATGCAGATGGCAACTTCCGCAAGCGGCGAATGCATGTTCCACTTCCAGGGAAACACAATCCAGTAGAAGTTCCACGGCCGCCCCGCGTCGATGCCCAGCAGCAGAAGTCCGCAGGCATAGGCCAGAAAACTGGTGAGGAGCGCCATGCGCATCAGCGCGTGCAATTTCTTGCGCCGGAAAACCCAAGCGGCGATGCCAACTGCGAACGCACCTGAGCCCAGTGCGGTCAGCACCATGACGTTGAATGTCTTCCAGATTCCCCAGCCGAACGCGTCGTTCATTCCGCTCACTGGACCCAGTCCCGCCAGTTCCCGGTAACCGGTCAACACCAGTGCCACCAGAGTCAGTGCCATCAAGACGAGAAAGAACCGCGTAACGACCGGAAATCCGTATACGGGTACTGCCCGTTCCCACCGGTCTTCAGTTTTTAATTGACTCGTTGTTATTGCGCTCATAGCTGCGCCCTCAAACCGGTTTCTTTCTCGCGTTCGTGCGCTTCTGCCACGTGCCCTTTCACGCTCTTGCGGATCACCTGCACCAATCCTGCATACAGAAGGGCGGGCAGCGCGAAGTACTGATAAAACCGCCTCTGCCAACGAAGCGTTTTTTCGGGCACTGATTCTGCACCTAGTTCCGGCAGCCCCAGGTCGTCGAACGGAACACGCGCCAGGTACAACGACTGCGTGCCACCGTTATCCGTTTCGCCATACACTTTGTCCTTGTAATAGCGGCCCGGATTTTCCTTGATGCGGCGCTTGCCCTCTGCCAGAAGCACGGTGCGCGCCCCAAAGATCACGGCTCCCGTCGGGCAGACGCTGGTGCAACCGGGCTTCAGTCCTTTTTCGAGGCGCGTGCTGCATAGTTCGCACTTGGTTACCACCGGGTTGTAGCCTTGCCACTGGAAGCGCGGCACGTGATATGGGCAAGTGATCGTGCAATAACGGCAGCCAATACACTTATCGGCTGTCCAGAACACGATGCCGCTCTCTGGGTCTTTATGCAGTGCCTGAAACGGGCATCCCGCGGCGCACGCTGGGTCCAGACAATGCATGCATTGCCGCTTTACAAATGAAGGTGCCGTGCCATCCGTTGGCTTATACAACTTGATGATGTTGCGCGTCTGATCGTTCAGATCGGTGGGGGACTGATGCAAGCCGTCGCCCCGCGTGTCTGGCGGAGTGTCGTTCGCTTCCGCGCACGCGGACACGCATGCCTTGCAGCCGATGCAGATCGTCGCATCGTAGAGCAGGCCGACCGCCGTGCTCGGAACCGGCTTGCTCTCGGTCTCCGCGTGGAGCGGCATTGCGCCCATTGAGACAACCATGGCGGCAGGCACGCCCGTCTTGGCGATCGTTGAAATCAGGTCTCGCCGAGTGATGGCCACGTTATTCCTCTTTCTTCTGATCCGCCGCTTCTTTGGCAGCGTGCGCGCGATCAATGGTGATGCGCTCAATTCCTGCCTCTTCACTGCTCCGGAAACGTTGCGACGTGACCCATGCTGCGCTTCCAATCCCACCTGCAATCGCGCCTACCAGCACGGCCGCGCCCGTTTTGATCTTGCCCGCACCGCTATAAATTGGCGGATACGTATCCGGCGGCGTGGCCAGATGAATGGGCACTGTCTCGACGGTCGGGATCTTCCAGACCACGTTCTTTTCCGTGCATCCCAGACACGGTGCACCAATTCCGATCGGCCACACGCCCGGCGTTTCATTGAAATGACGCGTCGAGCATGACGCGTGCGTAACCGGACCCTTGCAGCCCAACTTGTAGAGGCACCAGCCTTGGCGGTGGCCCTCGTCCCCATAGGCGCGTGCATAGCGCCCGGCGTCGAAATGTGCCCGCCGCGGGCAGTTCTCATGAATGACCCGCTCGTAGGCAAATATCGGGCGGTGCAAGTCATCCAGTTCCGGCAGCCGGTTCATGGTCACATACTCCAGCACGGTGGCGATCAGCGTGTATGGATTCGGCGGGCAGCCGGGCAAATTCACGATCGGTTTACCGGAGATCACCGAGTCCACGCCCATC
>JBELAC010000293.1:0-5030 GCA_049509215.1 Terriglobales bacterium
GATCAAACCAAGGAAAAAGCGCACGAACTAATCGAACGCATGGCCCCCAGCCAGGTGTCCGCCGTGGTGGTTCTGCTGGAATCCATGCTTGATCCCGTCTCCCGCGCCATCGCCAACGCCCCCACTGACGACGAGCCGGAGAGCGAAGCGGAGCGTAAGGCCGTCGCCGCCTCAAAGGCTTGGATCGCGCAGCATCCCGGTGAAGGCATCCCTCACGAAGATATCGTCGCCGAATTCGGCTCCTCCGCCGAAGACTCCAAGCGCTGACGGGAACCGGCGTGAAGAAGATCATCTTTACTGCCCCGGCGCGAGTCGACATTCGCCAGATCGATCGGGACACTGCCATGCGTATCCTCACCACTCTCCACCGTTTTGCGGAGGCAGGCCAGGGCGACATCAAGAAGTTGCAAGGCGACTCCAGCGAGTTGCGGCTCCGCGTCGGCGATTACCGCGTCCGCTTTACCGAAGAACCGCCCGACACCCTGCTCATCCATTCCGTAAGACACCGCTCCGAAGCCTATCGCTGACCCGTCCCGACCCGCACTCTATCCCTGCTACACTCCTCCCGCATGGCCATCGGCCCCATCCAGCTCCTCCAGCAAGCCACTCCCGGCCAGCGCCGAACCCTGCTCGCCGCTTCGCTCGGATGGATGCTCGACTCCTTCGACGCCATGCTCTATGCGCTCGTCCTGGCGCACGTCATGCGCGATCTCGGCATGACCAAGGCCACCGCCGGCCTGCTCTCTACCCTGATGCTGCTGGCCTCTGGCATCGGAGGCATCCTCTTCGGCTTCCTCGCCGACCGCATCGGCCGCAAGCGCGCCTTGATGCTCAGCATCGTGACTTACTCGGTCTGTTCTTTCGCGTCGGGACTTTCGACGACCGTGCTCATGCTGGCAATTGTCCGCTTCATTCTCGGACTCGGCATGGGCGGCGAATGGAATACCGGAGCAACTCTGGTTGCCGAAACCTGGCCCGACGAACTCCGCGCGAAAGCAATCGCAATCGTGCAGAGTTCATGGGCCATCGGATACGCGCTCGCCGCGCTGGTCGCCGGAATTGTCCTGCGTTATGCCAACTGGCGCGCCGTATTTTTCGTCGGAATCCTGCCCGCCATCGTCACCCTCTGGATGCGGAGAAATGTCCCCGAATCCGAAATCTGGATCGCGCACCGCAAGAATCAAAACCTTGAACCGCTGAGACCGCAGAGTTCGCAGAGACCGCAGAGTTCGCAGAGAAGTTTAGAAGTTAAGGCAGAAAAAGAAATTCCATCATCCTCTCTGCGATCTCAGCGCACTCCGCGGCTAGATTCGCAACCTTCATCCTTCTTCGATATCTTCCGTCCGCCCTATCTCAAGAGCACGCTCGCCCTGCTCTTCATGAACTTCTTCGGACTGTTCGGCTGGTGGGGATTATTTCAGTGGATTCCAGCTTATCTCTCGCTCCCGGTCGCGCGCGGCGGACGCGGCTTCGGCATCATGGGCACATCCACGTTGCTGATCGTCCTCAATCTGTTCGGCATGTTTCCCGGATACCTCAGCTTCGGTTGGCTTGCGGATCTTCTGGGCCGACGCCGCTCATTCGTCCTCTACCTCTTCGCCGCTGCGCTTTTGATTCCCGTCTTTGCGATGGCGCGCGCCGAAGGAACGCTGCTTGTGCTCGGAGCCGTCGTGGCCTTTTTCGCCACCGGATGGTTCTCCGGCTGCGGCACCATCGGCAGCGAAATCTATCCCACCAGTTTGCGCGCCCGCGGCCTCGGCTTCACTTACACCGGCGCGCGCGCGATGAGTTCCGTCGCCCCCTACGTAATCGGAAGAATCGGTGATATGAAAGGATTGAACTGGGCGTTCTGTCTGTGTGCGGCGTCATTCCTGCTGGCCAGTGTGATGGCTACGCAGCTGCCGGAGACAAAGGGCAAATGCCTTCAGTAGAGCGCGGCGGTCGTTGGCCGCTTGTCGTTAGTCGCAGGCAAACTCAACTTCCCGAACGACGGACGACCATCGACGAATGACGCCCCTCTCACTCAATCGGCTCAACCAGCAACTCTTCCCCGCGCGTCCGTTCCGGCATCTGGATCAGCACAATCGCCACCAGCACCAACACAATTCCCACCGTCTGCATCGGACGCAGCAATTCGCCAAGCACCAGCGCGGCGATCACGATGCTGAACACGGGCTCGAGGCAACTTGCCACAATCGCGCGGGTCGGCTCAAGGTATTGCAGCCCCGCAAAGTAACACGAAAATGGCAGGAGCACCGAAACCACCGAAAACACCGCCATGAATGCCCACTGCCCGCGCCCGTAGTGCGCCGCAACAATCTTCCACGGAGGATTCACGCAAATCCAGAACGCTGCCGTTCCGACCAGTACCCAAAGCAACACCTTCCAGCGGTCGTAGCGGGCGAGCACGCTATGTCCGCCAACGTTGTAAAAGGCGAACGAAAATGCCGCCAGCAGCGCGGCCGTCACGCCCAACGGATCCATCCGGAAACCGCCCGAACCCACCAGCCCCACCGCGAGCGCGCAACCGACCACAGCAAGTCCGACAGCCGCGCTCCTTCGCCAGGACGGCCGCTGCGCTCCCCGCGCGACCGTATACAAAAGCACCCACACCGGCGCCGTGTATTGCAGAATGATCGCCGTCGCTACGCTGGTTCGCTGAATTGCGAGGTAATAAAGGTAGTTGGACGCTGCCACTCCCAGCACACCAAGCAAAACGAAGCGCATCAGATCTCGCCCCGGCACCCTCAGCGAAATCGCTCCTCTCCGGACCAGAAGCACCGGCAAAAGCACAGCCAGCGAAATCGTCACCCGGCTTTGCGACAGGATCAGCGGATCGATCTTCCTAAGAGACTCGGCGAGCGCCGCATCCGCATGAAACAAGTGTCCAGTAAACGCCGCGCGCCCCAGCGTCGCGGAAATTCCCCAGAACAACGCCGCGCTCGCAATGAAAAAATAACCTCGCAGGGGATGTGCCGATGCATGGGAAGCAGCCTTCACGCCACGTGCTCAATTGTGAAGGTGATTTTCGCCGTCTTCTCGAGCATTGCCGAAACCGAGCAGTATTTTTCTTTCGACAGCCGCACCGCGTCTTCCATCGCCTTCTTGTTCACCTCGCCATGGACCGTGTACGTCAAGTGAATCGAGGTGTACACCGCCGGGTAACCGTCCGCTCGCTCCGCCTTGGCTCGCACTTCCAGCCCCGTGAACGGCTCGCGTTTCTTCCGCAGAATCCCGACCACATCCGAAGCCGTGCAGCCGCACAACGCAATCAGCACCAACTCCATCGGCGTGCTCGCCGTCTTCTCGGCTGCTGTATCCATCACGATGGAGTGGCGCGACGTCGCCGACCCCACATACCGTTCTGCGTCCGTCCAGTTCACCGCGGCTTCAATCATGGCGCCTCCTCTTCTTCCCTATCGCCGGTTGTCCGTAACCGGCTCAGGATGAATCAATACCCGAAACAACTCCGGCGCATCCTGCTTGAACCGGATTTCAAGCGCCGTCTGCACATCATGCACCTGCGAAAGCGGCATCTCGTCCGGCAGCGTGCAGTGGCAGGAAACATACAACCGCTCACGAATTTTCTTGAACTGAAATTCGTGCACATCCATCACTTCCGGAAACTGCTTCACGACGTCCCGCAGCCGCTTTTCAAGCGCCGGATCGAGCACGATCTGCTCTCCGCTCTCGATTGTCGCCGGTTCGCTCTCAATATGCGTCAGGATCGTGATAATCTCCGGAATCTCCGCACGCATCTCCGCCTCCAGGCGCGAGACTTCATCGTGCGCATCTTTCATGCTGAGCCGCTCATCCAGTTCCAGATGCTGCTCCACGTGCAACTCGCCAGTCAGGTCCTGCACGCTGATGTCATGCACATTGAAATTATGCCGCGTCGCGACCGCGCGAATCTGATCGAAGATGTTCTCACTATGCCGAGCCCGCGGAATGGAATGCACCATCACGTCCGCATCCGGCAAAATCTCGCGCACCCGCGCAGTCACTGTGTCGGAAACCTGCTCCGATCTCTGGAACGTAAAACTCCGCGCCAGCCCGAGCGAAACGTCAGCGAAGTAGTGATTCCCCGACTTCCGAATCCTTACCCGATCCACTTCCAGCACGCCGTCCACGCTCGCAATTCGGTCCTGAATCTGGTTGCGCACGCCCGCCGGCGCGGCGTCCAGCAGCGCATCCATCGTCCTCCGCGCCAGTCGCCAACTGACGTTCACGACCACACAGGCCACGAACAATGCCGCAATCGGATCGGCTTGCCGCAACCACTGCACGCGATAATGGCGACCACACCACACCAGGACGAGGCCGACAATCACCACCGCACTCGACCAGACATCCGTCGAAAAATGCAGGGCATCGGCTTCCAGCGCCTGACTGTCATACTTCTTCGCCATGCTTCCCAGAGCGCGCGATCGCCAAATATCGACGGCCATCGACAAAAACATCACGAGAAACGCGTACGGAGTTGGTTCGATTTCTACGCTGTGGAAGAAAAGCCGCTTGCCCGCTTCATAGACGATCCAAACGCAGGTCAGCAGGAGCAATCCGGTTTCAATGAACGCTGAGAAGCTCTCCACCTTGCCGTGACCGTACTGATGATCTGCATCCGCCGGCTTGTCGGATACTCGCACCGAAAAAAATGTCACTAGAGCCGCCACCAGGTCCAGCCCGGAATGCGCTGCCTCCGACAATATTCCCAACGACTGCGTCGCCAGGCCCACTACAATTTTCAGGGCTGTGATCAGAAGCGCTGCCAGCACCGAGTTTCCCGCCACCGTGCGCTTTTCCCGGCGCATCGAGTCGGAACCGAACGCTCCCTGTATTTCTGGCATATCGGTCATTATCGCTTTTGGATTCGTCCGCCGCCAACCCCTTCGCCGTCCGCCGCATCCGGCCTCGCCGTGCTAGGATAATCTGTTTCTCGCAACTCTTCCTGGAGGATCCTGTTCCATGCTTCGTCAGCTTTTTGCTTGTCTACTGCTCGTCACCCTAGTCAGTGGGCAAACTGCCCAGCC
>JBELAC010000294.1:0-5029 GCA_049509215.1 Terriglobales bacterium
GCGAAGACAGTCGGCGCTTTCTTGCCGAGGGAGCGAAACGACCGCTGGGGCGCGTCGGCAAGCCCGAGGAAATTGCGCAGGCGGTGCTGTATCTGGCGAGCGATGCGTCTTCGTTCGTGACCGGCACGTCCCTCGTAGTAGATGGCGGCGGCCTAGCGGGATCAGGCTAAGATGACGACTGGAACATCCATGAAAACAAGCAAGCGCGATCTCTCCCGCGCCTGGTACGACCGCGCACAGCAGTCGCTGATCGAAGGCGTGAACTCGCCATCACGGGGCGCGGCCGTGTACTCAAATGGGCCGCTGGTACTGGAGCGGGGACGCGGCTCCCACGTGTGGGACCTGGACGGCAACGAATATGTGGATTTTATGATGTCGTTCGGGGCGTTGATTCAGGGGCACGCCCATCCAAAGATTGTCGAAGTTGTGTCGCAGGCCATTGCTGAAGGTTCGCATTTTGCGGCCGCGACCTCGGCGGAACTCGACGCAGCGGAACGTTTCCGGCGAATGGTTCCCAGCGCGGAAGCGGTTCGCTTTGCCAACAGCGGCAGTGAAGCGACCATGCTGGCGTTGCGGCTCGCGCGAGCCCACACCGGGCGAACCAAATTTCTCAAGTTCGAAGGCCACTATCACGGCTGGTACGACCCATATTGCCTGAACGGCCACAGCCATCCGGCCAATCAACTCGGCCCGAAAGAAGATCCAACGCGCTTTCCTGATTCCACCGGCATTCCCGCGACCGTTTTTGACGATGTAGTGCTGGCTCCCTGGAATGATGTGGAGACGCTGAAAGTGATTTTGCGGCGGCACGGAAATGAACTGGCAGCCATCATCACCGAGCCGGTTATGGCGAACATGGGCTGCATCCTGCCGCGCGAAGGCTATCTGCAAAAGGTTTGCGATCTCGCACATGAATATGGCGCACTCTTTATTCTCGATGAAGTAGTGACCGGATTTCGCTACGCGCCCGGTGGCTGCCAGGAGCGATACGGACTGCAGCCCGATCTGAGCACGTTCGGCAAGGCGCTGGGTGCGGGATTTCCAGTGGGCGCAGTGGCCGGCCCGCGCACCATTCTTAACCGCATGCGCTGGGGCAGCGAAAACATGGTGCTGCACTATGGAACGTTCAACGGCCACCGGCTGACCATGCGCGTGATTGCCGCCAACCTCGATCTGCTGGGGGCCGACGGAAACGCGGTCTATAAGCAGATCTATACCGTTGGAGACGCTGCCGTTGCGGGGTTGCGGGACATTTTTCGCCGCCGGAAAATCGCGGCGATCGTGCAGGGATTCGGGCCAATGTTTCAAATCTACTTTGCGAATCGCGACGCGATCCTTGATTATCGCGACTACTGTCAGTACGCGGACACCGCAAAGTACTCGCGCTTTATTCATGGCCTGCTTGATCGTGGAATCTATATGACGCCTTCCAATGGGCTGCACTGGATTATCTCGACGGCACACTCGATGAACGACGTGGAAACACTGCTCTCAGCCGCCGATGAAGTGTGTGCGGAGATGACATGAATATCGTCTTCCTCGGTGGAGGGCGAATCACCTCGGCGATGCTGGCCGGACTGCGGCTGGCGAAGACGAAACATCGCTTGATTGTCCATGACAGAAATCGCGGCAAACTGCGCACCTTGAAAGAACTTTACGGAGCTGTCGTCGAGCCTGACCTCAGGAAAGCTGTTGCTGCCGCAGACTTGCTCTTGATCGCGGTCAGGCCAGGGTCGGTCAGAGAACTTCTGCAAACCATCGGGAAGATCGAACGCCCGATGCTGGCAGTAAGTCTGGCGGCGGGAATTCCTTTGCGCGTGTTGAGCGAGTCTCTCGGCACTCCGGTTCGATGGGCTCGCGCCATGCCAAGCCCGGTCTGCCGCAGCGGACAGGGACTGACGGGTTTGTGCTTGCCTTCCAAGCCGCTAACGAAAGATCGGAAACAAATCCGCGCATTTTTCGGTAGCTTCGGTTCAGTTGTCGAGATTCACGAAAGCCGCTTCGACGCGTTTACCGTCACTTATTCATGCAGCCATGGCTACCTTGCCGTGGCGGCCCTGGCAGATGCCGCGCAAGAAGTTGGCCTGGATCGAAAGACTGCACTGTTGGCGAGCGCGCATGCCTTAGCGGACGGCATCGTGGCGTGGCGTAAGGGAGAACATTCTCTCGCGGCGCTGCTGGAAGAGGCAATCACTCCCGGAGGAATTGCCGCGAGCGCCGCCCATGGCATGGATGTGGCCGGATATAAGATCGCCGTCCGGAAAGGTCTGGCGGCCGGGCTGAAAAGAGCTCGGGCCAATGCCCGGCAATAATTTGGGGAACTGATAACGATCTTCTCGCGTATACGTCTAAAGTCAGTGGGGTTTCTATCTCCGCGCTGAACAGAACTTCTTTCTGGAGTGGTGATGCGATTCGCGTCCTGTTTTGTCTGCCTGCTCGCTCTCTCTTTCTTGATTCCAGCCGACATGGCTGCCGCCAATCCTGCCGCCGGTCTTGAAGTCCGGCGCAAGGCGCTGAACGATCTTCTGCACGAGCAGTGGGAATATACGATGCGCACCAATCCGATCTATGCGTCGATTTTGGGCGACAAACGCTACAACGATCAGCTCGACGATTTTTCGCAAGCGGCGATTGACGACAGCCTCGAGCAGAACCGGCGGTTTCTCACGCAGTTCGAAGCCATTGACACCACCGGTTTCCCCGATCAGGAAGTTCTGAACAAAGAGTTGATGGTGCGCGATCTTCGCGTGGGCTTGGAAGGCGCGCGCTTCAAGCCGTGGCAGATGCCGGTCAGCCAGTTCAGCGGAATCCACATCGACGCTCCGCAACTGGTCAGCGTTCTCTCATTTGACAGCGTGAAGGATTACGAAGACTACATCACGCGTCTAAAGCTCTTGCCCCGCCTTTTCGACCAGAACATCGTGCAAATGCGAAAAGGCATGGCGGAAGGATTGATGCCGCCGAAGATTCTGCTCGACCAGGTAGTCACGCAAGCGAATGGTCTCGCGACGACCGACGCAGAGAAAAGTCCGTTTGCGCATCCCTTTGACAAGTTCCCAGACGCCGTTCCTGAAGCGGATCGCAAGCGCCTGCGCGAAGAGGGACTGGCAGCAATCCGCGGTTCCGTCATTCCGGCGTACGTGAAGTTCACGGTGTTCGTCCGCGACGAGTATGCGCCCAAAGGCCGCACCGAGCCCGGCGTTTGGTCGCTTCCCGACGGCGCGGCGCGCTATGCGTTCCGCGTGAAGGAGAGTACGACTACAGACCTCACGCCGGAGGAGATCCACCAGATCGGCTTGGCTCAAGTGAAAGAGATCGAAGGGCGCATGCTTGGGATTGCGCGCCAACTCGGATACCCGGATCTGAAAACCTTCTATGCGGCAATCAAAACGGACCCCAAGCTGCACCCACACTCGCGCGAGGAAATTCTGGATCTCTATCGAAAGTATATCGATGGAATGTATACCAAGCTTCCCGATCTATTCGGACGTCTGCCGAAGGGCAAGCTCGAAGTGATGCCCGTTGAAGAGTTCCGCGAGAAAGAAGCTTCCACACAATACGTGCAGGGCACGCCGGATGGATCGCGCAAGGCTCACGTGATGGTGAACACCGGGGATTTTGCCAAGCGAACCTGGCTCGATGTTGAAACAACTGCGTACCACGAAGGCGTTCCCGGACATCACATGCAGATTGCGATTGCGCAGGAATTACCGGCCCTTCCGCCCTACCGCCAGCAGGAGAACTACACCGCCTACACGGAAGGCTGGGCGCTCTATGCCGAACGGCTGGGCGAGGAAGTCGGCTTCTATCAGAATCCATACAGCTTTTACGGACATTTGCAGGACGACATGCTGCGCGCAATCCGCCTGGTGGTCGATACGGGATTCCACTACAAACATTGGTCGCGCCAGCAGGTCGTTGATTTCTTCCATGAGCATTCGGCCATCGATGAGCCGGAAGTACAGAGCGAGACCGATCGCTACATGGCATGGCCCGCCCAAGCGCTCGGATACAAAATCGGACAGTTGGAAATTCTGAAATTGCGGCAGTATTCGAAAGATCAGTTGGGCGCGAAGTTTGACTTGCGGGCATTTCACGACGAAGTGCTCGCAGGCGGCGCGGTGCCCCTCGATGTGCTTTCAGCACGCATTCACGCATGGGTGGGCGAGCAAAAGGCGCAGGCGTCGGTCGCTGGCACTGGTCAAAATCGGAGCCGGTGATAGCCGATTTCAGAGTATCATCCCGGAATGGCGGGTGAGCAGGAACGGCAACGACTCGCGGAGACTTACTCTGCGATGAGCGACGAAGAGTTGGGCAGAGCAGAGTAGTGACTCGCCTGACCCAGACGAACGGCCTGCTTCTTAGGCTCCTTTCACGCGGACCGCTATAATCAGCGCAATGCGGCAGTTCTTTCGTCTCTTGCTTCTCACGCTCGTGCTCATGATGGTCGCGCTGATCTCGGCGCTGACTGCGATGCGCTTGGCGATCCATGGAAGCGAAGTCATCATCCCTAAACTGGTGGGCATGAGCCCGATCGAGGCCGAGCGCACGGGAGCAGCTTCCGGGCTGCAAGTGGTCGTTGAACGGGAGTTCTACAGCGCTGACGTTCCCGAAGGAAGAATCATGACGCAGATGCCCGCGCCGGGAGTTAAGGTGCGGCGGGGATGGTCGGTTCGTGTTGCGCGCAGCCTCGGTCCGCAGCGCGTGGCGATCCCTGACGTAACGGGAGAGAGCGAGCGGGCGGCGGAGCTGAACATTCGCCGGCGCGGCCTTGCGCTGGGCTCGGTGGCGCAAGTGAATTTGCCGGATGCAGCGGAAGATCGGGTCTTATCGCAGAACCCGCCGGCCAATGCGAGTGGGATTGCCGCGCCGAAGATCAATCTGCTGGTCAGCGCAGGCGCAGAACTCGCCACTTACGTGATGCCGAACCTTACGGGGCAACCGCTGGGCAGTGCGACTCTGGCTTTGCGCGATGCGGGTATGCGAGTCGGCAAAGTGACGGTGGCCGCCGCAACTCCGCCAGGAGCGC
>JBELAC010000295.1:0-4872 GCA_049509215.1 Terriglobales bacterium
CGAGGACAACTCCCAAATCTTCGGCGCGTCCTGAACGCAACACAAGAAACTGCGCAGTTTTTTCCGCCGGAAGGGCCGGTTCAAAGTCGATGATCACTTTGCCATCCGCCCCGCTCGTTCCAGTAATCGAAGGCTCCGAGGGTAATGAACGATCGGCAATCATGACTTGGATCGCTTCGCTAGGCGGAGCCTCTGCGTTGTCGAAAGCAACCGCCAGGATGCGGTATTCCATCTTCGTGTCCGAGGTGAGACCGAGATAGTCGTCATACTGTGGCTCGGGAGTCACGTGCGGATTCAGCCGCACCCAACTCTCCGCCTGCGACAACCCGGTGAGCGCACGCCGCTCGATGAAGTATCCGCTCACGGGATACGCGACAGGCTTCCACGTGAGGCGCACGCGCGTTTGACCCACATCGGCCGCGAGTCCTTCAACTTTGGGTGGCGCACCGGGATTTTTGGGCTGTGCTGGCGCTGCTGCCGAAGGGTTCCCCAAATCTCCGCGGGAGTTCACCGCGCGGACGCGATAGTAGTACGTTGTTCCGCCCCGCACTTGGTCGTCTTCGTACTGTGCGGTGGAAGGCGGCAGTGGCTGTGCGGACAGCGCTTCGTAGGGACCATCGTGCAGAAAAGCCCGCTCAATTACGAATCCAGCGAGATTGGGTTTGTTCGCCGCTTTCCAGCTCACAACGACCTTTCCCACGTCCGCATTCGCAGCCACCGGATCAGGCGGTTCGAGCGCGTGAAAATCAGGAAAGAAAATACGAATCGAACTGCCTTCGCTGCGGCGTCCGAAGACGTCCACGCTGAACACGCGATAGGTCAACATCTCGTTGGCAGGTGCGTCGCGATCGAGGACCAAGGGCTTTTTGGGATCCCACCGCAAGCCGACGACTGCAGGCCTGGCTGTGACGGGTGCGGCGGACTGGCCTCCACCGTCGCGTTCGACGGCATAGGCAACGACCGAATGTTGACGGCTGTCGGCTGGCGGATTCCAGAACAGCGAGACACCATTCCTATCCACCTTCGCCTGCACGCTGTCAGGCGCGGACGGCAAAGTCGATGCTTTCGCGGAATCGACCGGAGGACTTGTCATCTGCGCTATGGTCTTTCCCGAGGCATCGAGACCTTCTGCTTTATAGGTGCGGCTTCCGGCAGCGACATTGTCGAGCGTCCACGAAAGGCCCATCGCGCGCGCGAAGTTCGGCTCGCTGAAAACCCGCAAACTCAAAATAGCGAGCAGGTTCTTGCGCTGCGGGCTGGAGTCTGCGACCGCAAACACGGGAGACAGTCTCTGGATCGAGTCCCGGTCCTCCACAGAAAGCGCTTCCAAGGCCGCCGACTCCCCCATCTTGATTTGCGGAACGAGCAACTTTCCGCTGGAATCCGACAGCTTCCAGCCGCCGGACGGCCATTCCGATGTGGGAGGAAACCAGAATAAGGAAACGTGCCCTTTTCCGTCGGACGCGGCAAAGATCATGCCCGCGCTTTCCTGTGCCGCGGCGAGGGACGCAGCAAGCACCCACAGCGTAAGAGCAGCGATGAAGATGGAGAATCGCCGAAAGCTCATCGGAATCATAGGTGCACCGAGACAGTCACATCACCGACTGGGGTTCCTACCGTAGCGCTCGCATTAACATCGAGCGGCGCGAACTGCGCGTGAATCTGCGCACTCACGCCGACGTTGACACATCCACCGACATTGCCCACGGGGGTGCTTACATAAGCGCACGCGCCCGCTTCGACCGAAGCGGAAAAATCGCCCGAGATGTGCGGTTGCGGAGTCACGGCAAGCCCCATATCAACGTCGCCTTTGATGTAGCCGGAAATGCCAGCGGCTCCGGCTTCCAGGTCAATGGATTCACCGCCGCCGAGTGCAAGGCCGTTCGGAGACAACATCATGTACATGTCGGCGTCAGTCACGAGCAGATGGCCGCGAACGCGCGGGCCCTGCTGTTTGCCGAAGTCAACGTGCCAGGGGCCGTTCGGGCCAAAGTGCAAATCAACGGCCGCGTTCGTAGGCCCGTTGCCGAGGTCCACATATGCGGCGTTGTTCATGAAGTCGAGATGTCCCCAAATGCGGCCATCGAAGTTGCTGCCAGCGTATTGGAAGTAGCCGCTGAAATCGCCATTACTGTTGTCAGCCTGCTTTAGAATCCACGAGTGGAAATCCATGCGGGCGCCCCCATTCTGGCCGCCCGCCTTGATCGTAAGATCGCCCTCCACTGTGCACGTGAACTCATCCGATGTCCCCAAGCGCATGCCCGCCATGAACAGAAACGAGCCGTCGAGCACAGGACTTTCCGCGCTAAGCGAACCAACATTCTCGAATGAGGCGATCGGGAAATTGTGGCCAAGGCCTCCCTGCACTTTGAACAGGCTCAGGCCCGGCGCAACGGGCACGCCCGAAGGCAACGTCACACCCACGCGCGTGAGCCAGTAGTCGTGGCCGCCCTGATAACCCAGACGGAATTCTCCCGTAATCGAAGGTCCGCCAATCTCGCTCAATTCCACCGATCCCGAGTACTCGGTATTCGGGCCGCCCCCATACACGGGATGAATGTGCGCTTCCGCACTGGGCTGCGAACTGCCTGGCGGATACGGCACATCAATGTCCACGTGTGAGTTTGTCGGCCCCGCCGACGAGTAGTTGCTTCCTGTCTCGTCCAGTTCGTAGTTCACCTGCATCGGCGCAGCCGGCATGACCTCTGAGAGATGAACGCTGGTTGCGATCTGCGCCCCTAAAATCTTATTACCGCCCGACGGCACAGTCAGATGCGCAGAAACAAGATCAACCGGAGTGTGTCCCAGATGCGAACTTCCGCCGAGCGGGATATCCGTCGCCTGCAAACCGTTTGGAAGATTGCCACGACCATCCATGCCGAAAAAGAACGGCAAGGACTTCAGCGCGACGAAAGTACTGTTCTCGGCGCTGAAGCTGAAAACCGTGTCGGCCTGGATTCCCCATAGACCTTGCAGTGTCGTCAGGCTGAAATGATTCGCGCTGAATGAAACATTGCCGTACGCCTTCACGGCAGGCGAGCCGGTGAAATTGAACGAAATGTTCGCTTGCTTCCCTCCCCCAGACTGCAACGTCGCATTGCCTTTCAGGTGTGTACCGAGAAGAGGAGCGTACACGTCGAGCCCATTGTATGCAGCGTTGACGGCGCTGTACTTCACCTGGCCGGTCACCGATGCAAAACCGATGCTGCCATTCAGTACGCTTGCCGAGAATGGTCCGGTGGAGATGCTTCCGCACAAACCCTGGTCGTTGACGCCCCAATCGCTCACGGTTGTCTGAAAAGACGCGCCCGAAACCAAATCCATCGTGTAGGGATAGACGATCAGCGTCGAAAACCTCACGCCGACCCAGTCTTTGCCACCGAGCGGACCGCACAACGCGTTGCCTGCGTCGCCATCATTGTGACTAAGGTCAAGCCGGACGCTTTGGGTGCCTTGCATCTGAAAGGCGCTCCAGCCAATGATGGTGCGCGGCAGTGTCAGTCCGTCGGCCGTCCAGTCGCCGTTTGGATGCAACACAGATTGGATACCGTTCCATGACACCGGCTGTTGCCCGGGCAGGCTAAGCGTGTCGTCTTTCAGAGTCAGGTTCAACGTCGCGTTCATGGCGCTGCCAGCGGTCCCTTGCAGGCGAGCAATCGTGCCTTTCAGCGCGGGAGTGGCTTGGTCGAGCGAGAGACTCGGCGACACATCCAGCGTGGTTCCGTTGCTCACGGTCTGGCCGTCGGGCACATCCCAGTTGTCAATCTTCACCGGGATCGGCGGATACTGCTGATAACCGCCGCTGCTGGCGTTGGCCAGATGAATGATGAGATTTCCCGTTCCCGTATACCTGGTTCCGTTTTTCGTGACATGGTTCTGCAGGCCATCGATCTCGAACGTCCCGTCGCTCACCGGAAACAGGAACTTGCACGGTTGTTTCGGATCGGAAGCAGCTGCTTCGTACTCCTTTGTGTTGGAAGCGACGTGCTGATCCGGCAACTGGTTCGCTGATTGGCCTGCAATCGCTTGCAGCGCGCCATTCAAATATTGAACCGCGCCCAGCCCGGAGATTGCCTGTTTGCTGGGCGAAAGAACGCCGACTTTCAGCGGCGGAAGATTGCTCCCCGGCGGCGAAGCCAGCGTGTTTAGCAGAGACTTGGCTTGTTGCACACCGGAAGCTGAAACACTCTGCGGGCCGCCGGTATTTGCCGTAAGGCCCGAGGTGAGCATGTGCAAAGTCTGGCCGACCGCGATGGAAAGATTGGGATTCGACGGTTCTGGCACTACATCGGCTTGCACGCTGACGTTGTGCATGCCGATCATTTTGACCGGAAGCGCTTGCGAATCGATTGGCGCGCTGATGTCAACATAAGGCTGATTCTGCGGTGTGCCGAATGGCGACCAGATGGAGTTCGAAGGATCGACGTCGGCACGCGTGAGGTTGGTACGCGGCTTCGATGGACCCAGACCAAAACTCTGCTGCGCTTGTTGCCCGTCCACCGTCCAGGTGATCTGGACCTGGCCGCGGCCGTAGTAGTGAATATGCGATTCCGCGACCATGCCATCGTCGCAGGTGCTACAGATAGCGGTTGGAGCGCTCGCAGCCGGTAGCTGAGGTTTCTCGGGCACTCCGATCTGGACCTTGGGCTTCTGCTCGGCGGCACTGGTCAGCACGAGATGCGGAGTAGCATTTCCGGATGCTTCCGCCTTGCGAGGAAGATTGTTGAGCATCTTGGGAACAGGCTGTAACGGGTTGCTCACGTCGTAGCCTGGGAAATCGGGATCGTCGATGCTCTTCAAATGCAGCGGGCCATCCGCCGCCAAATCTTCGATCGGCATAATCGTCACCGGATGGCAATAGAGCATGTAAGC
>JBELAC010000296.1:0-5668 GCA_049509215.1 Terriglobales bacterium
CCACACACCGGGGATGTCCTTGGGCGTGAATAAAACCGTGCGGTAATGTCCGCTCAGAAGTTGATACGACAGATATAGAACTCCGCTGGCAGCAAAGATCCACATGAACGTAAAGTGCCACTGCAGCGCGCCACCCAGCCATCCGCCGAGTGTGAGCGATTTCGGAATGTCGATGAAATCGTTTTGCGGAATCTTTGGCCCGAAACTGGGAAAGGCGCGAAAGATACGCAGGCCGCTCGTCACCATCACGAACAAGGCAACCGCATTTACCCAGTGCGTAAGGCGAATCGCAACAGGATGCTCGTAGGCCGCGCGAACGAAGTCGGGCATTTCCCCGACGGCGGAATCAAGCACAGGCTTGGCTGAGTACTGATCGAGTACCTTGCAGTCCTCCGTGCCCTCCGTGCCCTTCGTGCCCGGCGTGGTTAAAACTTTCTCAGCATCCTCAATCGGGGTCTCATCCGTGCGAACCGCGGGCGGCGTAGAAAGTTGACTCCCGGGAGAACCGCGCTGGGCTGTCTGTGCGATCTCATCCTGCGTGATCTGTTCAGCAGGCACTGACTTCTCCGCCTCGATCTCGCCGGTGCTCTTTTGCGCTTTTTCCAGCTGCCGTTTTTCGGGCGCTGGAGGCATATTCTTTTCTTCCCCGTCCGCCATCACAGCCCTCCGAACCAGCTATAGCCTTGGTCCTCCCAATACCCGGTCTTGCCCGCTTTGAGAACGCTCGTCACACGCAGCGTGTCCAGGTATTTCGCCTGCTTGTAGCCCAGCTTGGTCGGCATCTGCAAACGCAGCGGAGCGCCATGCTTGCGGTCGAGGGGCTGCCCGTACATCTCATAGCAGAGCAGCGACTGCGGATGCAGCGCCGACGGCATATCAATCGACTCGTAATAATCGTCCGCGCATTCGACTTCCAGAAAGCGCGCGCTCGTGTTCGCTCCGACCAGTCTCAGAAAATCTGAAATTCGAGGTCCCACCCCTCAACGCAAACATGTCGCGTGTTCTGGTTGATCTTCGGCAGGGCCTGAACCTGCGCCAAGGTGTATTCACCGGGATGCTGCACGTCGCCTTCAACCGTCAGCGTCCACTTGTCGAGGTCCACTTCCGGATCGAGCACGTCGTAACCGTTGTAGGGAAATTTCTCAAACGGTACCACCGCGGAATTCGAAAACGTCTGAGCCAAATGCTCATGTCGGAATAACTTCCCTGCGACCCAGTCGCTGAAACCGACCCCGTCGGTTATCAGCCGATCACTCACCTTGGGGAAGGCAAACACACCGAGCACCGCGACCGGTGCCAGCTTCAAAAGCTGCCGGCGGCTTTTTCGCTTAAGTTCACGCTTGTCCACTTGCTCAATCATTTGGATATCCCTGCCGGTTCCGGTCCACAGACGTTAGCACATATGGGATTCGTGTTTGCGCCACAAGTTACAAGGTGAAGTACGCGCGATGCGGACAGTCGGATTCACTGAGAGCAACGTGACGCGCGTTGCGTCTTGAACCGTGTCACCTGAGACACACCCGGCAGTCAGACACACATCTTCCCCCCGATAGGCGTCTTGTAACTCACTTATTTTCATCATTCTGTAGCTGGTCGAGCAAGTGCTTTCCCAGTTGCATCGCGGCCGAATGCGGGCCGATGAAACCAAGCCGAGATTCGCGGAGGCATGTCATGGAAACAATGCTGCAAGGTCTGGTCATCATAGGCGGCCTCACTTTTTCTCTCGCCGCTTCCCTTCTCATTGAGGAACTCATCTTCGGACGCATCGTCCGTCTGGCGTTCGTCCGCCGTTCACCCACTTCGAATCTCGGCCCGAAACCCGGGCCCAAACAATGAAACAAACAACGAAATTTTGAAAGGAGCACCACCATGCTGTTCGTAAAGTATCTGCTGCTGGGAATCGGCATCGCAATGTTTGTGGTCGCCGCTGCAATTCTGAGTTATGACGCTTACCTATTCCTCGCCTACCGTCGCCGCCTTTTGTCGCCGGAGGCAATTGGGCCAGGACCAGGGCCCGAACCCGTTGTCCGCTGGCGCACTCCGGTCGCTCTCGTCATGCTCGCCTGGGCGCCCCTGCTGGTTTCGGCTGCGATTGTGATCGTCCCCGCCGGAATGGCCGGCGTCCGAGTCAGCCAGACACGGGGCACGATGGCTGGAACGCTTTATCCGGGCGTCCACTTTGTTGCACCCATGGTCGAGCACGTCGAACTCTTCAACACGCGCGACCAGCTTTTCACAACCGGCGTAACCGAGGATTCACCAACGAAAGACGCGCTCGCCAAAGGTGCCGTGAAAGGCGAACCACTCCACGTCCAAGCCAAAGAAGGACTCACCCTTGGCCTTTCGATCACAGTCCGCTATCAGGTTGATCCCAAGCGCCTCGACTACGTCGAAGCGAACCTGCCGCAACCGCTGGAAAAGGAGATCGTTCCTCCCGTTGTCGCGACATCATGGCGCGAACTCGTCCCCGCCTACACCGTTCGCGAGGTCTTCTCATCGAAGCGCGAGGAGGTTCGGCAGCGCGCGAGTGAAATGATCCGCAAGCGCCTTGCCGTCGACGGCATCGTAGTGAAAGAAGTTATGCTGCGCGACATCGAACTGCCGCAGGAATACGCCAAAGGCCTCGAATCACTCCTGCTGAAGGAGCAAGAGAACGATCGCATGGGTGTTGAAACCGAAATTCATCAAAAGCAGGTAAAGATTGCCGAGGCCGACGCCGATGCAAACAAGGTTCAGGAGGTGAAGCGGGCCGAAGGACAAGCCACTGTGAAAGTGCTCGAAGCCAAAAGCGAGTCCGATGCCATGCAATACACGCTCCCACTGAAAGAAAAACAGATCCAGCAATCGAAGCTGGAAGCCGAAGCGCGAAAGGAAGCCACAGTAAAGAATGCCGAAGCAGCCGGCGAAGCCAAGCTGATCGACAGCAAGGCCGAGATGGAACGCCGCAAGCTTCTCGCACAGGCCGAGGCCGAACGCATTCGTCTTACCGCATCGGCCGACGCGGAGCGTATGACCAGCGAAAGCGCCATCCTCAAACAGAATCCATTGCTCATCAACAAGATCGTGGCCGAGCGCCTCTCCGACAAGTTGCAGATCATGATGGTTCCCGCGGACGGCAAATTTTTCTTCACCAACGACGTGCTGCGCGGGATGAATGCCCCCAATCACATCAGCCAGGCCGAAGATGCCGGTGATAAGCAATAGCCCAAGGTAGAGGGTGCCCCAGGTTCGCGCCCGCCCTTTGGGCGCTAACCTGGGCGGGTCTGTCAGGAAATGAGAAGAGTTCTCACACACATTGTGGGGCAAAAAAGACCCGAACCGAACGTCGAACGCCTAGAGAGCTGCCATGATCGCACGCTATAATCAGCGCAACCGACAAATGAAATCGCGCTCAGAAACGGTCCCGCGGCTGGGTTCATTGCCCTCGTTCCGTCTGAACGCGTTTTTGCTCGTGATTGTCTTCCTTCCATCTTTATCGTTGGCGTCCAATCTTGGCGACACCGCCCGCCAGTTGGCCGACCGCATCGCCGCCGCAGCCGGACCCGGCTCCGTCGCGCTCGAAATCACCAACCGCTCCTCGCTCGATGAAAAATCCGTTCGCGAGGTCCGCAGCGCACTCCAGACACAATTGCGCGTTCAGGGAGTACGCACCGTTGTCGAGGAACAGTCCATGGGCACGGTCAACGTCGTTCTTTCCGAGAGCCTTCGCGAATACGTGTGGACCGCCGCAGTCGCCATCGGCTCCGACCAGCCTCGCGTCGTCCTGGTCTCGCTGCCGCGCCCGCCCTCGACCGCGACATATGCTTCGACGCTCTCCATAACCTTGAAAAAAACGTTCCTCTTCTCGCGGGAGGAGCCCATTCTCGATGCCGCGCTCATCGGAGTGGGTCCGTCTGGAGAACCAACAGGCGGCAGCGCTCGCCTGGTCTTACTCGGTCCGACTCAAGTTACCGTGTATCACCAGCAATCCGGCCGCTGGGAGCCGGAAGTCTCGCTCGCGATCACTCGTTCGCGGACCCTTCCCCGCGACCTTCGCGGCCGCATTTTGCTTCGCCGCGATCACCTGTTCGATGTCTACCTTCCCGGCACTTTCTGCCGGTCGAGCGCGTCCATGCCGCTCGCCCTCAACTGCTCCGCGAGCGACGATCCCTGGCCTCTTACGCCGGATGAAAACGCTGTCAACGGCGTGGCTCTCGTCCGCGCCTTCTACGCGCCCGCGCGCAATTTTTTCACCGGAGCGCTTTCCGGAGGCATCGGGAAAATCTCGAACGCTCCTTCTTTCTATAGTGCCGCCGCGCTTCCCCGCTCTGGTTACACCCTCTGGGTGGTGGCCGCGGTCGACGGCTCAATCCATATGATCGACGGGATCACCGACCAGGCGATCCGCGGCCCTCACTGGGGCAGCGATCTGGCCGCCGTTCACTCCAGTTGCGGTGTGGGCACGCAACTTCTTGTCACCGACAGCGGCGATTCGGAACGAGATAGTATGCGGGCGTTTGAAATTCCCGATCGCGAGCCTATCGCCGTCAGCTCCCCGCTCGAACTCGATGGGAGGATTGTCGCTCTCTGGCCCAACGCGAGCCAGAACAACGCCGTGGCAATCGTGAAGAAAGAAGATGAGCACGCAGGTACAGGTCTCTATGAGACGAATCTCATTTCTATTACTTGCGCTAATTAGTCTCGCGTGTGTCGCCCCGGCTGCAACTCGCCCGCGCTATGGCGGAACCTTGCGCGTGGCCATGCAATCGATGCCAACCACATTCGATCTGCCGGCCTATTCATCCCCGGGAGATTACTGGGACATGTCTCACGCGTTATCCCTGGTGGGTGACACGCTCGTACGAATTGACCCGCAGAGCCGCCCTCAGCCCGCACTCGCAGTCGCATGGCAAAGCGATTCAGGCGCTCGCCACTGGCAATTCACCCTGCATCACGGAGTCAGGTTTCATGACGGCACAGCGGCGTCTCCCGCTGCCGTCGCACAGATTCTAGGCGCCCTTCATCCTGACTGGACCGTCCACGCTACCGCCCCCGACTCCCTGATGATCGACACCGAAGCATCCACGCCTTCCCTGCTCGCCGAACTCGCGCTCCCGCGCAACCTGATTCTCACCCGCAACGCCGCTGGCATCGCGATCGGTACCGGCCCTTTCCGCGTCGCCGATTTTCAGCCAGGCAGGTTTCTCAAACTCGCGGCCAGCGAAGATTGTTGGTCGGGCCGCCCGTTCGTCGATAACGTCGAAATTGAATTCGGACAATCCCTTCGTGACCAGTCCGTGGCGCTCGAACTCGGCCGGGCCGATATCATCCAGGCCGCTAACACGTCGGCCCGCATTCGCGCGTCATCTTCATTGCCAGTCGAATTGATGGTGCTGGTTTTTTCCTCCGATTCGAAAGCGCAGGATCCACGCCTGCGCAAGGCCCTGGCTCTGGCCATTGATCGCAAGCCGATCCAGTCCGTCGTCCTCAAAGGCGCCGCCGAGCCTGCCGCCAGCATTCTGCCCAACTGGATGACTGGTTATAGCTCTGTCTTCTCTACGCAAGCGGATGTGCAACGCGCCAAGGCTCTCCTCACTGATTCGCGACCCTCGCTCACGCTCAGTTACGATCCTCGCGATGCCGCACAACTCATCGCCGAACGCATCTCCCTGAACGCTCGCGAAGCTGG
>JBELAC010000297.1:0-4722 GCA_049509215.1 Terriglobales bacterium
TTAACTCCCAAACCGTCCTCTGATTGAGGAAGAGGCGCATAACGCGTCGTTCCCAAACAAGTTCTTTGACAGCTCAGCTCGCGCCATAAGACCGGCTCTTGCCGCGCATAAGCCTCACGCGCTCAAGACTTTGCCTGTAACTCCTTATTCCTGAATATTTTGGGAGGATGGAAAACGAAAAATGACCGAAAAACATACCTAACTCATAGCCAATAAAAGACTTCCAAGAAGTAAGTCTAACTATAATGTTTTGAATATTTTGGCGTCGAACTTACTCTAAACAACTGATTCTAATATACCGGCGGTTGAGAAGGGGAGTGGGGGGGTACCCTCAAAGAGGAAATTCCAGTCTTATCATCTCCATCGCGGCCTCGCGCGTGGCGACCCGCCCTTCCAACTGCGCATCCTCTACCGCTCCCAGAATTTCCTTGAACCGCGGCCCCGGCGCATATCCCACGGCAATCAGATCGTCACCCGTCACCAGCGGCTCCGGACGAATCGCCTCCGCCGGAATCGCCCGCCTCTGTTCGCGCACATAGTCGTAAGCGTCCAGCAATCCGTGACTCGACAGGCTGTCGATGCGATGCAATTCCAGATGCTCGTCAAACCCCGGCAGCCGGAAAAAACGTTTCAGCGTCGATTGCTTCATCTTCATCACATCGCCGAACCGCATGTGGTTGTCGACCAGCGCCAGAATCTGCTCGGTCTCGTCGTTTGAAAACCGCAGCCGCCGGCAAATCTCGGCCGCCATCTTCACTCCCACTTCAACATGCCCATCAAAGCGGATTCGATCCGGAGCAACCCGAAACGTCGGAGGTTTCCCGACATCATGCAACAGCGCTCCCCACGCCAGCGTCTTCGTGCAACCAGCCGCAAGCTTCTCGAGCAGCAACATCGTATGCACAAAAACGTCGCCCTCCGGATGATATTGCGGCGGTTGCTCCACGCCTTTCATCGCCGAAATCTCCGGCAGCACTTTGCGCAAAAGCCCTGTCGCTTCCAGCAGTTCAAACGCACGCGCCGCGCGTCCCTCCGTGAGCATCTTCGTCAGTTCGTCGCGCACGCGCTCCTGCGAAACCTGATGAATTTTGTTCGCAAGTTTTTCGATCGCCGCCAGCGTCGCCGGTTCGATCTGATAATCAAAACGCGCCGCAAAGCGCACCCCACGCAACATGCGCAGCTTATCTTCTGTGAACCGACGTTCCGGATCCCCAATCGCTCGCACGATTCCCGACTTCAAATCCGCGCGACCGCCAACAAAATCCAAAATTTCATCCGTCAACGGATCCAGGAGCATTCCATTGATCGTGAAATCCCGCCGCTGCGCATCTTCCCGCGGATCTTTGCTGAACCGCACTTCATCCGGATGTCGTCCGTCCGAGTACCCAACATCCGACCGAAACGTAGCCACCTCGATGAATGTTTTTCCTCCGTGCCTCTCCGTGTCCTCCGTGGTTCCCGCTTTCATCGGCACCAGAACAACTCCAAACTGCTCGCCCACCGCGTAAGTCTGCGGGAAAATTGCCATGACTTCGCGCGGAGTCGCGTCCGTAGCAACGTCGTAGTCAGCCGCCACGCGCCCAAGCAGAAAATCGCGGACGCACCCGCCATTGAAGTAAGCCTGATGTCCGCGCGAACGCAGCGTTCGCACGATTTCGGTAGCGAATTGTCTGGCAGAAGCAATCACGAGTCGAACTCGTCCGATCGTCTAAACTGAAGCCGATGGCTAAAAGCCAGGAACCAGTAGCTCCAAGCTAGATTATGCCTGACCCCACCATCCTCGGCATCGAAAGCTCCTGTGACGAAACAGGAGCCGCAGTGGTGCGCGCGGGCGAGCAGGTTCTCTCCAATGTAGTCGCCTCGCAAATCGCCACGCACCAGCCTTACGGTGGAGTAGTTCCAGAACTGGCATCGCGCGAGCATCTGCGTGCCATCGTACCCGTTGTCCGCCAAGCTCTCGCCGAAGCCGGACAAACCTACGACTCCGTCGATGCCATCGCCGTCACGCAAGGGCCTGGATTGGCCGGCGCGCTGCTCGTTGGCATCAGCTTCGCCAAAGCACTCTCATTCGCGCTAAACAAGCCATTGATCGCCGTCAACCATCTTGAAGGACACGTCCACGCCGTACTCCTCGAGCACCGCCAAAACGCAGACGCCGATCTCGAGTTCCCCGTCCTCGCCCTGGTCGTCTCCGGAGGTCACACCCACCTCTATCTCGCCGAGTTCGAGAAAAAGCGCGAGGCAAATCTCTGGTCCTATATCAATATCGGCCACACCCGCGACGATGCCGCCGGAGAAGCTTATGACAAAGTCGCCAAACTTCTCGCCCTCGGTTATCCGGGAGGCCCCATCATCGACCGTCTCGCCCCGCACGGCGATCCGCACGCTGTCAAATTCCAGATCGCCCAGATCAAGCATCGCGACCGCAATGAACCGCTAAACGCGCATCCACCAGCCCAACACGCACAAGAAGATGTACGTCCTCATTTCGATTTTTCCTACAGCGGAATTAAAACGGCCGTCTTGCGCTACGTAGAGACACATCAACTCGGCCCGTCCATTGACGCTCGCCGTAGCGCCCTCGCTGAAATCGCAAAGCCCACGGTCGACGATTACCTTCGCCTCTGCGATCGCCAGACACTCAATCTGGTGGCGTCTTTTCAGCGCACAATGGTCAGCGATCTGGTCACGAAAACTCTGGCCGCCGCCCGCGAATACGACATCCGCACTCTGTTTGTCAGTGGCGGTGTAGCCGCGAACCAGGAACTGCGTGCCACTTTCCAAAGCGAAGCCGAGATGCAGGGTCTACCCGTGTTCTTCCCTTCCCGCAGCCTGTCTACCGACAACGCCGCCATGATCGCCGCCGCAGCCTATCCCAAATTCCTGCGCCAGGATTTCATGCCCATGGATTTTTCCGCCGAAGCCGGATTGGTTCTCCACTAGCCAGGCATGAAAATCGGGAGCCATATCGTTACAGAATCGACACATTTCCCGGCTACAATGGAGGCCGTGAAACCAACGCTCTTTGTAGTGGAAGACGACCCGGACATTTCCCGCCTCGTACGTCATCATCTGGAAGGCGCCGGCTTCAATGTGCGCCTTTATTCGACTGGCAACGTCGTCGTATCCGATGCCGAGCGCCAGCGTCCCGCGCTTTTCCTGCTCGACATCATGGTTCCCGGCAAAGATGGTCTCGAGCTTTGCCGCCAGATCCGGCAATCGGTCTCGCTTGCCTCGGTCCCGGTAATCTTTCTTACCGCGAAAAGCGGAGAGGCCGATCGCATCCTCGGGCTCGAACTCGGGGCCGACGATTACATTCCCAAGCCTTTCAGCCCTCGCGAACTGGTCGCTCGCGTCAAGGCGGTCATGCGGCGTTTCGAGCGGCCTCTGCCGCCGCTGCCCACCAAGATCGAAGAGGTTCACATTGATCCTGCCGCAATGACCCTGACCGTTCGCGGCAAGCAAGTTCCCACCACCGCCACTGAATTCCGTCTTCTCGACTACTTTATGCGCCACGCTGGCCGCGTCTTCACCCGCGATCAACTGCTTGATTCCGTCTGGCGCGACACGGCTTACGTCACTCCTCGGTCCGTCGATGTCTATGTTCGCCGCATTCGCGAGAAAATCGAGCCGGATCCGGAAAATCCCCGTTACCTGAAGACCGTCCGCGGCGCCGGCTATCGCTTCGAGGTCCCGCATTGAGACGTCGCATCTTCTTCAAGTTGATGGTCGTCTTTCTTCTGGTGATTGCCGTCACCGCGATCACTTTGCAGTGGACCGTCCGCAAGGTCTGGGAACACACGCTCCACGAGCAGATCGAACGCGATCTCAAACAAAAAACCCAAATGTTTGCTTATCGCGTGGAAGCCGACCGGCAGCATACGTTGGCCGACATCACCTCGCAGGAGGGACAAGCCGCCGGTGCGCGCGCCACCGTCATCGATCCCACCGGCAAAGTGCTGGCCGACTCCGAGGCCGATCCCAGCACGATGGAAAATCACGCGCAGCGCAAGGAAGTTGCCGCCGCTCTTAAAGGCGAACTCGGCATCGATCAACGTCCCAGCCACACTCTTGGGATTGCCTTCCTCTATGTGGCCGCCCCGATTTCTGGCGGCGCCGTTCGCCTCGCTTATCCCTTGCCCGACATTGAAATCACCGCCCGTCCTTTGCGCCGCGCCTTGTTATGGGGCTCGCTCACTGCGTTTGTCATCGCCCTCGTCATCGCTTCCGCGACCTCGCAATATGTTGGCTGGCGTCTGGCTCGTATCGTGACCTTTGCCGAACGCGTCGCTGCGGGCGACCTCTCCGCCAGAATCGCTTCCACCTCCACCGATGAGATCGGCCAGGTGGCGGCCGCTCTCGACATGACCACGCGCAAGGTTGAGGAAAGCTTCGCCCGCGTGCAAACCAGCCAGCGCGAACTCGAGACCCTCCTCAACAGCATGCAGGATGCGGTCGTTGCCGTTGGCCCCGATGGCCGGGTGCAGTGGGCCAATCGCGGCATGACCCGCCTGCTCCAACGCTCGCCGCGCTTGAATGCCCCGTTGATCGACAGCGTCCGCGACCCTGACTTTCTGGCCGCCATTCAGGAAGCCGCCCGCGACCATGTCGTTACCTCCGCGCGCTCCAACACCATCGCGGCCGGACGCACCTTCGATGTCACCGCTGCTCCCATGCCCGGAGGCGGCGCTGTCGCCGTTCTTCGCGATCTAACCGAAACCG
>JBELAC010000298.1:0-4697 GCA_049509215.1 Terriglobales bacterium
ACGAGCGACCGCGATTTCGCGATCGAGTTCGTGCAGGCGCTCTCGCTGATTTCGCTGCACCTGAGCCGGTGGGCGGAGGAGATGATTCTTTTTTCGACTCCGGCATACGATTTTATTGTGCTGCCGGAACCGTATTCGACGGGCTCGAGCGCGATGCCGCAGAAGAAAAATCCCGACTTACTGGAACTGGTGCGGGCAAAAGCGGCGCGGGTGCTGGGATTTCAGATGGCGCTCGAAACGGCAGTGAAGGGACTGCCGCTCGCCTACAACAAAGACATGCAGGAGATGCAGGAGCCGCTGTTCGATGCGGCGGACACGGTCGTCGCGGTACTGCCGCTGGTGACGGGATGGATACGGACGGTTGAATTCAACTTCGCGAAGATGGATCAGGCGGCAAAGTCGGGATTTATGAATGCGTGGGCGGCGGCGGCGTATCTGGTGGAGCGCGGAGTTCCGTCGCGGCAGGCGCATGAGGCGGTCGGAAAGGCCGTGCAGCTGTGCGTTGGGCTGGGATGCAACCTGCAGGAGCTGTCGCTCAAAGATCTGAAAGCGATTCATTCCGCGTTCGACGCCGACCTGGCGGCGCGGCTAGAACTCCCGGAAGTGCTCGCTCTGCACGATGTGCCGGGAGGGACGGCGCCGCTGCGAGTGAAGCAGGCGATGCAAAGCGCACGAGAGCGCATTGGAATGCTGCGCTCACCCGAACCGTTGACCATCGAATAGTCGTTTTCGATCCTTCTCCCGATGCGAAGCATCTAATCGAACTGAGCTTTGATTGGAGTGTTTGCCCTGATCGGACGAGTTCTTTTTCTGGCGCTGCTGTTGGCGCTCATTTATGCGGTGCAGCGGTTCTGGTTTCTGCGGGCCTGGAGCTGGGTTCAAGCGCTTAGCGGTGCGAACTGGCGTTACGCGCTGGATGCGGCGCTGATTGCACTGGCGCTTGCGGTTTTTGTGGCCATGCTCGATCCGCTGCTTGGGCATGCCGTCTCACGATTCAACTTTGGCAAGAGCTTCATCACGTTTTCACGCTTGTGGCTGATGGCATCGGTGTTCGCGCTGCTTGCTGTGAAGTCGGTGGGCGGGTTGGAGTGGATCACGAATTTTATCGCGCACCTGCGTGACGGCGGCGCCGCTGCGAATCTCGGCCATTCCAATTTTGATGCGTCGCGGCGGACGCTGTTTCGCTATGCCGCGTATTTTGCCGGAAGCCTGCCGTTTGTCGCAGCGACTTACGGCTTTGCCGCTGGACGCTTGCGCTACACGATCGAGCGCGTGGATGTGCCGATCGCGAATCTTCCTCCGGAACTGGACGGGCTGCGCATTGCGCAGCTGAGCGACATTCATATTGGCGATTACATGCCTCCGCCAGAGATTGCGCGCGCGGTTGGGATGGCGAATGATTTAAACCCGGATTTGACGGTGGTGACCGGGGATTTCGTTTCGAGCGTTGGCGATCCGCTGGATGCGTGCATCGGCGAACTTTCTAAACTGCACGCTCCGCTGGGCGTTTGGGGATGCAATGGAAATCATGAAATTTATGCGGGCGTGGAAGATGAAGCGGAACGGCTGTTTCGCGAAAAGGGAATGCGGCTGCTGCGAGCTCGCAATGAAGTAATCGAACACAAGGGAGCGCGCTTCAACCTGCTAGGCGTGGATTATCAGCGCGACCACATGACTAGCGGTGAACGGACGGGGCCGATGCTGGCGGAGATTGAGCACCAGATCCGGCGCGATATGCCGAATATTCTGCTGTCGCATAATCCGAATTCGTTTCATCGAGCGGCTGAGTTGGGGATCGAACTGAGCCTGGCCGGGCACACGCATGGCGGACAGGTGAAGGTGGAGATTGTGGACCATAACATTACGCCGGCGCGGTTGATTTCGCCGTTTGTGGCGGGGCTGTATCGGTTGCCGATGCAGCCATCAGTCATCAGCCGTCAGCCGTCAGGAAAGGCCAATGCTGCTGACGGTCCGTTGCTCGCGGCTGACAGCAAGCCGCTCGCAACGAATGGCGCGGCGAAGGCCGCGCTCTATGTGAATCGCGGGCTAGGGACGTTTGGGTTTCCGGTGCGGATCGGGGTGCCTCCGGAGATCACCTTGTTGACGCTGAGAAGGGCGTAGAAGCAGAAGCCAAGCCACCGGCCTAACGTAGCGGCGAAACAAAAGCGCAAGCTTGTGTTATGGCCTGATAACAACAGAAACGGGTATCTCGAAAGGTTTACCGCTTGCCATCGTAGCAAAGGCCGCCAAGGCGCATGTGGTCTAGCTGTAATCGCTGGCCGTAAGGAGTGTCCGGCTCAGGATGCTGTCGAAAATCCGTTAGTCGTCTCGAGAATTGGCCATAAACGGTAAACATGTCATGCTGGGCATCGCGTACCTGCGGATCGTTGTAGGAGTTACCGATTCGCTCAAGCGAAAACGCGCACAAGGTTCGTTGCAGTTCGACTCCCCGATCGACCAGAGCCTCATACTCATCGCCGATGACTGCGCTGAGAACCTTGCAAATCCGGTCTGTTTCGTTTCTGTTCTGGAAAGCGCCCTGCATTTCGGGATGAAATCGGTTAAGAAATTCGCCGGTCCCGCATTCCCCGCGCAACTGCTCCGTCGATTCGTACAGATATCGATTCTGGGCGCTTTGACTGTTGGTAGTGGACTTACCTGCCGGCGGAGGACCGGGAGCATTTGCTGAAGTGTTCGACCCTTGCCGGGAAGTTGACGATGAGGCGGGAGCCGCCACTTCGCGATCTCGGACTACGGCCTGAATCGCTGCCTTCGGAATTCGATAACTCGACTCCCCGACTGTGTATTCGAGCTTGTCGCCGGCATCGGTCGCAGTATCGGCATGGATTGTCCTGCCATTCTTGAGTCTAATTGTCGCCGATGTCGTCGCGAGGTCAGCGGATTGTTGCGCATTTGCGGCAAATGCAGCACACAGGAATATCACTAAGCATCGTTTGCCCATGACGGACCTCGGACCAATTCGGTCCCCTTGAAAATACCAATAGCTGAGGCCCCCTACAATGCGACCTGGCCGATAGGGCATGACTAGAGTAATGGCTGGGATGGGGCGTTTCGCCTTGATTGTGACCGTTGGCGTTACATCCCCATAGCACCAACTACGAATCTGATGGTGTCAGTTGGTGAAATCGCCTGTTTTCGCCAGTTATCGTGTTGCTACTAGATTTCAGTCGCCGATTGCCGTATCAAGGTTGCTGGCGATGCCTATTCTGCCGCAATCTGCCGTAGTTCAGCGCGTTAAGGAACACCTTTCAAATCTCTTGCCGAGAGCGCATCTGTCCGTCCGCAGTTGGACGAAAGGGCCAGTTGAAGAACTCGGAAGCGACTTCGCCGTAATAGAACTTTCCCCGACACGCGAATCAAATAATCTTTGGGTGTACTGCACGGCGGGAACGGGTCGGACGGAAAGTGAAGCTCATCAACATGAATTTGTTCTCTTGTCATCGTCCTCTGAAGAACGCCATATTGAAACGCTAACGATGCTGGCGCACTATCATCGCTTCGAGTCCCCCCTTGGTCTTGGTCACGTCGTGACGATTGGACGCTCTTGGGTAGAAGGTTCTCTATGCGACCGCCTGTTGATGTCCTTGCCCTACCCATTCGGCCCTAAACTGGAATGGTTAACAGCTCCTACCATCACCATTCAGCTCCTGTGGGCGTTGCCCATCACATCGGAAGAGGCCGACTTCCTCAAGCAAAATGGAATCGAAGAACTAGAGCGACGATTCGACTCCGCAAAGCTCCAGTATTGGGATTCCCTGCGCGAGAGCGTTGTTTGAGGGTCTTCACCAAGAGTCAGTTGACGTAATATCCCGATTTCACTCACCGACCCGAACTGGGGTTATGAGTGAAATCGCCCGTTAGCGACACTTAACGGCCTTCGTCGTTACTCAGGGCGGTAATCGGAACGGGTATCTGAATCCTGATAGACGCGGCGAAGCAGCAAGAACACTGCTCCCCATGCCAAGAGACCAACAGCAAAGCCCGTCAGAATCGGAGCACTCTTGTAATGCAAATGTGCTTTCGGATTCAGCACCTTAATCACCCAGAGTTGTGCGACAGCCGCAATTGTCAGAGACACCCAGTAGCTAAGCGCCTTCCAGTACTCCTGAAACATAAATCCGATTGCAACTGTGCACAGAAATGTCACAACCGCAGCGTCTTCCCAATCACTTGGTATTTTGAATGGAAGGAAGTGGTAGACGAGCACTCCGACCGCGTAGGCCAAGACTAACTGAATTTTCGACCACCATCGGCCTGCGACACGTGCGCGCCGTCGCTTCGAGCGAAAGGCGTCCTTACGCCCTTGTCGCTCTTCCTCTTTGCTAAACGCCTTGAGTTGCACGGCAGAGACTTTCCGGTGTGCCAGTTCATCCATTAGGGCGGAACCAGCCTCTGGGGTCAATTGCTCTCGGTCTCGTGCCAATCGCAGAAGTTCTTCGTCTGTCTTTTTCCGGTATTGGTCGACGAGTTCCTGAATCTGCACGCCCCCAATATTAGCTTTACAGGCGACCTAGGGGAAGGCACGTAAGTCATTTGTTGAAACATCGCTGATTACGACAGTTGACCTTCGTAACTGCCCTCTCATTCCGTTTAGGTTCCTGCTGCCCTAGACTTTAGGTATGAAGACCTTTGCATTATTACTGCTGAGCCTGATTGCTGCATCAGAGATCGCGGCC
>JBELAC010000299.1:0-4607 GCA_049509215.1 Terriglobales bacterium
AAGCGCAATGTAAACCAGGCCTACCGGCTTCTGTTCCGTCCCGCCGCCTGGCCCGGCAACGCCCGTGATCCCGACTCCGTAGCTCGAGAGGCAGCGCTTGCGGATGCCTTCCGCCATCGCCGCCGCAACCTCGCGGCTCACTGCCCCGTGTTTTTCGATCAGCGCCTTCGGAACATTGGCAAATTGCGTCTTCAACTCGTTCGAGTAGACGACCGCCCCGCCCAGAAAGTATCGCGAGCTTCCGCTCAGCGAGGTAATCCGCTCGGCCAGCAGCCCACCGGTGCAGGATTCGGCGGTCGCCAGTGTCATATTCCGCATCTGCAACAGGTAGCTGACGATTTGCTCGATGGTTTCACCCTTCCGAGAGAAGATCGCGTCACCCAGTTCGTCTTCGATCTTTCCCACCAGTTCTTCTACCCGCGCTTCGGCATCCGCCTGCGAATCTTTTCGGCACCGAAAGTGCAACTGAATCTCGCCCCCGCCCGCAAGAATCGTGGTCTCCACGTCGGTGTAAGTTTTGTAAATCGGAGCAACCCGGGCATCCACCTGCGATTCCGGCATCATCGCCATCTTGAGCGTGCGCATCGCGATATGTTGCGCAGGAATCTTCGCGCGCAGCCGCGGAATACATTCGTTGTCGAACAGCGGCTTAAGTTCATAGGGCGGTCCAGGCAGCAGCATCAAAATGCGCTCCTGCCCGTCATATTTTCCGCTGATCCACTGCCCCGGCGCTGTGCCCATCGTGTTCGACAGCACGACGGCATTGGCGATCACGTCCGCCTGCTTCACGTTGTTGGAGGTCATTTTGTAGCCGCGCTTGGCGAAGCGCTCTTCGAGTTTCGCCATGATCTGCGGATCATGAACCAGCTTGAGCCCAAGCGCCTCCGCGACCGCCTCGCGTGTCAGGTCGTCCTCAGTAGGGCCAAGCCCGCCGGAAAAAATGATGATGTCGGACCGCTTCATGGCCAACCTGGCCGCCGCCACGAGTCCTTCGCGGTCATCACCCACAATGCACTTGAAGCGCACCTCGACCCCAACGTCGTTCAGTTTCTCAGTGAGATAGAGCGAGTTGGTGTCCTGTTTGTGCGGCGTCAGCATCTCCGACCCCACGGCAATGATTTCAGCGTTCACGGATAAAAGTGTAAATGAAGAAGCGCAGGGACGACTGCTCCTGTTGCGGTAGACTGCGTAGTAAGGCACGCGTAAGAAAGTTAGTGTAAGTGTTCGAGGAACGGCTCACTTCCCGAGGACCTCACATGAAGCCACGTTTCGCTCTGCCCGTTCTTCTCGCACTCATCGCAATCGCCGCGATCTCCACCGCTCAAGATTCCAATATTCAAGTTAAGAAAAGCACCCCGCTGAACAGTCAGGACACAACCACCCCAGCTGGCCGTCGGGCCGTTTGCACCCGCGACTATCGCTCCAATAAGAGCGCAGGATTACTGATCACAGATATCGTCGTCAGCGGAACGACGACCATCAGTTCCTCTGAACTCGACAGGATTACGAGCAAGCTGGCAGGCGCCTGCGTCGACGACGATTCCGACGAACTCGAAGCACGCGTTACGAGCCTGTTTCGGGACGAAGGATACTTCGGCGTTGACCTCAAGAGCCTGGAGACCAAGCCTACGGACCCGCTCGGCGTACCGAAGCCAGTAATTCTTGAAGCGGATCTAACCGAGGGTCCGCTGTACAAATTGGCGGACATCCAGTTTGTCGACAATCACGCTTTCAGCGCGGCCAAACTCCGCGCCGTGTTCCCCCTCAAGAAAGGCGACCTGTTCAAGAGAGAGAAGATAGCGGAAGGACTCCAGGGTATTCGCAAGCTTTATGCTCCGCGAGGATTCCGGGATCTGGTCTTCGTCCCCGATACCCAGTCTTCAGATTCGACAGTTATTTTGACGATAACAATGATAGAAGGCACGCAATACCACATGGGCAAACTGAAAGTCTTCGCGAAAAAAGATATCGCCGACCGCCTCCAACCCCAGTGGCGCCTGCGCGAAGGTGCAATTTTCGACCTCAGGTATCCCGACAAGTTCATCGAGACAAACGGCTCGCTTCTGCCGGATGGTTTCACTCGCGCTAATATTCAGCTCGTCCGAAACTGCCCTGACGCCCTGATTGACGTCCGGCTGATCGTTGATCAAACCGATCCCGGCCTGCAGTCCCCAGCCAAAGACGTGCCATGCGAAAAGAGCCGCGATGACTCGAACTAGATTGTCAAGGCTTGCGCAAGCGTATTCTAAGTCGGCGTTCACACCCAAAAGTGTAAATGAAGAAGAGTGGGGACAGCCGCCCTTGGCTGTCCAGGCGAGCTCTGATTCGCTAAGCAAAACTCACATGAATTCCAAGAGCGGCGGCAGCCTTGCGGAGATGCTTATCGTTCGTCCATAAGAGCGTGGACCGACTAAGGAATATGGACGCAATCAGATGCGCGTCCGTAAGACCGATGCCAAGGTTGTACAGGTGACGCGTTTCGACCATATTCCGGACCTCACCGAGCTGCGCAATAGACACGTGCGGAAGCAGATCAAGTAAGGCAAGTGTTGCGGCCCGATTCTTCAGCGACCCCAGGGCTAATTCGGCCACGATAAAAGGATGGATCGCGATCTCTCCGCGGTGTAGAAGCTGGCGGAGTTGTGGATTGGCCGAACGGAGGTGGTCAATCCAGACGGATGTATCGGCGAGGATCAATTCGCGCCCCTGTTTCCCTTAACGCGCCGGCGCGGAATCCTTTCCAACCTCGGCATGCTGCCGCCAAGCGAGGCCAATCGGCGAGCGCTTTCCCGCTCGATGAGGGCTTTGAGAGCTTCTCGAACCAGCGCCGTCTTTTCCGCTACCCCAGTGAACTCCTGGGCGACCCGTACGAGATCATCATCCAGTGCAAGGGTTGTTCTCATAGGAACTCCTAGGCATTGATTATAGCATCAAATGATGACATATGTAGATGCAGAGTGATTCTAAAGTCGAGTCAAGGATTGACGGTCTGAAAACCTGCTGCCAGAACGGCTCACATCGGCAACATGCAAGCAGATCGGCGACCTTCTCGCCGCTCATCCGACCGCCGGCTCCTGCTGCGTCATACAGTGCAGCGCCCCCAATCCCCAGATCAAATCGCCGCAATAGATAGGAATGATCTCGCGCGCAGGGAACACCTCCGCCAGCGTGTTCAGCGCAATACGATCGTTGGGATCATTGAAGACTGGAACCAGCACGACTCCATTGGCGACATAGAAATTCGCGTAACTGGCCGGCAGACGTCGGCCCTCGAACACCACCGGATGTGGCATCGGGAGCTCGATAATATTCAGTCGCTGTCCATTCTGGTCGCGCGCGGCCCGCAGCCGCCCCAGGTTGTGATGCAGTGCCGAATGGTTCCCATCCTGTTCGTTCGGCTCAACCATCGTGACGACCGTATCGGGAGCGACAAAGCGCGTGAGATCGTCCACATGCCCGTGCGTGTCGTCTCCCTCGACGCCATCGCCGAGCCAGATCACATTCTGCGCGCTGAAATAGTCGGCAAATATCTCCTCGTAGGCCGTGCGGTTCATCGCCAGATTGCGCTGTTGCGTCGTCGAAAGCAGGCATTCTTCCGTCGTAATCAGCGTGCCGCACCCGTTGACATCGATCGAGCCGCCTTCGAGCACGACGCGGTTCTCTCCCGTTTCCGGGTCTCCGAATGTCGGATGCATGACCCGTGCGCCGGCAGCTCTCGCCATCCGCGCTCCGATTTTCGCGTCGTGCTTGTAGTTCGAATATTTCGCCCAGGCATTGAACTGGAAATGCAACGCGAGAAGCGAAGCGCCACTCTTGGCATCGCCCGGTTCCGGCAGTTTGGTGCCCCAGGTTCGCGCCCGTTCTGTGGGCGCTAACCTGGGATCAAGAAAGATGCAGCCCGAATCGCGCGTCCAAACCCGGTCACTCGGCCAACGGTGAAAAACCACATTGTCGGAAAGCGCGTCCGCCAGCTCGAGCACCCCTCGTGCCGCTTTCTCGGCCCGTTCGGTATTGACAATCAGGTCTACGCGTTCATGCCGCGCCAGGTTGCGTATGATTTCCGCATACACCCACGGAATCGGCTCGAACTTCCCCGGCCAATCCTCGCGAAAATGCGGCCACGCCAGCCAGGTCGAGGCATGGGGCTCCCACTCCGCGGGCATTCGATATCCGAGAGCAGCGGGCAGTTTGGAAGAACGCCTGGTCATTTTCCGTCCAGCATCCGGCTGCTGATGGGCGCGTAGGCGTCAATGCGCCGATCGCGCAGAAACGGCCAGTTCCGCCGCACATCTTCCAGATGTTTCAAATCTACTTCGCCCAGCAGAATTTCTTCCTTGTCGGTGGATCCTTCGACCAGCACTCGCCCAAACGGGTCGCACAAGAAAGACCGTCCCCAGAATTCCAGCCCCTTGCCCGGAGTCGAGTTGCCGCGAATGTTGCCAGTTTCAAAGCCCACACGATTCACCACGCCAACGTAAACTCCGTTGGCGATCGCATGCGCTCGCTGAATCGTGCGCCAAGCATCGTGCTGCGCCACGCCAAATTCAGCCTTCTCGTCCGGATGCCATCCAATCGCGGTCGGGTAAAAAAGAATGCTCGCTCCCTGC
>JBELAC010000003.1:0-57315 GCA_049509215.1 Terriglobales bacterium
CGAACCCTAAGAATCTCCGACCCCGAAGCGCAGCGACGTCCGCCGCAAAGCCGACACTCAAAAGATTGATGTAGTAGAGTTCGCCGCCTTTATAAGTCAGCCGCATAACATCACAGGCGCGAGACTGGTGCGACTCGATGGCACGCATGGCATGTTCCAGACCACGATCCGCGGCCTTTGGGTCGCTAAAGTCGCGCAAGAAAGAATTCCCCGTCCCTAAAGGAAGAAAGCCGAGAGTGGGAATTTGTTGCGACTCCGCCAACTTCCCTTCCGCCTGGCAATCGGGGAAAAGGCCATTTACGATCTCGTAGGAAGTTCCATCCCCTCCGACGGCAAGAAACTTGCGAGTTCCGCGCCGATATGCTGCGCGCGCAAGACGAGTGGCATCTCCTGGCTCGCTCGTTTCGACCGTTTCAATCAGAATCCCGGCTTCCCGCAACCGCGCAAGCGCACCCGCCACAAGGTCGCGGCAGCGTCCGCCTCCAGCAGCCGGATTGATGATGGCCAGAAAAGCTTCGTTCACGAGATCAGGTGTCCTTGTGGAGCGTCACCTATGCGCCCTTGGTAGCCGGCTGGCGGTTTCAACCTGTGGCGCTTCGCGAGGCGCAGAAACAACCATCTGCGCCGGCTCTAGATTTCCACAACGGCCCCACGCGTAGCGTCCGCTCCAATCTCCGCTGCCAGTTCCCCCCGCTTGATCTTCATCGACGCGGTCCGCGGAAAATCTTTTTCCCACACGATGGAGCCGCCAACGCGCTTGTAGTCCGCCAAGGTGCGGTTTCTCCGCACGATCTCTTCAAGCAGCCGATCGTCAAACTCCTGGTTCTGTTCCAACCGTATCACCAGGACGAGCATTTCTTTCCCGAGTGTCTTCTGCGGCCACAGATAGTTCGCCGCAAACACGCAGAATTCCTTGACGGGAAGCCCATCGAATACCGCCTCGATGTCTTCGGGATAAATATTCTTACCGCCCTCCGTGACGATCATGTTCTTCTTTCGCCCGAAAAGCTGCAGGTGCCCGTGGCCGTCAAAGCGGCCCTGATCTCCCGTCAGGAGCCATCCTTCCACGATCGTCTGCGCGCTCTGCTCCGGGTCGTCGAGATAATGCGACATGACCGAACGGCTTAGCACTGTCACCTCGCCAATCCCGTCCGCATCTGGATTGCGCACACGCACCTCGGTACCGGGAAGCGGCTTTCCCACCGTATCAGCCCGAAATGGCTTGAGATCGTTCAGCGTAACAGCCGTGCAAGCTTCCGTGAGCCCATAGCCGCATGTGACGGGGATTCCGAGATCGTAGAAAAACTGCAAGGTCGAAGGATCCGTGAATGCTCCGCCGACAATCAACGCACGTAACTCTCCGCCGAATGCCTTGTGAACCTGAGGTAACAGCCGCCGGCTCAGTTCAACCCGCGGGCGGCCGCGAGTCAGCATCTTGTTAAGGCCGATCAGTCGGTCCAGCAGCCAGCGTTTCTTCGGAGGCAGTTCATCGAACTTTGCGCGCAATCCCCGCTCAAGGTTCTTGAGCACCATGGGAACAAGGCTCACATAAGTGATCCGATAGCGCACAAACGCGTCGCGCACAAATTCGGGTCGCAACGTTCTTAAATGCACGACGCACGCGCCGCACACAAACGGGCCAATGAATCCGACCATAAAATCGATCGCGTGATTGGTGGGCAAGATGCTCAGGTAACGAACTCCAGGCCAGAATGGATACCAAGCTGTCAACGCGGCGCACTGCTCGAGATAAGCATCATGGGTGAGCACGCAGCCTTTTGGACGACCACCTGTCCCGGAGGAATACACAATGCAGGCCGTGTCTTCGCGCTGCCGAGTCACAAATTGCGGCTCACCCTTCCTGCGAAACTCTTCCCAGCGGTAAGCCCCGTGCAGCTCGGCTCCGACTGGCGCCTCGGTCACGAGCACGATCTCTGCTGCCAGTTTTGAAAACTCTGGGGAGTTCGTGATCGCCCGCCACAGGTAATATTCAACAATCAGAAAGCGCGCCTTCGAATGCGCCAGCAGTTGCAGGTGATCGAGAGCTGCGAGCTTGTAGTCCAGCGGCACCAGCACGCCACCGCAGAAGAAAATCGAATAAGCGGAAATCAGCCATTTCGACTGATTCGTCATGATGATCGCCGCCCGGTCGCCAGCCTTGAAATCGGCATCCTCAAGCGCGCGGCAGAGCGGGCGAGCCATTTCTTTGAAGTCGGAATAAGTGAGCCGAACCTTTTCGCGATCGCGATCGGCTTCAATCAGGCAAGTTTCGTTAGACCAGCGATCAAGCGCGGCCCTCAGGGCCGCTCCCAGGCTGGCATATTGATGGAGATCAAGCATTCAGGGTCTTATCTAACGTCAAAGACTCGGATCCATGGAGAAACATGAAAGTTTATCAGAAGCTAACGGCGACAAAGGCCACGGCTGCTCGCCTCCGTGATGAGTGTGCCGCTACAGTCGCGCCTGGATTCTGCTCGCGAGTGTGCGGAAATCGGATACGCCTTGGAGTTCGTAGTCTGGCAACTCAATCCGAAAATGATGCTCGATGCGGGTGAGCAAATCGAGCGCTTGCAGGCTGTCAATGCCGAGCGTCTTAAAGAAGTCATCGTCGGGAGTTAGCTTCTCCCTTGGCACCCTAAAGTGATTCGCGGCGAGATTCAGGATCTCATCGAGCGTCTGATCCGTGGTTGGCATAACGTAGTGATCGTGCCTTTCAAATTACAAAATAGACAATTAACAATTCCAAATTCAAGGTAGATAGGGCTGAGGCCCTTCGTTCTCGACAAATTTCCTGAGTCCCTCTTCGACTGCGGGTTGCGAATAAAGTTCGCAGAAAATATCAATCTCCCGTTTCAACTCGTCATACGGGATCGGCTTCACAAATTTCTTCGCGACGGCAGCTGTCGCACGGTCAAATTTTCCGACTTGGCTGGCCGTTGCCCGCGCAACCCTGAGCGCTTCGCCCTCGGCGGCAATCTGGCTCACGAGTCCAATCTGCTGCGCCTTCATGACATTAAAGCTGCGCCCCGTGAGCAGCAAATCGCGCACTACCGCATTCCCCAAATCCCGCTTCAGGCGCGGAATTCCACCGAATCCCGGAATCAAACCCAGACGCAGTTCAGGAAAGCAAAAGCGGGCCATACGGTCCGCAACAATAATGTCGCAAACGAGCGCGAGTTCAAAGCCGCCACCAAACGTCACGCCATGCACCGCAGCGATCGTCGTCAGCGGAGCAGAATCCAACGTGTTCATCACGGCGTGAATCCGCTCCAGAAACTCACGCACGCCTCGCGCAGCCGCAGCCCGTTCCATTCCTTGCGAGCGTTGATACAACTCGCGCAGGTCCGCACCAGCGGAAAATCCCGCCGGCTGCGCCGAATGAAGAATCAGCGCGTCCGCTTCCCTCGCCAGTTCCGGCAACGCACCAGCAAACTTCTCCAGCTCCTCGAGCGTCAGCGAGCCGATCTCGTTACAAGGGTCGCGATGGAGCTTCAATTCAATTGCGCCATTCACGATCTGCCACGAAAGCGTGCGCCCTTTGAATTCGCTCATGTTAGCGGCTCTCATGCTGTCGCCGCTGCCCCATACATCGCGTCAATTTCGTTGCGAAAACGTTCAGAAATCAAATCGCGTTTCAGTTTTCCGTTCGCTGTCAGAAGCCCACTCTCGATCGTGAACGGGGCCTCCACGAGATGGAACGCGCGCACGTGTTTGTAATGTGGCAAGCCGGGATTTACATGGTCCAAGGCGGACTGTACGCTCTCGCCGCTCACCTTGCCCGTAACCAGCGCCGTCAGATATCCCCGAGCGTTGCCCACCACAACGACCTGGCTTGCCTCCGGCAACTGCTGCAGGATCTTATCCTCGATCGGCTCGGGCGCAATGTTGTGTCCCGATCCCAGAATGATGAGGTTCTTGATCCGCCCAACAATTTTCCAGTTGCCGCTCTCATCAACTTCGCCTTGATCGCCCGTATGAAACCAGCCGTCACGAAGGACCTTGGCCGTCTCTTCCGCGCGATTCCAGTATCCCGGAAAAATATTCGGGCCGCGCACGACGATCTCTTCATTTCCCGCGAGCTTCATTTCAACCCCGGAGATTGCCGGTCCCGCGCGCCCCGGAACAACACGGCCCTCGGGGTCGTCCATCGTGCAGATCGCCGTTGTCTCCGTCAGTCCGTAAACCTGCAGCACCGGAATCCCCAGCATCATGAAATAGAGCTGCGTCTCCACATTCAGCGGAGCTGACCCGCAGATCAGCGCCCGCAGACGTGGTCCGATCATTTTCTTGCGGATAGTTGGAAATACCAATCGGTTCGCCATCGCCAGCCAAAGGCTATCTCCGGCGCGCGATTTACCGTCGTGCTTTCGCGCCCACGCACCCTTGGCTTTGCTGTAGACCTTCAACGGAAATCCGCTGGTCTTCCAAAGCTGTTCGTCCACGGCTTTCCGCATGCGTTCGAGGAGCGCCGGAACATTGAGGAAATAATCCGGCGCGGCGGCGCGCATGTCGGCCGCAATCTTGCCGAGATCCGTATTCAACGTCACCTTGCTTCCACGCAATAAGCACGTTAGCAGCATGATCCAGGAACCGGCAAAGCAAAATGGCAGGTAATGGAAAACTGCATCCTGCCCCGGCCGTTTTGTCATGAGCTGGTCGAGCCGTCCGGATGTGCAGCCCAACATATGACCAACATTGTCGGCATTGAGCATCACGCCCTTCGCTTCCCCGGAAGTTCCGGAGGTGTAAATGATCGCCACAACGTCTGATTCCACTCCGGCCGGCGCAGGACTTTCGACAGTTTCACGTCCCGTGGCAAAAACATTGTCGAAGCAGAAAAACGGTGGAGCGTCGGGCCATTCCTGGACAATTGCGTCCGCAAGCGACTGCTCCCCGCATGCAATCACGGCGGGCCAGCAGTCCTTCATCATCGCCACCAGTTCTGCAGGGGCCTGGCGGGCATACAAAGGCACCGCGGTTAGCCCCTCCGCCATGATGGCCAAATTCATGGCCACCCATCGGACAGAGTTATGGGCCAGCAGGGCGCAACGGTCACCTTTCTTCAGCCGCAGCCGCCGCACATAGCCGCGAGCCGCTTGCACCTGCCCGAGCAACTGCCGCGCGGTAAAAGAGACCGTCTGATCGCCACGAACTTCCTGCAGCACGACGGTGTCGCCGTTAAGCTTCAGGCTTGAAAGGATCTGCTCAAGAAATTGCATCAGTTTGATCGGAACACATGTTTCGAACAGCGTGGGCGACTCTTAGAGCTAACTGTACGCCTGCACTAAACTTCGCAGTCCCTCGCCCATGGGCGGCAGATAATCTTCCCAACTCCACTCTCCGCTCCTGGTTGGAAATTCGGGATAGCGCCGCTGGACTTCCTCTTCGAAATACACGCCCATGCGCGCCATCATCTTCAAGTTGCGCACGACCGTCCGCGCAATTCCATCAGCGATTCTCTCTCCGTCCTTTTCCATGATTTCGAACGCCGTGAGCGTCCGCGCCTCCAGGTCCGGATCGTCCACGTTCATCAGAAGTTCCCGATGCCCTCGGTCATTCATCAAATTCCGTATCCGCTCATCCATGGTAATTCCAGCGGACGGCACAAGTGCCGGCATTGAAGTGACAATCCCGTGGTAGCGGGAGGAAACCATCATGCGGCAAGCCCGCAGGACGCTTACCAATTGGTACATGTTGTAGTCTTCCGATGTCAGCACCGGCACGCCGCCCAGTTTTTCCGAAATTCGCTTGCAAGGACGCGCATCCAACCGCTCCGTCGCCGCCATGATTACAAAAATATTCTTTTTCTGCCGAAAGGCCGCGACCGCATTTGCGATCGAACTCAGATAATGCTCGTAAGCCCGATCGGCTTCAGGGCCCGAGTGATGGAAGTACGGCCCGCGGTAGTGGCTCTCTTTATAAGCACCCGTTATGCCATGCAACGCAGCCTTCGCAAGCGAGGCTTTGACCGGCCACTCGAACGGGTTAATGGGACAAACGACGAGCACTGGCGTTTTCCCATCCCACCCCACATCGCGCAGCGCCTTCTGCCCGTACTCGGCGCCGAGCGGCTCAAACGTCCATGCCGTGTCCGTGCCTAATTCGGTGGGGACACCCAACTCGCGCAAGAGCTTTCGCGATTCTTCATTGCGCGTGATCACCAGTGAATTCCTGCAATAGCGCCCGCACATCTTCGCGACCAGCGGATCCATCTGTCCCGCTTCAGCACCGTAACCGACTGAAAGCTTGTTCTCCGCCGCCGCAATACCCAACGAACCGATCATCATCGTAGCCAGGGCGTTCGCGAACTTCGACTTGAACATCGAACCCTCGCAGGCCACTACACCGTGATGCTTCGGCACCTCATTCGCAAGGAAAGGCGGAAAGATATCCGGCAAACGCACCTGCGACGTGCCTTCGAAATAGCCTCGCGAGCGGTCGAAATTAAACGTCATCATGGTAAGGTCAACATGCTCGGACCCCAGAATACGCCGGACCTGCCGTAGCATTTCCTCGACCCGAACATCCGACCCAGTATTGCGCGTCCCGTTATATCCCGCGAAGAGCAACTTCAATTTCTCGCCAGGACGCCACGGTTCGCCTTTACCCATCATCCACTGCACTTTCTTACCTTCAATGATGCCGGACACCCAGGCTTCCAAAAAGAAGTCCATCATGCGGCAGACCCTCCTGCCTTCACGCTCGTTGGCCACTCCTGGTAGGGATAAGTGAAGTTATGCTGCCGGCTAAAACGCAACAGCGGAAAGCTATACTGCGAGAATGGCACGGGCTTGCGTCCCATCTCCGTAATGACTCGCGTGTTGTCGAACACGGTATTCCAAGTCAAGTAAGGCATGAAAACTTTCATCAGCGCGGCCCCATGCCCGACTTTTCCTTTGCGGTTCGCCAGCATGTTCACGGTAGAGGTGAACGGCCGTTCCAGGACCGGCAAGAATAGCGGCCCGCGCTTGTTTTGCTCTTTCGCCAATGCCGTCGTCAATTCCCGGAAACTCTGCGAGTCCCGTCCGGAAGAAAGATGGTAGATATCATGCGCCGGATTTTCCTTCATGTGCAGCGTTGAGATCGCGTCGGCAACAAAATCCACATTCACGATGTCGATCCTGTCATGCGGACGAAACGGCAGTACCGGCAGGCCCGCCAAAAACACAAATGATTCGACCATGTCGAACTGCGTGGTTTCCGGATAGCGGCTGTCACCAAGTACGATGCTCGGACGGAAAATTGTCAGCGGAACATCGGGCAACAACTCGCGAAGCATGTGTTCGCAGAACTTCTTGGTGCGCGCATACGGATCGTAATCCGATCGATCCCACTCGATCGAGCGATCTTCCGTCACGACTTCGTGGTTGCGCTTTCCCGCCACAGCCACCGTACTGACGTTCGAAAACCGCCGCAGCCCGCGGTAATACTGCGACTGCCGAGCCATCTGGACGACTTCCAGCGTCCCGCGCAGATTCACGTTCAAGCATGCTTTTTCCGATTTACGATTCAGTGAAGCTGCGCAGTGAATCACGGAATCCGTGGTGTGCACAAGCCGGTCGTAATCCGCGCGCTCCAGCCCAAACTGCGGAGAAGTGAGGTCCCCGCGAAATATCCGGATTTTTGCCTGCAAATACTCATAGAACTGCGGGAATGGCATGTGCAACTGAAGTGCATTCCAGAGTCGCCGTTCCGCGTCGCGCGCATCGCGGCCGCGCACCAGAAGGTTCATCGTCGCATCGTGCTGGGTGAGCAGATTGGCTGCGACATGCGCGCCGATGTAGCCGGTTGATCCGGTCAGGAATATCGCCACGTTGCTCCGTTCGTTCCCGTTTTCATGCGATTTCCGTTGTCATTAGGGGGCATTTGCAGCACTCGGGGCTCCCGGGCCTCAAGCGGCCGCCCTTCAATCAGCGGATAGGTCCAGCGTCGCAACGCAGGCAGGTGAATGTCAATCCAGTACTCCCACCAGTCAAGTCCAGCAGTATCATAGCCAAACGTTTCTCTCTCTTCCGGTACGAGCGCCTGCGAAAGCTTCTCGACATTATCCGCAACAAAATCGTGTTCATTATGAAGAATGAAGGGTTCGAATAACTGGATAAGTTTCTCAACGCGCTCCAGACTACGTTCGGCTTTTGCCAGCGGCTTTTTCATGGGTAGAGGAGACACGACCGCCTGGATCGAGCGGATGATCATCTTCTGCGCTGGCGCCGACATCCGGTTATACCGCTCCTTTGAAACCGGGATGGCATCCATGCGCAGTCGCAGCCAGCATTCCAGCCCTTCCTGCGCGCGATAGTGCCGGCGGTGGCCGAGCGACGTGAGCTCGATCGAACGCCCCATATCGCAAGGATTCGTGACCGAAGTCGCCAGCTGATAAAGCGGATCGTGCCGCCTTTCCACCAGAGCCGCCGCAATCAGCGTCATTCCCGCGCACACCGCATCCACGGGAATGATGTCGAGCCGCTTGCGTTCGTTGGAAGGCAGTTGCCGGAACGACGTACCCAGCAGGTAGGACAGAGAAGCCGAAGTGTTGATCCCTTCATTCCATCCGCGAAAAGGCTTGGCCACAGAAGTTTCCACGATCGCCGGACGCACGATTGCAATCGGCAACCCCACGCCGTACTTGGCGATCAGCGACTCCGCCAGACTCTTCGTATATGTGTAGGTATTGGGCCAACCCAGTTCCTGCGCTCGCCGCTTGCCTTCCTCGGTCAGATAATTTTTCAGCCAGCGAACGCGGTTCTTGCGGATCTGATTTTCCAGCGCTTGTCCGCTCAATCCTTTTGCCGCGTGCTCTTTTCCGAGCGCATGGCTTCTTAGCTCTTCTGTTACCTCGGGGCCCTCCGCGCGACGCTCCGCCGACTCCATCAATTCATGCAGGTAATGCCACTCTTTCTCGGCATCGAAGTCGGTAATGCCCGCCGGCGTGTAATTAGGACGAATCCTCTCACTGACCCGGCCATCACGCTGCCCCGCGACATAACAGGTCGAAAGGTGCAGCAATCCCGCATGATCCGACGACCGTATGAATTCGGCCAGGTGATACGCCGAGTCCACATTTACTGCCAGAGCATCACGCAAGTCGGGATTGAAGTCCGTCAGCCCCGAGCTATTGATAATCAGGTCCAGGTCCTTACCAAGCCGCGCCGCAACCTCAGGATCCAGTCCGACGCACGGCTGCGATACATCACCTTCCACGACCTCGACCTTCTCTGCCAGCAAAGCTCCCAACTGATCGCCGTACTTATCAAATAAGGGATCAAAAACCGGCGATTCCTCGATCATCTTCTCGAAGCGCTTCTGCGCAGGATTCGACTTTTGGCGCCGGATAAGCAAATGCAATTTTCCGATCTCAGGCAGATCGAGCAGCGTATTCGCCAGCCACACTTTGCCGATGAATCCGGTGACACCGATCAGCATCACCTTCTTCCTCGCCAGAGCTTTCCGCACGGAAAGCCGTTCGGGATGCCGTGATTCGTCGAAATAAACGATCGGACGCACCCGTGGCGCCTCGACTCGTACTGCCGGCACGATCGCAGAAGCCAACGCCTTCGGCCCGCGTAGCCCAAGAGCGCGAACCCAACGCGCCGGACTCTGCTGTCCGTCCGGGCCAGCCTCTCGAATTCGCGCAAATAGTCCGCGTGGACGTATCACGGGGCTCAACAAGCGTCCGGTTGCCACCCCGTCGCGGAAGTCAAGACGGTTCGCGATGATCCAGCGAACTCCCAGATGGCGGGCCAATGGGCGCATCATGTGATCAAGCCCCTGGCTGACCAGCACAACCTCGGCTCCGGTGGCTTGAAGCGCCTTCAGGTGCCGCACTCCCTCTTCCTTTAACAGCGGCTTCAGCTTGTATTCGAACTCTTCTTCACCCAGCAGATCGAGCCGGTCTCGGGTGATTCCACGCAATACTGCATGCACAATCCGAGTCGCAGCCACCCGGTTTGCGGCATACAGGAATGGCCGCAACAATGCCATCACCAGTACAAGTGTGCGCCGGGCCGCGCGCGCAATAAACGTCTGGCTGTTCCAGGTGAAAAACGCAATTGGCCGGACCGTGGTCAGTTCCAGCAGGCTGCCTTCCACGCGCCAGTAAACGGGCGATGACGGCCGCGGACGGGCCGATGAAGGGGGCCCGGACGGTTGCGCCAACCCGCCCTCCGCTGCCGGATTGCCATTAACAGGCGCCTTTGAACCGGCGTCCACGAGATTGTCGACAGGTTCCACGAATCAGTAACCCAAGCGCACACTGTGCCGCAGCAAGATTCTCTATCAGGGCTGCCCAGTGCGCCCCCCAGATAGGGCGGAGTCCTCTATTTTACCCTCTCCGTCACAAAGCGAGAAATATGCCGCCCACAAAAACCGTCTGCCGCAGCCGCCTGCCGCATTGCTGATAAACTTCACGGGAACGGAAGTCGGTAATCTGAAATTAACTGCCCGTTTGAGAACCAACCGGGCTTGCAAATACAAATTGGAAACTACAAATTCGTTCTGGAGATAATCCCTTGCCCTACAAAGAAACAATCCTTCCCGAATTCGATATGGAAATGGACAACACCCGCCGCACCCTTGAGCGCGTTCCCGATGACAGGTTCTCATGGCAACCTCATGCCAAATCGGGCACCCTCGGCTGGATGGCCAACCACATCGCCAATCTTCCCTTCTGGGCGGTCATGACGATGAGGCAGGATTCGCTCAATCTCGCCGGAGGAGACGGTTCGGCTCCCGTCATGCCAAAAGCTTCCAACCGCAAGGAACTTCTCGAGATCTTCGAAAAGAATCGGAACGACGCGCGCGCCGCTCTCGCCGCCGCTGACGACGCAGCTTATGCCAAACCCTGGGCCTTGCTCATGGGCGAACAAGAGCTTTTCCGCGAGCCGCGTGCAAATGTCTTGCGGCGCATGGTGCTGAATCACCTCATCCACCATCGCGGACAACTCACAATGTATCTCCGTCTGCTTGATATCCCGGTACCGGCGCTCTATGGACCATCGGCAGACGAACAGAAATTCTGATTTCAGCCAGCGCTTGTGTGGCAGGAAGCGGGTGTTCAACGTGCACGCGCCAGTTCCCTGATCTGATTCAAGTACCCCACATAGACAGGTATTGGAATATCCGGCGAATCTCCATCGTTCAAAAAATGCGAGAGCCGGATTTCTATCAGAATGGAACTGATCACTTCACGGAACCGCCCCATCTTCAAATATTTCACTCTCCAGATTTCGAGCATCAGCGAGCGAAAATCCTCGCTGATGAATTCCATCTTCCGCTCACCCAGATAAACAGCGTCGAAATGGCGCTCAGCCAGCGCCTTTCGAATCGGATCGTGGGGAGCGGAAAACGCGTAGACCAGGTGAAACACATCCGCCAGATCTCCCCACAACACCTTTTCTTCAAAAGCGCTGAATCGGAACGCACTCGAGCCGCGCTGTTGGACAGAGCGCGCGCGATCGTTGCCGTTTAGCCCGTGTGCTCCAAGTTGAGACCGAAACCACTCCAGGCGCTCTCTAGTCAGATTGTGCCGCAGAAACTCCACTGCGTATGCATTCGGCAAATAAACCTTGGAATCGCCATCGAGGCGGGCCAGCCAGGCACTCCAGTCCTCTTGCTCAAGCGCCAGCAGCAAATCACTCAAATCCGCGACTGTGATGTCAGGGTGGTACTTGACTGCCTGCCAGAAATGTTCCGTCGAATCGTACGTCGCCCCATACAAAACGATTCCCTCCTCAATCGGATACCAATTCGACAGCACTCGTCCCGGAATCGAGGACGAAGCGCTCCAGCAGTTCAGCGAATGCTTCCACTTCTCCTGCACGGCCAGAAATGCATCACCGTAACCGGCAGGGACAGACTCTTTCACCTGTGCGAGCGCCTGCTGCAACTCGCCGCGCGTGTGGGTAATGAGCGTTTCCAGTGGACGTTCATCCTCCATCGATACCACTCGGCTCTCAATTCCACGTCGAAGCAATTCATCCGCCAGCGAGCGCTGTTGTTCGGGATTAAGACCGCCGGGAACGTTCCAGCGTCTCTCTTGCGACTCAATGTATGGAAATAATTCGGACAGCGAGCTAAATTCGATGAAGCCGTGTACCGCGAATTTTACGGGATGGCCGTCTTTCAGAATTGTGGTGGAAGGCGTGACCAGCGCTTGCAGTGAAAGCGCCTCAGCAAGCAGTGATGATTTCAAGCCCAGCATCATGAGAGCGGCGCAGAGCGCCAACTTCGCTACGGTTTGCATGTTTATTGAAAGTTTCCCCGCAAACTCCCTCCACGCACAACGGCAAAAGAACGATCAGGAATATTACGCCGCTCGCTCCACCCAACACACGTCCCAATATTTTCCAAACTTGCGCCCGTTCTCGCTGAAAACACCTACAACTTTGAATCCACAGCGCCGGTGCAGCGCTTCGGTAGCCAAATTCGGAAGTACATAAACGGCGACAAACCGGTGAATATCTTCACCTTTCAAACCTGCAAACAGCTCTTCGTAAAGCTTGCTCCCGATGCCCTTCCCGACTGCCTCTGGCGCGCAGTAAACGGTAGTCTCCACCGTGGTGTCGTACGCTGCTTTTGGACGAAAGCGTGTCGTGCTCGCATATCCAACCACGTTTCCGTCCAGCTCCGCGACCAGAAGCCGGTAGCGTCCGGTAATTCCGAACTGCGAGAACCATGCTTCCCGGCGTTCGACCGTATACGCCTCGACATCGAAGGTCACCGAAGCGTTCAGAACGTAATAGTTGTAAATTTCCGTCAGTCGAGCAAGGTCCCTGTGCTCTGCCGACCGGATCCGCAATTCGCTCACGCTACCCCCAAAAACAGCGCTCTTCGTAGTTCGCACTCGTCGACTGCGAGTGAACCACCAACATGACTCGATCAGTCACAGAACGCGGGCCGCCAGCCCCAAAACTGCTGCCGCCAAGATTAGCCAAGCCGAGTTCACCCGAAACCGCAGCAACGCGATCAAACTCACGCCGAATATGGCAAGGGTCGCCCAGTCCACAATCGATGCTTTGCCCAACTGCCATGCAACCACTGCCATCAACGCGAGCGAACCGGCAACGACTCCATCGAGCGCGGCCGCGACCACCGGAGACCGCCGCAGGCGCGGAATCAACGGGCCGCCGACCGATACGATGACGAATCCCGGCAGGAAAATCCCTACCGTTGCTACGATTGCACCTTTCCATCCCGCCACAATGTATCCAATAAAAGTAGCGGTCGCGGATAGTGGTCCTGGCGTGAACTGCCCTACAGCGACCGCATCGAGCAGTTGTTGATCGGTGAGCCAGTGCAAACGTTCAACAAATTCGGCCTGCAAAAATGCGAGCAAAACATATCCGCTCCCAAACATCACAGAGCCAATCTTTACAAATGATAAAAACAGTCTCCATAGCCCGATTGGCCACGCCGCAGCCGTAGTCGCGGTCGCAACAGCGATCGCTATGATCTTCGGCATTCCCGGAATTCCAGCGCCGATCAACCGGCCTCTCATCCCTAACGCAGCTGCCGAAAGCCCTCCTGCAAATACGAGCACCAGCACTGGACTGACCCCGATCACATTCAGCGCTACTGCCAAGACCGCAATGACTATGAGTAAGACCGTTCGCAACCCGCTGCGGCCGAGTCTCCCAACAGCCTGGATCACGATCGCCACCACTACAGGCTTGATTGCGAAGAGTACGCTCTGGGCTCGCGGCAGAGCGCCAAACCGCACATAGGCCCAGGCGATCGCCATCGCGATCAGTGCCGCCGGAATAATGAAGCAGGATCCCGCAACAATCAATCCGCGCCAGCCACGCTTCAACTGGCCCACAAAAATAGCTACTTCGGTTGAACTCGGTCCGGGAATCAGATTCGCCGCTGCGAGCCGGTCAAGAAAGTCGGCCTGCGTCATCCACTTCTTCCGCCGTACGAACTCCTCTTCCATCATCGCCAGATGAGCCGCTGGGCCACCGAAGGCGATGGTTCCAAGCTTCAGGAATACGAGGGCGATCTCGCCCAGCGTCGCCTCACGAATTTCCTGCGATTCCGGCATCCTCTACCCGAACGATGGACTACCTGCAATGATGAGCGCTGATTGTACGGCACTCAGAGTTACAGGAGATTCCAGGAGTGTGACCGCTCCTGCGTCCTTCACTAATGCGCGTCACTTTCTGCCGTGATTTTGACTGTGCCGGAGGCGCTCTGGGACGGCGTAACTGTGGAGGTCGCGATCACTGTAATCTCTGGGGGATCCGGAATCTTATCGGGCGCGGTGTAATGTCCGTCGGAAGAGATAACGCCGCAAGCCGATCGTTCGCAACCAGAACCCTGAACGCTCCACGTTACCGCCGAGTTAACCAGACCATAGATCTTAGCGACAAACTTCGCTTGCGCTCCCGGTGCTATCTGAATCGTGCCTGGGGAAACCGCCAATGGAAGCTTTTCAACTCGTGTGGCTTTGCTCGGAGCAGCACTCGTCACGCACGGGGCACGGTAACCATCAACGCCACGTTCTTTGTTCCGGGCGGGATTCTCGTTGTAATAGAAATGGAACCTCATTTTGATGAACTGACATTGAAATTCCGCTGGAAGAGGTGGCATGGCGCCCGAACTTGTAACCGCTCCATAAGCGGCCCGGTCGAAACCCTCATTGCCGGAAGTCTCGTGGTACTTGACGTCGTCGACGCTCCCGTCCTTCGTTATTCGAAAGTCGACGGAAACGTGACCGGGCTCTCTTATCGGCCAGCGAGCACTTTTTGGGATTAGCGTGAGCCACGTCGCTTTTACTCTCCCCACTATGTCCCCCACGTAAGGCTTCAGATTGAAACCGTTGGTGTCGGTAAGCACATCGATGGGTCCGTAAGTGTCGATTCTGTCAGGCGGAGCAGGCCACGGACTGTCTTGGGCGCGCGAGCGGGTACTAGGCATCAGGAACGCTAAAACTGCTAGGACCAGGAACCATCGAACGAGGAGCCGCGGGGCCAAGGTGCAGGCGGTATGAACGTCACTTTCCACACCCTTAGTCGGCAGCATGGCGCGAATTCTAGGCCTGTTACGGAGCGATTGCCAGCGATTTCGCGGCGCGACTTTAACACGAAGGCCAAAAAAATGGCGGCATCATGCATGCCGCCATCTTGGTCGGATTTTAGGATAGGGCTTAGTCTCCCGCTACCGGCTCGCCCACGTCCTCGGTCTTCTTAGCTGCACCATTACCGTTCGAATGACCATTGCCGTTGGAATGACCGTTGCCATTGGCCGGGGCAATTGCGCCCAGCGGAATGAATCCAGCTTCGTCCGACGTCGCGGGTCTCTCTTTCAGGACAACTTCGCGATAGAGCTGCGCCATGCGGGCGTCGTAGGCAGGATCGTTCTTCTGCGGTCCACGGGCTTGCGCGGCCTGCTTCGCGTCACGCGCCCGAGTCTTCTCTTCGCGCGCCGTCTTGGCGATTCCCAGTTTATCGAGGTCGTGTTGCACTTCGTTCGTGACAATCTCTTCGCGCAGGTGGAGGTAGTCGAGTTCGTCCTTGCTCGGCACGTTCACTTTCTTGCCGCCGGCAAAGATCTCGTGGCGTCCATGCTCTTCGTACCACTTGGTGAGTGTGGCCGTCATGTGCATCTTCTCGATGATGTTGCGCCAGCCCACGCCCGTGTTATACGCGCAAAAGCTGATCTCGCCTTCCTGCGTCGCGTAAGGAATAATGCACTGCTCGGTGCGGCGGAAATCGTAGTTGAACAAGTCCTGGAACCACATGCCGGCGATGAACAGGAAGTTCCAGCGATCCTGGCGGCGCTTCATGACATCGTCAATGGTGCGATCCGGACCGACTTTGCCGTAGTTCTTTCCAGTGGCATTGAAGTTCTTATCGAACTTTCTGAGCAGGTCCATCATCTTGAAGTGCTTCGGCGCTTTGAAGGGGTCGTAGTTCTTCATCAGCAGCAGAGCCATGCCGGTAACGGTCCAGAACTTGCTGCGGGCACCGTCATTGACCTTGGCAATGTCTTTGCCGAGTTGATCTCCGTTCAGGAAGGCCGTGACCGGAACTGCTTCCTTCGTTTCCTTGTCGATCATGACCGCCATGCCCGTGCCGCAATTCGGGTGGCAGCCGCAGGAGAGTTGTCCCCAGTCATTGTTCGCATCCTCGGCATGCATGAGGTCGGCCCAATCGCTGAAGGTCGACATGAAGGAAATCGGGAACCAGTCGCGAGCGGGTTCGCCCATGCCGGTCTGGTTCTTCACATCGTGCGCCAGATGCGCCAGCGTGTAGCGCTGGGCGATGCGGCGGTCGTCGGTAATCGCCTCGTCGCGCCCGGTAAAGCTGACGGGCTGGAAGCTGAGGAAGCTGATCGTCTTGGGATTGTCGAGCGCGAACTGGATGATGCGTCCGACCTGCTCGTTGTTGATGCCGTTGATGATGGTGATGACCGGAACAATTTCGCAGCCGGCTTTGTGGAGGTTCTCGATCGCCTTCAGCTTGACGTCGAACAGGTTGCCAACCGCGCGGTGAGAATTGGCGGCGTTCCCAATTCCGTCAAATTGCAGGTAGGCATACCGCATGCCGGCTTCGACGGCTTGCTGTGCGAATTCGAAGCTCTTGGCGAACTCAATTCCATTGGTTGCGGCCTGCACGCTGTTAAAGCCGACTTTGCGGGCGTAGCGGACGGCGTCGAGGAAGTACGGTGAAAGCGTGGGCTCGCCACCGGAGAATTGCACCGACATCTGCCGCCTGGGTTTCAACGTCGTGGCATTGTCGAGCATCGTCTTGATTTCTTCCCACGTCAGTTCGTGAACGAAACCGACCTGGTTGGCATCCATGAAGCAGGGATCGCACATCATGTTGCAACGGTTGGTGAGATCGATGGTCAGCACGGCACCGCGGCCATACCTCACCGTAGACGACCCGTGATGATGCAGATGTTCGTCACTATGTGCCTTGATATCGCGTCCGGGAAAAACTTCCTCAAGATGCCGAGTGAATTCCGTGTCAATGGACATCAGGTCTTCGAAATGTCCATGCTTCGGGCAATCCTTCACCATCCAGATCTTGCCGTCCTTTTCGACGATCTGTGCCTTGAGTTCGCCGACTTTTTCGTTCATCAGAATGTCGACCGGCAGGTGGCCATCGAGAATCTGCTGCCGAATCTCCGGCACGCACTTCGGACAAAGCGAGTCCGTGCTGCGCGGCCAACCGAGGGGTGGCTTCGATTTTTCCCATGACTTGAGGAGCGGCTTATCCGACCACTTCGGAGTCGGCGATGCATTGGGGGCAACGCGGTTCAGGCGTTCGAAGACGGCCCACGCGCCCGTAGCGGCAACCGTGACGGCCTTCTCAACGTACTTGATCGGCTTATGCATTCTGCTCTCGCTTTCCTCCACACCGGGAGATAGAACTCTACCCGCGTTCTAACGGGCTAAACCTGGAAAACGAACGATCCACGTGAAACCTGGAAGCTTCGATGCGTGGAGTGGCTCACGGTGATCCTATTGAATTGATGATTGTTGCGCACTCTGCCAACAGGGAGGGGGCGAAAATCGCCCGCGAGCGGTATCTCAATGCAGCGAACGGAAGCGAATGTGCGGCTAAGTTATTGAAGAAACAGGCTGGCACCCCGCGCGTCGCAGCCTTGCCCTGGTGTCTCCTTGATATTAAATTGTGTCCCGCCGCTTGCTTTGCCTGCTCTACCTAGATCGACCCAGAGGGAAGAACGCCAGAATGCCAATTTGGGAATACGCCCGCAGCGAATTCTTAAATAAGTATTGCGATTTTGCACTCAAAAGGAGACCATACCTTTGAGGGGACAAGACGTAAGACTCATTGATGATTTTTTGTTGCCGCTTCGAGCTTTAATCTGGCCGATTAGGAAATTGGCTCCAGGCGGCGGGATTGGATAGCCATGTCGTCGCCCTCGGAGCCTCCACAGGCAGAGCTTGCCCCGAACCCATCTACCTCATCGCCTTTCGAAGGCCCAACCCGAACCGATCTCGCAACTCCCGTCCTGCATGACATCGCCTGCTGTGAGCGCGCGGGAGTGTTGCTGGACGATCGCGAAAATTTTTTCCGGGCCGTTTATGAGAAATCGCCAGTGGGAATCTGCCTGGTCGAAACCTCTTCCGGACGCTTCCTCCGGGTCAATCCGAAATATTGCGAGCTTACGGGACGGACCGAGCAGGACTTGTTAACCCGCGATTTTTTCAGCATCACGCATCCCGATGACTTGCCTCTCAACAGAACGACCGCCATCCGGCTCACCAAAGGCGAAATTCCATCCTATGAGCTAGAAAAGAGATACGTTCGCCCGGACGGAACGGTCTGCTGGGTCCACGTTTTGGCCGTGAACTTGCCTGGAGACGCCGCGCAGACCCCCTTGAGTATCGGCACTGCACAGGACATCACGGATCGCAAACTCGCCCAAGAGGCGCACCTCAAAAGCGAGGCGCGAGCGCGCGCGCACGCCAAGGAACTTGAAACCATTCTGGATGTCCTTCCCATCCCCGTTCTTATTGCGCGCGATCCCGAATGCCGGGATATTTCTGCCAATCGCGCGGGACGCGAGCTTTTCCGCGTGCAACGGGGAGCAAACCTGTCACTGACGGCCCCGCCGGACCAACTCCCTTCATTCCGACTTCTCCGAGACGGCGCCGAAGTTCCCGGCGACCAGTTACCCATGCAAATTGCGGCTTCCACAGGACGCTCCCTGCGCCGCGTGCCTACGACCATCGTCTTCGATGACGGAACTGAACGAAACGAACTGGCGAACGCCGAACCTCTCTTCGACGATAACGGAAATGTCCGGGGCGCCGTCGGCGCATCCATCGACGTCACCGAGTTGTTGCGGACTGAGCGCGAACTGCGCTCCCGTGAAGAACACCTCCGCCTCGCCCAAAGCGCGGCTCGAATTGGTACCTTCGAGAGAGATTTTGTCACGGGCGAGGTTCGCGTTACTGACCAGATGGCAGCCCTGCTCGGGTTAGCCCCCGCGGACTATCCAAAAACCATCGCGAAGTTTCTGGAAGCGGTACATCCCCAGGACCGCGAAGAAGTCAGGCGATTATTCGCACGGTCGGAGGATTCAGGCGAAGCCTCCGGCGAATGGCGCGTCGTCTGGCCGGATGGCACAGTCCATTGGATCCTTGCAAGCTGGCGCGTATTCAAAGATGCGGCCGGGCGTCCTCTCAGGCTTATTGGAGCCGATCTTGACATCACCGATCGCAAGCGCGCGGAAGAGGAACTGCGCCTCGCAAAGGAGAGGCTGAACGAACAAAAACTGTACCTGGAACAGCAGATCAACACTGAATTCGGGTTCGAAGAGATCATTGGCCAAAGCAAAGCGCTGAAAGCTGTCATGGAGAGTGTCGCCAAAGTAGCCTCCAGCGATGCCACCGTATTGCTGCTTGGCGAAACGGGAACGGGAAAGGAGTTGGTGGCGCGCGCCATTCACCGGCTGAGCCGCCGATCGGGCAATGCTTTCATCAAGATGAATTGCGCTGCGATTCCTTCTGGGCTGCTGGAAAGTGAATTGTTCGGAAACGAAAGAGGCGCATTCACGGGGGCGATTCGCAGGAAGATCGGACGCCTGGAGTTGGCGGACAAGGGCACGATCTTCCTGGACGAGGTCGGCGAGATCGACCTCGCGCTTCAGCCCAAGTTGCTCCGCGTGCTGCAGGATCAAGAGTTTGAGCGACTCGGCGGCACGCAGACGTTGAAGGTCAACTTTCGTCTGATCGCGGCCACGAACCGGGATTTGACCGAGAGCGTGCGGGCGAACGAATTTCGCCGCGATTTGTATTACCGGCTGAATGTGTTTCCCATTTCGCTGCCCCCACTGCGCGAGCGTCGAGAAGACATTCCCTTTCTGGCGCAGCACTTCGTCCGGAAGATCGCGCAACGCATGAACAAGTCGATCACCAGCATCCCAAAGAAAACAATGGATGCCTTGGCAAATTGGAACTGGCCGGGGAATGTCAGGGAGCTGGAGAATTTTGTCGAGCGGTCAGTGATCCTGACATTTGGATCGGTACTGGCAGCGCCGCTTGGCGAGTTGGAGTCAGCGATGGCGAGTCAAATCAAGGATGAAACGCTCAAGGCAGCCGAGCGCGACCACATTTTGCAGGCCTTAGAGAGGAGCCGCGGACGAATCAGCGGACCGCAAGGGGCAGCGACACGCTTAGGAATGAAGCGAACCACATTGCAATCCAAACTCAACAAAATGGGAATTAACCCGCGCAGGCCATCTCCGGGACAATAGCGCCCTTTTCTCTGGCAGAAGTTTCAGCGCCGCGATGTGCGTTGCCGGTTCCAATTCAGACTCTGAGTGTAACTTGCGCCCGGATCCAGCAGGTTGAGACTTCGTTTACAATCCTCAGGCACATGCAGCGCGAATATAAGAAGGAATACAGCCACGAACTGGGACGCGAGATGGAGTCCCTCGTATTCGGCCACGGCGGACAGCCGATTCTGGTTTTTCCCAGCTCGATGGGCCGCTTTTTCGAGTACGAAGACTCGGGCATGATCGGCGCACTGGCCGGCAAGATCGAAGCTGGACAATTGCAGGTGTTCTGCCCGGACAGCATAGACGGCGAGAGCTGGTACAACAAGGGCGCGCATCCCGGCTCGCGCATCTGGCGGCATGTGCAATACGAGCGTTACATCCTCCACGAATACATGAATTTTGTGCGGTGGAAGAATTGCGCGCCGCAGATTGCCGTGACGGGGTGCAGCTTTGGCGGATATCACGCGCTGAATTTTTCGATGCGCCATCCTGATCTGGTTTTGGCGTGCGTCACGATGAGCGGGTCGTTCGACATTCGCAGCTTTCTCGACGGCTATTACGACGACAATGTCTATTTCAACAATCCGTCGGATTACCTCGCGAACATGAGCGATGACTGGTACCTGAGCCGCTACCGTCAAATGAAGATTGTACTCGGCACATCGGATTGGGACATGTGCCTGGACGCGAACATTAAGATGGACGCGATCATGAGTGCGAAACGCATTCCCCACTGGCTCGACATTTACGGCGACAACAGCAAGCATGACTGGCCGCTGTGGCAGAGGATGGCGGGCAAATACTTCTGAGCATGTTTCTAATCGATGCGGTCTACTAAAGGAGCTGCGCATGAGCAAACGAACCGTCCGATTCGTCGTGAGCCTCAAGATCAACGAGGGAAAACTGGATGCCTTCGAAGCCCTTACGAAAGCGATGATCTCCGCCAGCCGGAAGGAACCGGGGACGCTGGGATACGATTGGTACTTAAGTGCCGATCGCACGCGCTGCCGTCTGGTCGAAACGTACAGGGATGAGAGTGCGGTGCTGGCGCACATGACCGGTGCAGCCGTCAGAGATTTCGTGCCAAAGCTGATTGAAGTCTCGAGCGTAAACGGCTTCGAGGTATATGGAGATCCGGGCGCGAAAGCGACAGAGATTCTCGCTGGATTCGGGGCGGAGATATTCAAGGTCTGGCATCTGCTGGCCGCTGACTGAGGGACGTCGGAGATTTTCAGTATTGACAGAAGGCCGCTCCGACGCGAGCTTTCTATAGGAGTGAGCATGAAGAAGATTGGCATTTTATTTGGGATGGAAAATACGTTTCCGCCGGCGTTGGTCGAAAAGATCAACTCGATGAAGGCCGAAGGCGTGAGCGCCGAGTTCGTCAAGATCGGCGGCATTCGCATGGACGAGCCGAAGAAGTATGACGTCATCATTGACCGAATTTCGCAGGACATTCCTTTCTATCGCGCGTATTTGAAGAACGCGATGCTGCACGGAACGATCGTCATCAACAACCCGTTCTGGTGGACAGCCGACGACAAGTTTTTCAACTACGCGCTGGCGCACAAGATGGGCGTGGCGATTCCTCCCACCGTAATTTTGCCGCACCACACGCATCCGCCCGACACGACCGATAAGTCGATGCGCAACCTGATCTACCCGCTGAACTGGGAGGAACTTTTCGCCTACGTCGGCTTTCCGGCTTTTCTCAAGCCCTATGCGGGCGGAGGCTGGAAACACGTGTACAAAGTGCATAGCGCGGAAGAGTTCTTCAACTTCTACAACCAGACCGGCGATCTCTGCATGACGCTGCAGCACGGAGTCGAGTTCGAGGACTATTACCGCTGCTACGTGGTCGGGCAGGAAAAGGTCCACATCATGAAGTACGACCCGAAGGCTCCGCATCATGAGCGCTATGTGAAGGGCAATCCCGCGCCCCCGGCAAAATTGAAACAGCGGATTGAGAAGGATGCGCTATCTCTGTGCCGCGCACTCGGGTACGACTTGAATACGGTCGAGTTTGCGGTCGAAGATGGCATCCCCTATGCGATCGACTTTATGAATCCCGCTCCGGATGCCGAGGTGACTTCGGTCGGCCAGCAGAACTTCGAATGGATCGTGGACGCCGTCGCCGACATGGCTGTTAAGAAGGCCTTGCACGACGCGAATCCAGTGGAGGAATTGCGCTGGGCGGCATTCCTGAACGGACCGAAAGAGCCAAAGCGAACGCCCAGGTAACACCGTCTTTGTTCCTCTGAGCATCAGGCTCTGAATAACCCTCTTCGGGGATACCCCCTCCCCCCCAAATCTTTTTTCGCTCGGTCTATTGGAATCATCGGGTTAGGGGGGCAAATATATACTTGACACACGCGAACAAATGTCGTATATTTGTGTCATGACAACGCCACGTACCCTCCAAGAAGCTATCGTTTACTTCGGTGATCTGCAACGGGCTTTCGACTATGCCGTTTCCCTTCGCTGGCCTGATGGCAAGGTGTCCTGCCCGCGCTGTGGTTCTGGCAAGAACTACTTCATCAAGACTCGCCGCATTTGGCTTTGCCGGGGATGCGACAAGCAATTCACGGTGAAGGTGAACACGATCTTTGAAGATTCCCCTATTGGCTTGGACAAGTGGATGACGGCGTTTTGGATGCTGGTCAACTGCAAGAACGGTATCAGCAGCATGGAGATTCACCGTTCTCTGGGAGTGACCCAAAAGACGGCATGGTTTATGCTCCAGCGGCTTCGCAACGCACTGCACAACCGCACGTTCGGTTTCACGAAGAAGATGGGCGGTCCCGGAACAGAACTGGAAGCTGACGAAACCTACATTGGTGGACTGACGAAGAACATGCACAAGAGCCGCAAGATTCGGATGGCGAAGCAAGGCGGAGTACACGGCGGTAAGACGCCAGTGCAAGGAATCTTCGACCGCGAAGCGCGGCAAGTTCGCGCTCAGGTTGTGCCCAACGTTAAGCGCGAGACTCTGCAGAATGCGGTTCTCAGCAATGTGAGGTATGGATCTACCGTCTACACCGACGACGCGGTTGGTTACGACCTGCTCCACAATCGCTTTGTGCATGACGTTGTTAACCACGCGGAAACTTACGTCAGGGGACGAGTCCATACGAACGGCCTTGAAAACTTCTGGTCGCTTTTGAAGCGCGGCCTTCGTGGAACCTACGTTGCTGTGGAACCTTTCCACTTAACTCGTTACCTCGATGAACAAGTATTCCGATTCAACAATCGCGCTACGAAAGACAACCCGCTAAACGATTCCGACCGCTTCGCGCTCGCTATGAGCCAAGTGGCTGGCCGTCGCCTCACCTATGCCGATCTGACAGGCAAGAACGAATCGCCGCGCCACTCACCGATGGGGGCGGGGCAAGCGTCACAGCAAGACGTGCCCTTCTAGTCCTCATCGGCGCGTTTCGGCTGCTTCGTTTGAGAAGGTCGGGAAGGCTTCTTCGCGACCTCTGCAGCTTTCCTTTTGGGAACTTTGAAGAGGGCCTTCATGCCTTCTTCGAAGTTCTCAGTCGCATCTCGCCCTTCGATATATTCACATTGCTTCATTTTCTTACACTCGATTTACTCGTGAGAATAATAGGTTGATCGTGAGCGTCTATGTGGTACGCCAGATTCTCCAATTGGCACAACTCGCTCATAAAGGAAAAGCAGTTTTCGAGGCTCCATCCGCCATACGGAATAGAGCCTACTAGACGCTCTGGCTGAGAGAACGCTTGCTCCATCGTTCCGGTATCAACCCCAGCCATCTTGTATTGGCTTACGATTCCAACGAGCCGCTGCCTGAAATGTTCATTTTCATATGCCGTCTGCGCGTCACGATAATATTTCAAATACTCGGGGTTGGAGGGACCTATCTGCCCTGCTGGGCTCGGCCTATTTCTCCAAAATTCATTCAGTTCCTCAACTAGGGCTATAGTTCTGCGACGCAATGAATTTGCTGGCTCAACAAAAGCGTTCGCCTTGGGACACTCGGGACACGATGGACATGACATTGTCGGCGTGCTCTGTAATTCAACAATCTTGCTAATTGCCCACTGATGGTCGCCATATACCGACTTAACCAACGACCAACCAAAAATCAGACCGTGCCACGTGAAAAGGACAGTCAGTGCAACCGCAAAGGCCCATGAGAGCGTCTTCATCCAATGCTCTGTCATATCGCGCCAGCCGCGCCGCGCCCAAATGACGATAAGGGTGATGACAAATATTGCGACAGGCACGACGACTCGATCTCCAATCCACCCAAGTCCAGTTGTACCTTCGGCTTGGAGAAATGCTTGCCAAGAATGGGATAGTAGATTTGCGAGATGTGGCCACATATCGGACATTGTCGCAAAAAGACGAACGTGTGCCAAGTATATAAAGACCGTTAGGGGAAATTTCCTTCCAAAATCTTGAGCCCGTGGTAGTTACAGGCAAAATATTGAGCGCGTAGGACTTAGCTAGGGAAAATTACATCTTTTTCGAGTTTTCCTCGCAAAATATTCATAAATAAGGGCTTAGATGTAAACTATTGAACGATAAAGAGTTATGGTCCAGGTTTCGAGGTACCTTAGGCCATGAAAATGTCAAAGACCGTCTCCAACCCTCGCCTCCTGGGAGGCGTCAGGGGGCGGACAGGAGTGTCCACCCTACACATTTTCGAAGCAAAGAGCGGTTCGGGACTGGGCACCATTTGTGCCCTACTTCTATCCTCAGCTTCATGGTCGTTATGTCAAGGGATTTCTACTGTCCGGACGGAGAATCGCACGACTTATAGAACAGTCCTGGCTTGACTTGGACCTGAAATCAGATAGATTGGCGGGCAACGATTGTTGTGGAGGACTTATGAATTGGAAAAACGTAGAAAGATTCGCTCTGATAGTCGGCTTTTCGCTGTTTGTCTGTTGTGGTTTGGCATCGGCGCAGACCTTTGGATTCGCATCAAGTGGGAGCGGTTTGTACTGCAACTATGAGCAGCTGAACAGTTTTGGCCCGGGTTTATACGGAGGAGATGACAATCTCAGCGCCTGCGGCGACAGCGTCAACGCGACCATCGCGGGCATTGCGGGCACCATTGCTCCCGGCCAGAAGGTACATGGTTCCGGTGTTTTTTATGGGGACAACATCTATGCCCTCGAAGGCGATCTGGACGCGCAATGGGAGGTTTTTACCTTGCTGAAGTGCAACAAGTTGAATCCGAAGACGGGGAAATACAAGGGCGGCTATGGCTGGGTGGGTGTTGCCTCTATGAGTGGGGTCGTTCTCGGCACCAACTATGGATACTTGTCATGCACGCTCCCGTCTCCGCCGGACGGAGATGCACTGATGCGCGGAAAGAGCATGGGCAAGATCGCTTTGCATAAGCAGTAGCGAAACTCGCTCTCGAGTCCGACGTGGAGTTGGGATACGTTCTTTGGTGCGGTGTTTCGGTGGAGCGCGAGCGGTTGAAGATGGGCAATCGGGAATAGAATTTAGTTTGAAGCCTCACGACGGCTGTGGAGGCTTCTGAAGTTGCTCCCGATTTTGTTCTTCAGTAAACCGGCAACGCGCCCATGAACGTCGCAGGCCAGGTCGAGACCGAGAGCAAGTCCACGTTGCAGTCTAAGGGGAAGAAACTGCGGGCGGTCATTTACCTGGCGAGCAACCGTCCGCTGCATCTGCCTGATTTCTTGGCTGAATTCCGAAGCAGCTGGCCGCATCACAAACTGGAGAAGACGGGCCAGGAACCACATAAGGCTTTCTTCCGCGCGGGCCATTCCGACTTCAGCATCGAACTACATCACACGCCCGTCCCGCGGGGCATCACAGAACCGGTTGAGAAATCTACACTGCACTGGCCAGCAGCCGCGCTTTCGTCGCACACGGCGCACATCGAAGTTGCGGGATCGGCTCCCGGCCACGGGGTGCTCACGTTGGCGTGCGATCTGACACGCGCAATCGCCAGCCTTCTGCCTGTAACCGATTCGCTGGCCGTGTGCTGGCTTAGCGGGCCGGCACTGAATCGGGCAAAAACATTCACGGCAACAGCGCGCGAGATGTTCTCCGCGGGACTTTGCCCGGTGGCACTGTGGGTGGCGGCGCACTGGGACGCCCGGTCGCACGCGCTTTTCACCCACGGCATGGAGCAGTTCAACGCACCCGAGGTGCTGCTCACGCGACAACCCGACGCCGCGCCGCTCATGGTGGATTACCTGTTCCAGTTCGCGCTGTGGCTGCTCACTTCTCAGCGCGTGATTGCCGAAGGGGCGATGGTGAGCGGGCCGCACGGTCTCCTGCGGATTGGCAAAGGGAAGCCGGACGAGACGGGGAGCGAATCTCTGGTCCTCGAACCTTGTTCCTGAACGTGTGATCTGTCCTTGAAGGACAGACGGTTCAGCGGTAACATTCCTTCTTCATCCAGATTGGGTTTTTCGAGGACGCATGCCGCAAAACTACGTTCCTGCTTTTCTCTTCATTGCAGTTGTCGGAATTCTGATTCCAATCACGATCGCCATTTGCCGGCTGATACGCACACAGAGTCCCAACAAGACCAAGCTCATGCCGTATGAGTGCGGCATCGATCCTTATGACAGCGCTCGCGGACGCTATACGGTGCGGTACTACATCATCGCGATCCTGTTCGTAGTGTTCGATGTAGAGACAATTTTTCTATTTCCGTGGGCGGTAAAGTTCAAGGCGCTGGGAACGTTCGGGCTGATTGAAATGCTGGTGTTTTTGGGCATCCTGATTATCGGGTACGTGTGGATCTGGAAAAAGGGCGCGCTGGAGTGGGTGTAGAAAAGCAGCTCTTAGTTGCTAGTTCTTAGTTGCTAGTTGCTAGTTGCTAGTTGCTAGTTGCTAGTTGCTTGTTGTTGGTTCTTGGTTCTCAGGAAATCGAGGTTTGCTATGGGCAAAGAGCTGACAACTAAGAGCTGGAAGTTTTATGACTGACACGAATTCCGCAGGGGAGAGTTTTGCCGCCAGCCGGTGGACGAAGGGAAATCTGTTTTTCCCTACGCGGATTGTGGTGAATGCGCAACATGTGAGCCGGGTGAAGTCGCGGCTTTTCGGAAGCAGCGAAGAGAGCATCGGGATCGCGCAGGTCGCCTCGGTCCATATTTCGACGGGAATGTTCTGGGCTGACATTGTGATCGAATCGTCGGGCGGAACGGATCCGATTACGAGCCACGGCCATCGGAAGGTTGATGCGCAACGCATCCGGCAGCTGATTGAGGGATATCAGGCGGCGCGACGGGCGTGAGGTGGATTTCATGTGACCCAGATCGTTGACAGCGATTTGGCAAGCTGTTAGAAGTGAGGGTCTTCAACCGCAAAACGGCTCTTAAAGAACTCTTCCAAAATACACGGCTGATAAGACGCAAGATCGAACGAAAAGATGGCCGAGGAAAGCAAGTCGCCCGTTCCAACACCGCCGGAAGGTGAAGTCAAACCTACGGCGGAAAAAGCAGTTCCTCCCGCGAGCGTCGGCGCCCAATCTCCAGAAAAACCAGTTGGATCGGTGCAGACGACTCAGGCTGCGGCAAAGCCGGGGGGCGAGGGCGCTCCGGCGAAACCGGCGGCGACTGCAGCCGCGCCCGCAAAGCCGGCGGCTCCGACAAAACCTGCGGGGCCGGTGCCGATGCCGTGGACTTCGCCGATGGTAGAGAAGTACAAGGCACAGTACGGCTCGGGGCTCGAGGCGCAGACTTATCTTGGACAGAATTATTTCAGCGTCGACCGGTCATTGATACCCGACTTTCTGCGGCTGCTGCGCGACGAAGAGCAATTCGATTACTGCGTCGATATAACGGCTGTGCACTGGCCGAAGCGGGAGAAGCAGTTTGATATTTACTGGATTCTGTATTCGTTCGCTCGGAACGAGCGGGTGCGGGTGCGAACCCAGATTGGCGACGGCGCGACGATCGAGTCGAGCGTATCGATCTGGGCGACGGCGGACTGGCTGGAACGCGAAGTGTATGACATGTTCGGGATCCAATTTGATGGGCATCCCGATCTGAAGCGCATTCTGATGCCAGACGGTTGGAAAGGCTTCCCGCTGCGCAAGGACTACGGCATTCTGCAGCAGGATAAAGAATGGGTGCAGATCAACCTGGGAATCGAGAGCGGGCAATGACAGAACAGAAGACGCCCGATCAAAAAGCGCCCGCGACAATACCCGCCCAGAGCAAGCAATTGCCGGGTGGCCTGACAGACACGTCGATGCGCGTGACCGGCACGCGGCTGGATCCTTCGGGAGCTTTGGGATCGCGGGCTGCTTCGGCCGCGCATCTCGACCTCGACACGCCGGACCATCCCTATCTGGATTCGAACGAACTGGTTATCAATATGGGGCCGCAGCATCCGGCGACGCATGGCGTGCTGCGCGTGATTCTGAAACTCGATGGCGAAAAAGTTCTGGGCACGGAGTGCGTGATCGGGTATCTGCATCGCGGCGTGGAGAAGATTGCGGAGAATCGCACTTATACGATGTTCAATCCGTATGTCGACCGGATGGACTATGTAGCGGCGGTATCGAACGGGCTGGGCTATTGCCAGGCGGTCGAGAAGCTGCTGAATGTGGAAGCGCCGCCGCGGGCAAATTACATTCGCGTAATTCTGACGGAATTGAACCGGCTTGCCAGCCACCAGCTTTGGCTGGGGACGCATGCGCTCGATATCGGCGCGATGACGCCGTTGTTTTATACCTTCCGCGACCGGGAAGAGATTCTGAAGATTTTCGAGAAGTACTGCGGGGCGCGGCTGACGACGCATGCGTTCCGCATTGGCGGATGCCTCTACGAGACGTATGCGGGGTTCGAAAAAGACGTCAAGAATTTTCTCAAGTTCTTTGAGCCGAAGATTGACGAGTACGAGACGCTGCTGACCGGCAACCGCATCTGGATCGAACGGACGAAGAATGTCGGCGTGATTTCAGCGGCGGATGCGATTGCGCTGGGTGTAACCGGCCCGGTGCTGCGCGCGAGCGGCGTGAAGTGGGACATCCGCAAGGCAATCCCCTACGCGAACTATGCGGACTTCGATTTTGAAATTCCGATCGGCGAAAACGGTGATACCTACGACCGGTACCTGGTGCGGATGAGGGAGATGCGGCAGTCGCTGCGGATTCTCGAGCAGGCGGTGAACGGGATTCCGGAAGGGCCGATCATGGCGAAGGTTCCGAAGGTGATTAAACCTGCGCCGGGCGAGGTTTATCACTCGATCGAAGCGCCGAAGGGCGAGCTGGGATACTTCATCGTGAGCGACGGATCGACGCAGCCGTACCGGTTGCGAGTACGGCCGCCTTCGTTTGTGAACTTGCAGGCGCTCGATGTAATGGTGCGCGGGGCGCTGGTGGCCGACGTGGTTGCCGTGATCGGCACGCTCGACATCGTGCTGGGCGAGGTGGACCGCTGATGCTGAACTCTTTTATGTCGTATCTGCACAGCACGGTGACACCGGGTGAGGCGGGAAATCAACTGTGGGCGTTGATTTATGTGCTCATCATATTCGCGGGAGTCTCGCTGACCGTGATGTGGCTCATCAACTGGGTGGAGCGCAAGGCGCTGGCGCACTTCCAGGTTCGCCTCGGTCCCATGCGCGTGGGCCCGCACGGATTGCTGCAACCCTTTGCGGACGCGCTCAAGCTGATGCTGAAGGAAGACATTATTCCGGCCGAGGCCGACCAGCTTATTTTTTGGATTGCGCCGGTAATTGGCCTGCTCGCGGCTTTCACCGTGTATACGGTCATCCCGTTCGGGCCGTCGCAGGCGGTCAGCGACATGAACATCGGCATCCTCTTTATGCTGGGCGTGTCGTCGCTGGGAGTGCTTGGGATTGTCACGGCGGGATGGGCGTCGAACTCGCACTATCCGCTGATTGGGGCACTGCGGTCGAGCGCGCAGATGGTTTCGTATGAAGTGGCGATGGGATTGGCAGTGGTGTCGGCAATCCTGATGACCAGCCTGAATTCGACGGGCACCGGCACGCTGAGCATGATCGGGATCGTGCGGGCACAGCAGGAGCAGCACGTCTGGTTCCTCTTCAAGTTTTTTCCGCTGGGTTTCATTGCGTTTGTGATTTTTGCCATCGCCATGGTGGCCGAGACGAACCGCGCGCCTTTTGATCTGCCCGAGGCCGAGTCGGAACTAACGGCGGGATTCCACACCGAATACAGCGGGCTGCGCTGGTCGTTGTTTATGCTGGCGGAATATGCGGCCATGATGGCGGTCTCGTCGATTGCCGTCACGATGTGGCTGGGCGGATGGATGCGGCCATTCCCGAACCTGCTGCATGGGCCTGCGTGGGAGTTGATCTTCTCGCTCTTCCCGGGACTGAGTTTTGCCGCGTTCGCCGGATTTGCGTTTATCGGAACCGTGCGCATGCCGAAGCATTCGTTCTTCAAGGTTCAACGCATCGGGCTCGGGATTTTCGCATTGGTGCTGGCTTTTATTGCGCTGGTACTTTTCGTGATCGCAATCGCCGGACGGAATGCCGACACCAGCATCGCCGCGAGCTTCCGCGAGGGCATCGATTACGTTTACTGGTTCCTGATGAAGATTGCGGTGTTCATGTACCTGTTCATCTGGTATCGGGCGACGTGGCCTCGTTACCGCTTCGACCAACTGATGAGAGTGGGCTGGAAGGTCATGCTGCCGATTTCGCTGGGCGTGCTGATTCTGACGGCTATTGTGGGGGTGCTGGTCTGATGAACCCCGTCGTGAACTCGGCTGTGAATGCGGCTGCGGCGAATGTAGGCGCGGCTCCGGTAGGGACGCCCTACTTCTTCTATGGGCTGGCAGCGGTTGCGATTCTGAGCGGACTACTGGTGATTACGCGGCGCAACGCGGTGCATTCGGCGCTGGCGCTGATCGTGACATTGCTGTCGGTGGCTGGGCTTTACCTGATGCTCTACGCTCCGTTTGTGGCTGGCGTGCAGATTATTGTTTATGCGGGCGGCATCATGGTGCTGTTCCTATTCGTAATCATGCTGGTGAATATCGAGCGGGTGTCGAAAGAGCGGCAGTTCAACCGGATATGGCCAGTGGGGCTGGTGGCGTCGTGCTTGTTGCTGGCGTTGTTCATCGGCGCGTTCGCGAAAGGAAGGGATCTGCTTCCCAAGAATCCCGTGCCGCAGTTGAGTGAAGGAATCAATACGCAGCAGATCGCGTCCGCGCTTTACGGGGATGCGGGCAGGATGGGCCAATACACGTTCGCCTTTGAAATCGCTTCGTTGTTGCTGCTGGTGGCGATTTTGGGGGCGGTGATTATGACGAAGAAGAAAATCTAGAAAGGCTTGGTCGATGGTCGTTCGTCGTTGGTCGTTGGCAACGCGGAACAAAGCCAATGGAAATCGCGAACGACTGACGAGCAGCGACTAACGACGAATTTATGGTTCCTATCACCACATTTCATTATCTGGTTGTTGCGGCGGCGCTGTTTGTGCTGGGGACGATTGGCGTGCTCACGCGGCGGAATGTGGTCATCGTGCTGATGTCGATCGAACTGATTCTGAATGCGGTGAACCTGAACCTGGTGGCGTTTTCGCACATGTGGGGAAACCTGCATGGGCAGGTCTTCGCGATTTTCATTGTCGTCGATGCCGCGGCGGAAGCTGCCGTGGGTTTGGGAATTCTGATCGCTTTCTTCAGGAATAAAGAGACGATCAATGTGGACGAGATTGATTTGTTGAAGTGGTAGAAGGGCCGCTATAAGCCGAAAGACGACATGTTCTTAAATCACATCTACCTCATCCCGCTGTTTCCGGCCTTCGGGGCCGCGATGATGTTCTTTTTTGGCCGGCGGCTGCAGAAGGCCACGGTCAACGCGGTGTGCGTGGGTGCGGTGGTCGTTGCTTTTCTGTTTGCCTGCTTCACCGTGGTTCAGTACACGCACTTCGCGCATGGAACCGGACAGCCATTTGAAAAGATTGTTTACACCTGGCTGGGATCGGGAGACGGGCATCTCAACTTCCTGAAGAAAGATGGCTCACCGGCGGCGTTCAACGCGGACGCCGGATTCCTGCTCGATCCGCTCTCGTCGATCTGGCTGCTTTTTGTCACCGGCGTCGGGATGCTGATTCACATCTACTCGACGGGATACATGGCGCATGAGGGCGGATACTACCGGTTCTTCGGATACCTGAACCTGTTCATGTTCGCGATGCTCACGCTGATCTTGGCGAACAACTACATCCTGATGTTCGTTGGGTGGGAGGGCGTGGGGCTGTGCTCGTATCTGCTGATCGGATTCTATTTCCATCGCAAGTCGGCGAGCGACGCGGCGAATAAGGCGTTCATCGTGAACCGCATTGGCGACGCCGGATTTCTTCTGGGCGCGTTCACGCTGGTGTGGTACCTGGGATCGTTCCGGTTCATCGACATTAACGCGGCCGTGCGCAGCGGACATTATTTGATCGGCGATCCGATCCTGACGGCGGCGGCGCTGCTGTTGTTTGTGGGAGCGTGCGGCAAGTCAGCGCAGCTTCCTCTTTATGTGTGGCTGCCGGATGCGATGGAAGGTCCGACACCGGTTTCGGCGTTGATCCACGCGGCGACCATGGTGACGGCGGGCGTGTACATGGTGGCGCGGTCGAACGCGGTGTTTGTGCTGGCTCCGACGGCGATGAAAACGGTTGCGATCGTGGGCGCGCTGACGGCGATTTTTGCGGCGTCGATCGGGCTGGTACAGAACGACATCAAGCGCGTGCTGGCGTACTCGACGGTGTCGCAGCTGGGATACATGTTCCTGGCGCTGGGCGTGGGCGCGTTTGCGGCGGGTGTGTTCCATGTGTTCACGCATGCGTTCTTCAAGGCACTGCTCTTCCTTGGATCGGGGTCGGTGATTCACGCCATGTCGGGCGAGCAGAGCATGCGCGAGATGGGCGGACTGCGCGGTCGGATTCCGACGACCTATAAGACGATGTTCATCGGCATGCTGGCGATTGCGGGCATTCCGGGATTCGCGGGATTTTTCTCGAAAGACGAAATTCTCTGGCAGGCGTGGACGTCAGAGGGCGGAGCGTACCGGTGGCTGTGGTTTATCGGGTTCGCGACGGCGCTGATGACCGCGTTTTACATGGGGCGGCTGATTTTCCTGACGTTCTACGGACAGCCTCGGATGAGCCATGAAGTTGAACATCATATTCATGAGTCGCCGAAGTCGATGACCTTGCCGCTTGTGGTCCTGGCGGCGTGTTCCGTGTTTGCGGGATATCTTGGGCTTCCGCATAGCTTGGGTGGGTCGAACCGGTTTGAGAAATTTCTGGAGCCGGTGTTCGCCAAAGAAGCTCACGTGATGCAGGCGGAAGAACCGAAGCAACTGGCGGCGGGCGAAAAGGAAGAAGAACGCACGGATCCGATGGAATACGGGCTGATGGCGTTGTCGGTGGGCGCGGCGATCGTGGGACTGGGGCTGGCCTATCGCGCTTACGCCAAAGCCGGAAAAGATTACAAGGAACCGATTGCTGAAGCGGCTCCGCCGCTGTATACGGTGCTCTACAACAAATGGTTCGTGGATGAGGGTTATGACTACGTCTTCACCGGGCGGCGCAAAGTGGGAGATGTACGTCTGGGCGTTTTGGGATTGGGCGAGGCCTCGTCGTGGTTCGATTCGAAAATTATCGATGGCGTGGTGAACGACGTTGGTTGGCTGACGCGCGCGATCGCGATCGTTTCATCGTGGTGGGATAAGTGGATCATCGACGGCCTCGGCGTTAATGGACCGGCGATTCTGGCGCGCATGTTGTCGTATCCCGCGCGCCTGTTCGAATGGGGACTGGTGCAGTGGTACGCGCTGGTGATGACCGCGGGATTGCTTGGATTTGGCCTGTATTACGTTTGGAAATGAAATGCGCTGTTCGCCGTTGGCGGTTAGCTGTTAGCCAACAGCGGACGGCTAACAGCTAACAGCGAAAACCTCTTATGCAGAATCACATTTTATCGATCATTCTCTTCACGCCGCTGGTGGGCGCGATTGTTCTCTGCTTTGTGCCCCAGGAGAACAAAAATGCGGTCCGCTGGATTGCGAACATTTTTGCGCTGGGGGGACTGCTGATTTCGATCCCGCTGGTGCCGATGTTCTGGGCGCAACGATTTGAGCCGCAGCAATTCAAGTTCATCGAAGGCACGGCAAACAACTGGATTCCTTCGATTGGCGCGGGGTACAACCTGGGCATCGACGGCATTTCGTTTTTGCTGATCATGCTGACGACGCTGCTGGGATGGATCTCGATTCTGTCGTCGTGGACGGCGATCGAGAACCGCGTGAAGGAATATTACATCTGGTTCCTGGTGCTGCAGACGGGCATGCTGGGCGTCTTCATGGCGCTCGACTTTTTCCTGTTCTTCGTTTTCTGGGAAGCCATGCTGGTGCCGATGTATTTACTGATCGGCATCTGGGGCGGGCCGCGCAAACTTTATGCGGCGATCAAGTTCTTTTTGTACACGTTGCTGGGCTCGGTGCTGATGCTGCTGGGCATCCTATTCTTGTATTTCCATCACCACACGGTGACGGGCGTTTACACGTTCAGCGTGCCTGAGCTTTATCACACGGCGCCGCAGATTCCGTTTGGGACGGCGGTCTGGCTGTTCCTGGCGTTCTTCCTGGGATTTGCGATCAAGGTGCCGATGTTCCCGTTCCACACCTGGTTGCCGGACGCACACGTGGAAGCGCCGACGGCTGGATCGGTGATTCTGGCGGGCGTTCTGCTGAAGATGGGAACATACGGATTCGTGCGGTTCTCGCTGCCGTTCTTCCCGCAGGTCATCACGAACACGACGTCGACCTTCATGGGCGCGACGGTGCGCGGATGGATGATCGGGCTGTCGATCGTCGGCATCGTGTATGGCGCGCTGGTTTCGCTCATGCAGAAGGACATGAAGAAGCTGGTGGCGTATTCGTCGGTGAGTCACCTGGGATTCTGCACGCTGGGAATTTTTGCGTTGAACCAGGCTGGGCTCAGCGGATCGGTGCTGCAGCAGATTAACCATGGAATTTCGACAGGCGCGCTCTTCTTAATCGTCGGCATTCTGTACGAGCGGCGGCACACGCGCGAGATCGCGGAGTATGGCGGGATTTCGAATGTGATGCCGGTATACGCAACGATCACGATGATCATGTTCCTGTCGTCGATGGGACTGCCGCTGCTGAACGGGTTTGTCGGCGAATTCACAATTTTGCAGGGCGCGTTTACAGCGAACTGGAAGTGGGCGGCATGGGCTGCGCCGGGCGTGGTTCTGGCAGCGGCTTACCTGCTGTGGCTCTACCAGCGCGTGTTCTTCGGGACAGTCACGAATCCGAAGAATGAAAAACTGCATGATCTGACACCGCGGGAGATGCTGACATTTGTGCCGCTGATCATTATGGCGTTCTGGATCGGGCTGTATCCGAAGCCGTTCTTCCAGATTCTGGAAACGCCGGTGAATCAACTGGTGCAGACGATTCAGAGCGGCAATCCCAATGCGGCGGTGAGTGCGCAGGCGGTCCCTCAGGGGCTAAAGCCCGCTCCTTTGGAGGGGCTTGATGGCACGGCTAAAGCCGTGCCCTTCCCTAAACCGGCAGCTGCAAACAACACGGTGGCAACGAAAGCGAGTAACTGAGTGCCAGGCCTAGGCAAATTCTCTTCGACGGATTACCGGCTGATGTTGCCGATGCTGGAGTTGACGATTTTTGCGCTCGGCATTCTGCTGATCGACCTGATGATTCCGCGGGCGTGGAAGTGGTTGAATGCTCTGGGCGCTTTTGCCGGTGTGGTGTTTTCGGCGATATGCGTATGGCAGATTCAGAGCAAGCTGCCGCGCGGCATGATTGGCTTTTACAACACGCTGCTAGTCGACCGGTTCGCGATCTATTTCTGGTATCTGTTCCTGGCTTCGGCGGCCATTACGATTCTGGTGTCGGTGCGCTACCTGGAAATCGAGAACGAACATCATGGCGAATATTACTCGCTGCTGCTGATGTCGGTTGTCGGAATGATGTGCATGGCGGCGGGCATCGACCTCGTGCTGCTCTTCATCGGCCTGGAATTGATGGCGATCTCCATCTACGTGCTGGTCGGTTTCCTGCGGCGCGACCGGCGCTCGAATGAAGCGGCACTGAAGTATCTGCTGCTGGGAGCGTTTTCGTCGGGCATCTTTGCCTACGGGTTGTCACTGCTGTACGGGCTTTCGGGAAGCACGAACCTGGCGGCGATTGGGGCGACGGTGAATGCGATCGTCAGCAGGGACCCGCACAATCCGATTCTGATCATCGCGATGCTGACGACGATGATCGGACTGCTGTTCAAGATCGCGGCGGTTCCCTTTCACCAGTGGGCACCGGACGCTTATGAAGGAGCGCCGACCAGCATTACCGGTTTCATGTCGGTGGCTGTGAAGGCGGCGGCATGGGCTTTGCTGCTGCGAATTCTGGCATTCGCGATCGTGGGCGGTGGCCGCATATTTCCGTTTGGCCTGTACCCGATGCGGGCGATCTACACGCCGATCATCGTCTTTGTAGCCATTGCAACGATGACGGGCGGCAATCTGGCCGCGCTTACGCAGACCAATACGAAACGGCTGCTCGCGTATTCCTCGATTGCGCACGTGGGCTACATGCTGCTGGCGTTTGTCGCGATGGGATCGTCGCCTTTTGGCAGCCCGGCGTTCAACGACGGCTTTAAGGGCATTCTGATTTACCTGATGGTTTACACCTTCATGAACCTGGGGGTGTTTGCGGTGATCACTTCGCTGCGGCACCGCAACATCATTGGCGACGAACTGGACGACATGGCGGGACTGTATTCGCGCGCCCCCTTTGAAGCGGTGCTCATGCTGCTGTTCCTGCTGTCGCTGGCTGGGATCCCGCCGGCGGCGGGCTTCCTGGGCAAGTACTACATCTTCCTGAGCCTGATCGAGAGCCAGCATTACTGGCTCGCTTCGGCAGCCGTGCTCTACGCATTGTTTGGGCTTTATTACTATCTGCGCATGGCGAACGTGATGATGATGCGCGCGCCCGCGGAACCGGGACGCCTGCCCGTCAGTATCGGAATGCGATTTGCGCTGGGCGTCACGGGGTTGCTGACGCTGGTCATTGGAGTGTTTCCCGAGCCGTTCATCAACAGCGTGAACTGGTCGCTGGGACTTGCGCAGGTTCAGCACGTGGCCGGGATGGTGCGATAAGCAGCGGCGGCCGATTCACAAGTCATCGCTCGCGGCTACGCTCGACTGCTTGCGGCTCACCAATTTGGATTAGAATCCCTCGCATGGCAGACCTTCCCGGACCTCCGAAGAAAAGCGATCCCATGGTTGCGATGGCGCGGTATTCGGAGATGGGATTTATCATTCCGGCGGCAGTGCTGCTGGGGTTTTTTCTGGGCAAACTGCTCGACTACTGGCTGCATACGAAGTGGCTCTACCTGGTCGGACTTCTGTTTGGGGCCGTGGTTGGATTCTGGCAGATGATCCGCATGGCAATGAGCGCATCCAAGGATCTTGATTCCGGTTCCCGTTCCAAAGATGACAAATGACTGAAGCAGAGAATCCGGAGCTCTCGCCCGCAGAGCCTTCCGCTGCTGATCTGCGGCTGGAGGCGTTTAGTGCGCGAGCGCTGCCGCGCATGTTTCGAACCATGCTGGTGGTAAGCGTGCTCCTGGTGGCAGTGGCGTTCTGGCGCTATGGATGGCTGGGCGCGGCCGGATTTGCGGCGGGCGCAGCGGTTTCATGCATTAACTTCCGCGCGCTCCAGCGCAGCGTCGAAGGGCTCACGGAACGTATCGTGAATCAGCAAAGCCGGGAAAAGGGCGGGCGGATTGTGCTGCGGTTTCTGGTGCGATATGCGTTGGTCGGAGTCGCTGCGTATGCTATATTCATTGGTTCCGCCTTGGCGTTCCGCGGGTTTCTGTGGGGCTTGTGTGTGCCCGTGACCGCGATGATGATTGAGGCGGGATTCGAAGCTTACGTGGCCTTTCGTTAAGCCGCTCGTGGCTCGCCGGTTATAACCCGCTCTTCGGATTCATTGCATGGAACAACTTACTTTTACTAAATTTCTAAATCATCTCTTCGGCCCGGCCGTGACTGCGCTGCTGGAGGCACTGCACATTCATCCCAAGCATCCCGCCGCGCCGATTACGAACCCGGTTGCGATGGAATTGCTGGTGGTGCTGCTGCTGACCATTCTTTTCGTTACCGTGCGCACGCGGCTCTCGGTGGAGCGGCCTGGTGCGTTACAGCACACGATGGAAGGAATTAACGGATTCATCGAAGGAATAGCGCACGAGATCATTGGCCATGATGCGAACAAGTTTGTCCCGTATCTGACAGCGCTCGGAATTTTCATTTTGACGTGTAACCTGCTGGGGATCGTGCCGGGGCTCGAAACACCGACCGGCGTGCCGGCTGTTCCGCTGGGATGCGCGCTGCTGACGTGGTTTTACTACCACTTTGCCGGGCTGCGCGCGAACGGCGTGATCGGATATTTGAAGCACTTCATTGGGCCGCAAGAGGGCATGCCCATGGCTGTCCGTGTCTTGCTGCCGTTTCTCCTGTTTCCGATCGAGATCTTCAGCCACGCGGCACGTGTGTTGTCGCTCACCGTCCGTCTTTTCGCGAATATGTTTGCGGGCGAAATGGTGACGCTGGTATTTTTCTCGCTGGTGCCGCTGGGTATCCCGATCATATTCGAGGGCCTGCATGTCGGCGTAGCGTTTATTCAGACGTACATTTTTGTGCTGCTGGCTTGCGTGTATTTGGGCGAGGCGGTCGCGCACGAGCACTAGACAAGTTCTCAGTTGCTAGTTGTCAGTTGCTAGTTGTCAGTTGCTAGTTGTCAGTTGCTAGTTGTCAGTTGCTAGTTGTCAGTTCTCAGTTGCTAGTTGTCAGTTCCCAGTTCTCAGTAGAATCGAGAACCAGTCTGAGAACCGGGAACTAAGAACTGGCCATCAGCGTGAGGGCGCCGGCTTTCGAAGCACGGCGTCAACCACCCACTGGCGGCAATTCATAAAAGGAGAAACACAAATGCGAAAGATGATGATGTTGGTGCTGTTGATGGTGTTCTGCTCTATTTTTGCGGTTCCGGCATTCGCGCAAACGAGCGCGGCTGCGGCGGGCGGCACAAACTGGGTCGCGATCACTTCAGGGTTCGCGATTGCGATCGCAGCAGGATTGGCGGCACAGGGCCAGGGCAAGGCCGCGTCTTCGGCTTGCGAAGCTCTGGGACGCAATCCGGCAGCACGCGCGGGCATTCAGGTGGCGCTGATTCTTGGACTGGCGTTCATCGAGTCGCTGGTGTTGTTCACGCTCGTGATTATTTTCGTAAAGGTAGCGTAAGAAAAAGTTCGTTGTGCGAAAAAGCCTCTGCGCGAGCGGAGGCTTTTTTTTGTTTGCAGATTGGAGCCAAAGTCAGGCTTTGCGCTCGCCGTCCCAATCGCTGGAGCGATTTTCGGGAGATTTTTCGAGGGCCTCGACCAGAACGCGGCGCAGGCGGTAACGGCTGTCGAGATCCATTTGAACGAATTCGAAGCCGATTTCGTTGACGCGGGCGCGGCGCAGTAAGACCTGGCCGCGGATTTTCTTGACCCCGACCGAGATTTCGACGTTGGCCTCGGAGCCGACACGCAGATTGTCATTGCGGGTGCCCATGCCTCCGCCCAGGCTCATCTCACGCATCACGATGTTCGATTTCCCCCAGGAACTGGAGAGCGTCGCGGAAAGCGTGCGCGGCAGGATGATGCGCTCATAGCGGCGCTGGCGGACCCAGGGGCAGCCGGGCGCGGAATCAAGCGGAGCGATGGCGACTTCGGCGGCTTCCACACCACTTTCGGCCAATGCCTGAGTGCCGTAACGAGGATCGATTTTCGAGAGCGACTGAATCGCGGCGATGCGCAGTTCGCGATGCTGCGTGTAGCCAAAGAGCTTTCGATCTTCGACGACGGCACGCAGAATGGGAACAGCCTCGGCATCGCGCAGACGGCCGAGCGACTCCACGGCCTTCAGTTGCACAAACGGAGAACGCGCGTGCGATTCGCCGATGGAAGCGAGGGCGACGAGATTGGCGCTGGCACTGCGGTCCTGGCTCATGCCTACTTCGTCGATCGCTTCGGGCAGGATCAGAAGATCGAGCAATTCGAGCAGTTCAAGAAGCGTGCGTCCGCGGTCGGGAGCAGCGCCGTAGGCAATCTGGCGCACGATCACGTCCTGATAAAAGCGATTCAACTCGGCCATGCGCCCGGGCAAAATTTCGAGCAGGGTGCCGACATCCAAGCGGCTCAACAGGCCGACGGCGGAAGCAGCCTGGCGCGGCTGGCCCTGGCGAAGCATCTCGCGCAGATCGGCCAGCGCGGGCTGGCCAAGTTCGCTGACCAGTTCGATGATGCGGTCGCACTCCTCGCGCTTTTGCGAGCGGAAGAAACGGTCGGCCAGATGTTCCGCGGAAGTCCTGGGAAGTTGTTGCAGAACCTCGACGAGATCGCCGGGCAACTGGGCAGCGTTGATGCCTTCCTCGATCATTTCAGGCAAGCGGTTTTCCACGCCGACGCGCGAGCGCAGGTCCTGAGCCAGGGCCGGCCGCGTTTCGGCAATGCGTTCGAACTCGGAACAGAGTTCGGCGATTGCCTTGTATTTCTTGCGGGCGCAGGCTTCCTGTCCAAAGCGCGCCAGAGATGCGCCGAGCAGGCTCTGAATTTCGGAGTCGTTCTCGGCCGCGACCTTTTCGCCCATCAAGGCGATGGCGTTGGGCATGAGGGCATCCGGGCCACCCGCGTAAAGGTCAGCAAGCTGGGAGAGACCCACCGCTGTTTTGCGGCGCGGCTCGGCTTCCTTGGCGTTGAGGCAGCCACAGTAATTGGAGAGAATTTTTCCCGCGAGCTCGAAATCTTCGCGATCGAAAAGCACTTCGACAAACTGGCGGATATTGCGGGGCGGCACGCAGGCGGCTTCGCCGGAAAGCAATACGCTCTTTTTGCCGCTTTCCGGAATCTCGGCCCAGAACATGCGGTCCAGAATGTCGGCATGCGACTCGACGAGGATGCCGGCTTTCGACATCTTGTCTTCCTGCACGCGCAGAATCTGGCGCAGAGTGTCCATCTGACGGCTCAGGTGCTCCATCATGTCATGGACGGCATTTACCTTGACGTCGCCCTTCTGATAACGGTCGAGGGCAAACTTGATGGCCATGCTCTCAGCCGCCTTCATCAGCAGAGGCGTGTTGTTTGGATCGGCGTCATTCCTGGCGTTCTGCGCAGCCAGGCTTTCAAGCAACTGGGCCAGATTGACCTTGGCGCCTTCGGGCACCTTGCCCAATTCCTCCTTGAGATTTTCCTGGGAAGAATTGGGATCCTGCATGGCTTTGCCGAAATGCGTGAGCAAGCGGATGGTCTGAATGACTTCCTCTTCCTGCAAGGGAACGACGCCACCGGTCCACGCAGCGCCCGAGCCACCGGAGCCCGGGCCAGCCGAGGTTGGACCAGCTGCGGCGGCGCCCGCTACGGGCACATTGGGAACAGTACCCAAAGGCGCGCCGCCGGGTTGTCCCGAACCTCCTTCGCTGGCTCCCTGAGCGGCTGCGATCAACTGCAAGAGCTTTTGCGGATCATTGAGCCATTGCTTGAATTCGGGTCCGATGGACTGGGCGGCGAGCTGAGCCGCCATGGAGAGCTCACCCGTGGCCGGATCGGCCGCGACAAACTTGACCTCATTGATACGGATGGACGAATCTTTGCTTTCGCCCAGAGTTTCCTTCATTTGCTTTGCGAAATCCTGCGCCTTTGAACCGCCCATGGAGAAGGCGCGCACCAGGCGGGTAAAGTCCTCCAGAGTTACTTTGCTCGAGAAAAGGATGCTCGACAGACCGGCGGCGTTCAACAGTTGCGCAAAACTGCGCTCAGCCTGGCCCGGTTCGAGAGGGATGCCATCAAGCAGAAGCTTGCTATCGGAAACGCCGAGTACGAAGCCGGTATCGCCGGACTTGGGCAGAGCTTCCTGCAACTCGCGCCAAGTGGTTTCGAATTGCGTGTCGGTGCGCTTGTGATTGGTTCCATACAGGCGCGTGTATTTAACGAGGATGTTGAGACTGTGCAGGAACGCCCGCGCAGACGCGCTGCGGCCCGAGGCTTCGGTTGGAGCGGCGTTCGCGATAGCAGCCTCCTTGGGGAGTGAAACTTCAGGCTCAAGGGTAAGCCTGAAAGTGACGCTATGCACGATTACTGAGGTAATTGGACTGACGGGGCGAAGGCAGCCAGGGGCAACGCCTCGGGACAGGTCCCTCGAGTGCAGCGAGCGGGTTACACTGATTCGACAGAGCGTGATTGCAGAGGCCAGAGATCAGATTTCAAAGGTTAAGGCTTAGATCGACGTCTCGCTGGCTATGGCTCAACTTCTGCAATCTGACCTCTGACTTCTGCAATCCTATGAAGATCCGCGTGCTTTTTTTCGGTGTGTTGAAAGACATGGTCGGACGGCCGAGCGACTCGCTCGACCTGCCGGAGGGCGCGAGGGTCTCGGATGTACTGGCTCACTATGCCGGGGAAGTTCCACGGCTCGAAGGGATGCTGGGCGCGCTGGCCCTTTCCGTGAACCAGGAATACTCCGGCGCGGAACGTGTGCTCGCGGCGGGCGATGAGGTGGGATTGCTGCCGCCGGTGAGCGGAGGCGCTCCAGACGCCACCGTTCCGAGGGGCGAGATTCGAATCGTGCGCGAGCCGATCTTGACGCAGGCCGTGCTTTCCGCATTGAAGAAGCCGGAGGACGGCGCGGCCGTGGTTTTTGAGGGGGTGGTGCGAAACAACACGCGCGGCCGGCGGACGCTCTATCTGGACTACGAGGCCTATGAGGCGATGGCGTTAAGACAAATGGGAGGGCTGGCGGAACAGGCGCGCGAGCGCTTTGGCGTGGGTGGAATTTCGATTGTTCACCGGCTGGGACGGCTTGAGATTGGAGAAACGAGCGTGCTGATCGTGGTCGCGTCGGCGCACCGTGGAGCGGCCTTCGACGCATGCCGGTGGATTGTCGACAGACTGAAAAAGACGGTGCCGATCTGGAAGAAAGAGCATTTTGAGGATGGAGCGGTGTGGGCGGATGGAGAAGCCTTTCCGGAAGAAATTCGACAGGCGGGAGGCACAGCGGGGTCGCGGCCCGCATCCAACTGAATGACCCCTATCATGACTACAATTCTGGAGATTCAAACAGCAATCATTCCCGAGCTGCGAGCCAACCACTGCGTGCCGCGGGACGCGAGTCTCGAGCCACGAGCAAACAACTTCAGGGGGTGGGGGCGCATGGCTGGTGGCGCGCGGGTGGTAGCTTATCTGGCGTGCTGGTTGCTGGCTTGCACAAGCGTCCGAGTGTTCGCGCAGGACTCATCGTCCACGATCAAGGTCGACGTCAAACTGGTGAACGTATTCGTGACTGTGACGGACGAGCATGGGGCACCGGTACCTTTGCTGGAAAAGGAAAATTTTCAGCTTAAAGAGGACGGCAAGGATCAGAAGATTGCCGTTTTCAGCCGGGAATCGGCGCTTCCGCTCTCGATTGTGCTGTCGGTGGATACGAGCCTGAGCACGAGGAAGGATCTGCCGCTGGAGTTGCTGTCGGCGCGCAAGTTCGTGCACACGATTTTGCGACCGCAGGATGGATTGGCGTTGTACAAGTTCAGCGAGGAAGTGCATGAGATCGTGCCCTTCACGTCTGACTTGAAAGTGATCGACGCGGGAATCGACAAGGGCCATAATGGTGCCGCGACAGCCTTGTATGACGCTGTTTTTCTGGGATCGCAAGCGCTCAGCCGGCGCCAGGGCAGAAAGGTGATGGTCGTGATCACCGATGGCGGCGACACCATGAGCCAGGTGAATTACAAAGAAGCGCTGCGCGCCGCGCAGGAGGCGGAAGCGATCATCTACAGCATCATCATCGTGCCAATCGAGGCCAGCGCAGGCCGCGATACGGGCGGCGAACACGCCCTGATTACGATCTCGGGAGACACGGGCGGAAAGTACTACTATGCCACTTCCCTGCCGCAACTGGACGACGCATTCCGCCAGATCAGCGATGAGTTGAGAACGCAATATCTGCTGGCGTACTATCCGGCGCAGCAGTTCAGCGATTCGGATTTTCGGCGGGTGCAGGTGAGCCTGACGAATCCTCCAGCGGGCGGACCTTTTCAGGTGCATAACCGGGCGGGGTACTACACGCACAAGGGATCGTGGTAGCCATCAGCCATTAGCCGTCAGCTGTCAGCCTTCAGGCAAAACCAAGAACGGATTCACCGCCAGGCGCTTTTGCTGATCGCTAACAGCTGATGGCTGCTAAAAATCGCAAGCATCGCAGCGGTTGCAGGGCCGCATCTAGTAAGATGTTCTATTCCATTTCAGTGGAAATCTAAGACCCTTATACGCGGAGTCGTTTTGCCCTGCTGTTTGTGATTCCGCTCCCAGGAGAGTGGCGCTTTGTTCCAACGGTCTGGTTTGTGCATTCGGCGTTCTCTGCCCTTTGGCCTAATCCTTTGTGTTTGGCTCGTACTGCTCGCGTTCGCGGGCTGTCTGTGGGCGCAGGAAGCGACTTCTGAGAATCCCACGGCCGGCACCATCCAAGGCACGGTCATCGATGAGGATGGCAGTCCGGTCGCGGGCGCTCGTGTTTTCTACAGCTCGCAGGCGACCGACACCAAAGGCGTGACGCGCGCCGTCAAGAATGGGACGTACATCACCGAGACGCTTCCCCCGGGCACATATCTGGTGCACGTCGAGGGGCGTGACATGCTGCCCGCCGAGGCCAATGTCACAGTCACGGCGACCGCTTCCATAACATCCAACTTCAAGCTGGCACACATCACCCCTGGACCGGCGCGGCTCGAAAGCAGGTTCCCGGGTAACGCGGGCGATAACCTACCCATCACGGGACGCAACTACCTCCAGGCGGGCGAGCTTTATCCGGGTGTGCAAGCTGTCGACGCGGCGATTTACGATCCGGGCAAGAGCGGGTTTCAATCGCTCTCGATCGACGGCAGTAAAGGCCGCACCACTCATTTCGACATCGATGAAATCGAGGCGATGGATGAAACCAAGGGTGGGCCGAGCGTAAATCTTCCGACCGAGGGAGTGCGCGATGCGGTGATTTCACGAGCCACGCCGGAGTTGTTCCAGTCATTGAACGCTGCGGGCGCCGTGCGTGTTACGACGCGTTCGGAATCGGCCGACAACTGGCATGGCAATCTTTTCGGGAATTTCCGCGATCATTTCTTGGGTATGGCGGGAGCTCCGGCAGGAGACCCGGGATACAGCTTTCAACAATATGGATTCGGCGCAGGCGGGGCGGTCGTTAAGGACAAGGCATTTCTGTTAGTGACCGGAGAACGGGCCAAACAGGATGGCTATCTGGGGAACCAGGTTGGATTCCCGGCGCCCAACCTTTTGCTGGCGCGGGATGCGACTTTTCGGGAAAACCTGCTGATGGCGCGGTTGGATTACAACCTCAGCGACAACACGAAGTTTTTCGTTCGGCTCGGTTATGACAATGCAGACCAGCTGGGGCCGCCGAATAGCTGGTCGATCTATCGAAACCAAATCAACGTCGACACGGCCGCTTTCGGGCTGGACTGGAATCGCGGAAAGTACGTTCACAGCGCGCGTTTCGGATACCAGAAGCTGGTGAACGCGATCAACCCGGAGCTGGCAGCTTCGCAGATTTACACGGGGGCGCCATTCCATGTGCAGCTTGGGTCGGATTCCTTTGGGCCATCGGTAGCGGGGCCGCGGCAGACGATCCAGCGCGATCTTTTTGCGCGTTATGACGGCAGCACGACGCACGAGGCTTTCACCTATCTCCACAAGCTGCGCTTTGGCGGGGCGGTGCATCGCATTGCGCAGGGCGATTATTTTGCGCCCGGAAATTACGGGCCGTCGGTGACGAGTTCGAATGGGCTGGCAACCATCGCCGCAGTGAGTGGCGATCCGAGCCTGCCATTTTCGGGTGGTGCGACGAATCCGCTGAACTACCCGGTGGGCACGATCACGATCTACAACGGGCTGGGGAATTTCAGCGAGAACTCCGGCTTCAACCGGCCGACAGGAGGACACAACGATACACGGCTGGAAGGCTATTTCGGCGATTCGTTCAACGTGAAGCCGAATATTAACGTGAACTTCGGCGTGAATTATGTGTTCGACACCGGCCGGACGGACAGCGACCTGTCGCCGCTGCTCTGCTCGTCGATCAATACGAACATCGTGAGTTCTCCGCCGTGCGCGGGCAATGGCTACATCCTCGATCAGTTCGCCCTGACGGCGCCGATCGGCCCGTACACGCAACAGTCGCTCGGATCAAGTATCGCGCGTCCGTACAAGAATTTTTCGCCGCAGGCCGGGGTCGCATGGGATCCGGGACACAACGGCCGGACCGTCGTACGGGGCAGCGGCGGACTCTTCTACGACAATTTCCTGCTGCAGAACACCTATCAGGACCGCATCAACCGGCTGTCGGCCGGTCAATATAACCGCAGCCTCACGCTGTGCCCGACCGGAGCAGTACTGTTCCCCGACAGCGCGGCCGTGGGACACCCGGACGTCGTGAGTTCGGTCGACGGGCTCGACCTTGCGACCCAAATCTGCGGACAGCCGATCGGGTCGGTCGCGACCGCGATCCAGGACCTGCAAAGCGCGTTTCAGGCGAACCAGGCGACGGTGACCGGCGGACCGAACGTTTACTCGCTGGCGAACAGCGTGGCCAATTTCGGCGGCCTGCTGGCTCCCGGTTTCCGCACACCGCGCGTCATCCACATCAGCGGAGGGATCGAGCGCCAGATGGGCCTGCGCAGCATGTTCTCGGTCGACTATGTGCGGGAACTTGGTACCCAGTTCCCGCTGGGAATCGACTCCAACCACGTAGGAGACGCGACCTTCCTAACGGACGGCGACAATCCGAATCCGGCGAATAACACTTACGCCGCGGAACTGACGGCGATCAACAATACTTTGCTGGCAAATCCAGCGTCGGTGGGATGCCCGCAGGCACTCTATGCCGGCGCCAGTTCGCAGGCGTCAGTGAATTGCTATCTGACGAGCGTTCCGACGGCGACCATCACGGATTTCGCGCGGCAGGGGCTGGACTCATCGAACGCGTTTTGCGGACCGTTCCCGTGCTCGGTGCTGGGGAAACAGCAGGCATCGTTCGGGGGCATCAATCCGGCGGTGGGATCGAATGTCATGTACTTCCCGGCCGGTCGGTCGCTTTACCAGGGCATTCACGTGACGTACCGCACCTCGAGCGGAGACAATCCGTTTCATCGCGTGCAGAAGATCGACTTCGCGGTCTCTTACGCGTGGTCGCGCTATCGCAGCAACATCTCGGCTCCCGACGGCAGCGGAGGAGATTATTCAATCCTGAGCGTGGCGGAAGACTACAACCGCCCGCACTACGCGCATATGGGCGTGTCGGGGCTCGACCGCACGCACCAGCTGGTATTCACGCCGACGGTTGAGATGCCGCACGGAGCGAAGATCTCGATCATCGCCATGTTCGCATCGCCCCTTCCGTTGAGTGTGAATGTCCCGCAGATGAACGGAGGCGGGGTGGCCGGCGAGATTTTCCGCAGCGACGTCAGCGGGGACGGCACGGTGGGCGATCTTCTGAACGGCACGTTCGTCGGAACCACGGGAAGATACGCGCCCAGCCAGTTTGCCAATGCCATCAAGTTCTACAACCACAACCAGGCGGGGCAGCTGACGCCGGCGGGCCAGGTGCTGGCCGCGGCGGGATTGTTCAGCCAGCTGCAATTGCACGCGCTGGACGCTTTCGCTCCCCTGATCTCCTCCTGCACTCCGCCGACTCCCAGTTGCGGGCTGCCGGGCTACGCAGCCGAGCCGATGTGGCTGAAGACGATCGATCTGCGACTGAACTGGCCCTTCTCCTATGGCGAGCGGCTGAAGATCGAGCCGAACGTTGCCATTTTCAACGTCTTCAACATCGCCAATTTTGGCGGACCGGGCGCACAACTGAGCGGCATTCTGGATGGAGCTCCCGGAACGTCGCTGAATAATTCGACCGCGCCGGGTGTTTGCGGGCCCAACAGGGGCATCTGCACGTCGCGGCTGGACCGGGTTTTGCCGGGAACGGGAACTTACTCGAACGGGGCTCCCCGGCAGATACAGCTTGGCGTGAGGTTCACGTTCTAACAGGCTGCGGAAAAAGTCTCTTTCGATCGAGAATCGTCACCTCAGCGGCTGAAGCCGCATTCAAAACAAAGCGGTTATCGCAGCGGTGAACCGCTGCGCCACCCAAAATCAAACACAAAATTTGGTTTTTCCGCAGCCTGCTAGGCGCCATCCTCTTAGGTGGCCATCCTCTGAGGTCGCATCCAGATCGGCAACGGTAAATCTGGGGGCGGCGCTTGCAAAAGAGCGCAACCGGGGATATAGTTTCTGCGCGTTTCCTAAAGAGCGCTCTTTTGCGCTTGAGGAGATGCCTACCTGGCCTGTTCTTCAGCCCAATTTTCAAGTGCAAATTCCACGCTCCCGCGTGGCGTCCGCGCTGGAATCGGCGCTTTGGAAGCGGTTTTCACTCGCTTGTCCGAGGTTTTGCCGCAAGAGCGCAAAGTTTTTATCTTCCCGAATTTTTTTTGCCCGGAACGAGGTTTATTCGCTTGACTTAATCTGGGAATGAGCTAGATTGTCGAGCAGTCAGTGATCGGCACTGCTTCCCCGCAGGGCGTCACCGACGGGTTGTTAAGCTTCTAACGTTAGATTCAAAAAACTTCCAGGAGGAATTTCTCAGTGAAAAAAAGCTTGTTGGTAATCACTCTTCTCGTTGTGGCTTGCGGCTTCGCTTCCGCGCAGACCTTCGGTTTCGCATCGACCGGCAGCGGCCTGTATTGCAACTATGAGCAGCTCACGAATGCTGGCGCTGGCGCATGGGGCGGATATGACAACTTCAGCGCTTGCGGCGCTTCCGTTAACGGGACCATCTCGGGCTTCAACGCCACGCTGGCCAACGACGGACAGCAGGGACATGGCGCTGGCGTGATCTACGGCGACACCATCTATGCCACCCTCTGCGGCGACCCCTATGCCCAGTGGACCGTTTGGACCGCCCTGAAGGCGAACAAACAGAACAAGTTCGGCATCTACACCGGCAAGATCAGCTGGGTAGGCGCGGCCTCGTTCAGCGGCGTATACGTCGGCGGCAACTACGGCTACCTGTCGGCCACGATCCCTGGCCGCAACGGCGCAGCCGCAACGAAGGGCTCGACCGCTGTTTCCAAGAAGTAGTTATTGCTTCAGTTCAACCAAAGGCCATGCCTGTTTCAGGCATGGCTTTTTTTCCTTTCTACGTTGCGTTGTAATTATCAGTTGGGTTGGCAGCGGGGCCATAAGGGTTCCTGAGGGGGGTTCTCCAACGGTCGCCAAGCTTTTGGCGCTTGACCAGAAACATCAGGAGAAATCAGATGAGAATGAAAGGCTTGTTTGTCACAATGCTGCTGTTAATGGGCTGTGTTGGGGCCTCCGCCCAGTCCTTCGGCTTCTTATCGCCCGGAGGCGGTCTCTATTGCAACTATTTGCAGCTCGCATACGCCGGCAACGGTGCATGGGGAGGGCTCGACAATTTCAGCGTCTGCGGCCAGAGCGTGAATTCCACGATCTCGGGCTTCTCCGCCACGCTGGCCGGCGATGGCCAGGCGGGCCACGGTGCTGGTGTGATCTATGGCGACAGCGTTTATGCTGTGCTCAGCGGCGACCCGTATGCACAGTGGACCGCGTGGACGTCGCTGAAGTGCAACAAAATAAAAAATGGCAAGATTACGGGCAAGGTCAGCTTCGTGGGCGTGGCAGCTCTCAGCGGCCATTTCCTAGGTGGCAACTACGGCTACTTATCCTGTTCGATCCCGGGAAAGGACGGGGTTGCGCCGACCAGAGGCAGCACAGTTGTTTCGAAAAATCGCTAGTCGCGATTTTTTCTGGCCAGACCAAAAGCCATGCCTGTTTCAGGCATGGCTTTTTTCTTGTATGCTGAAGGCCGGTCGTCGTTGGTCGTTCGTCGTTCGCTGCCCGGTCCGGGGAGAACGCAATCGACAGCGCTCGACCAACAAATTGGAATTGGTCTGATCAATAGTTCGTGGGCAGGCCGTCCAGCCGTCAGGGGCTAAAGCCCCGGGTTTCAAGGGTGTTTTTTCGGCTCGGCTAAAGCCGAGCCCTTTCAAAACTCCATGACTTTATCAACGGGTTTCAGACTCAGGACACTAGTGTTTACAACTCAATCCTTGGAGAAGTGAAGAAATGACTCGATGGATCGCGGCAGTGCTGTTTGCAGGCTGCCTTGTGGTTTCAGTGTGGGCGCAGGCAGCCCAGGGACAGGATGTGCCCGAGCAGGCTCCGGCAGAGCAAAAAGCCACGGATCAGAGTCATCCTGCCGAAGCGGGTGCCTCCAATCCGTCTGCGCCGGCCACGGAATCGAAGGAATCCGTGCTAGAAAAATTCCAGAACTTCTCGGCTATCTCGAATGGCGGGCCGCTGCCGGGGATGGACGTAGACCGCTATATCTACCGTTCCGGCCACCTGGTGAGAATGCAGGGCGATGCCGCCATACCCGACTATGAGGTCACGGACCTGGTAAGTAAGAAGACGCACGCAGTCTCGGCCCGGGCATGCTTTCTGATGGATTTCCCTTATAAAGGCAGCTTCCCATGGATCATTCCGGGTCCGGGTGTCACCTACGAGCACACGCCGGTTGGGGAAGACACGGTGGATGGGCACCACGTCCACGTGGAAGACATCCTGATTCACAATCCCAAGAACCCGGCGGCCATGAATTTCCGGCTTTACGAGGCGGACGATCTGAAAGGCTTTCCGATCAAGATCGAGAATCGGCGCAAGCCGGCTTATCCGTGGGTCATCCATTACAAAGACGTGAAGGTGGGCGCACAAGACCCATCTCTTTTCATTTTTCCGGAAAAGTGCGACACCATGGCAGGCTTCGTATCGGGGGGAGGAAAAGCGCCCGCGAAAAAGAGCGCAGGCAAGAGCGCTCCGGCCACCAACGGTGCCCCGGCTGCAAAGCCGCAGTAGGAGCGCCAGACCAATGCGGAACGGCGGTAATGCCGATGTCCGGCTGCATACAGGCCGGAGCTGCCGGACTTTAGTAGAATCAGCCTAGAACTGGTCTCATCAATAGTTCTGTGCGCAGGCTGTCCGGCCCTCAGGGGCTAAGGCCCGCATTTTTATTGGCCCCGAACGGCACGGCTGAAGCCGTGCCCTACCCAAAACCATTTATGAGACCAGTTCTAATTGCTCGCCAGTCTAAGGTCATTCACAATGCGCGGAATTCGCCGGTTCTTATACCCTGTCGTCGTCGCTCTGGCCATCAGTAGTCTTGGCATCTATGCTTTTGGAGGCAATCCGCCCGAGGCGGCCACGCCCCAATCGGGTAGCGTTGAGGCCGACGCGGCAAAGCCCGCCTATCCGAACATTATTGTGGTCACGCTCGACACGACCCGGGCCGACCGCATGGGATTCTTAGGCTCGAAACGGGGATTGACCCCGAATCTCGACGTGCTGGCGAAGGATTCGGCAGTTTTTACCCGCGCCTACTCGCAGGCGCCCCTGACGCCGACGTCGCATTCGACCATCTTTACCGGGACCTATCCCCAATATCACCAGGTACTGATCTTCCCCATCCCGCTGGCAAAGGATCTGCCGTACCTGCCCGCGATCCTGAAGGAACACGGCTATACGACGGCGGCTTTTGTAGGATCGATCGCGGTCGACCCCGCTTGGGGGGTTCCGGGCTTTGAGCGCGGATACGACACGTACGATGCGGGCTATAACTGGGACAAATACACGCCAGCGACCCGTTATCAAACCGTGGAGCGGCGGGGCGGCGAGGTAGTGGAACATGCCCTGGCGTGGCTCAGCAAGCAGCCGCAGGGGCCTTTCTTCATCTGGGTGCACCTGTTTGACCCGCACGAGCCCTACGAGCCTCTGGAGCCGTTTAAGACGCGCTACGCCAAGGCTCCGTATGACGGGGAGATCGCTTATGTGGATTCCGTCATGGGCAAGTTCTTCAAGCAACTGAAGGCCTCGGGACTGTATGACAATACCGTCGTGGCGCTCACGGCCGATCACGGAGAGTCGCTGGGGGCGCACGGCGAAAACGAGCACGGAATTTTTCTTTACGACGAAACCATCCACGTGCCGCTGGTGATCAAGCTGCCGCAGGGCGCGGTGGCGGGCAAGCGGATTGAGGACCGGGTGGAACTGGCCGACATCATGCCGACGCTGCTCGGATCGATCGGCGTACCGGTGCCGGAAAAAGTGCAGGGGCAATCGCTGCTCGGTTTTTTGAAACCGGACACGGCCGAGGGTGCGGCAGCGGCGAAGATGTGGCAGGATCGCGGGGCGTATTCGCAGTCCGATTACGCGCACCTCTCCTTTGCCTGGAGCGCGCAGCAGTCTCTCCGCACCGGGAAGTATTTGTATATTCAGTCGCCCCGGCGAGAGCTCTATGAGGACGCGGTAGATCCGGAAGCCCAGCACAATCTCGCCGCAAAATCTCCCGCAGTCGCCGACACGATATCGGCCAATATGCGGGCGTTCGAAGAGAAGACGACAAATAAACAGGAGACGCCCAAGGCGCGCATGGATGAGGCCAAGATCCAAAAACTGGCCGTTCTGGGATATATGGCGGCGCGCAGCGATTCGCCGTATGCCGCTCCCGGAGAGGAGGGGGCCGACCCTAAGGATAAGATCCAGATTGCCAACACCATTCTGCGGATCAACAACATGCTGCAGGATCTGGCCCAGGATCAACGTTGCGGGAAGGTGATCCCCGAGATCAAAAAGGCGCTCGTCACTTCACCCGACATCTCCCTGCTGCATTTTTTCCTCGCCGGGTGCTATATGGACATGGAAGATTTCTCGAGCGCGGCGCCGGAATTGCGCAAAGCCGTGAAACTCGATCCCGGCTTCACCCGCGCGGAACTGAATCTCGGCCGGTCGCTGATGAATACCGAGGATTATGAAGGGGCCGCGACTGCATTCGAGCACGTGCTCAAGGCAGAGCCGAATATATTTGACGCACACATTTTCCTGATCGTGGCGTATGCCAAGCTGGACCGGACGCAGGATGAAATCCGAGAGTGCCAGACCGTGCTGAAGACGTTGCCGGATAACTTTGGGGCGAACGTGAACCTGGGAAGAGCGTTGGCCAAGACAGGCGACTTCGCGAATGCGGTTGCACCGCTGCAGAAAGCGATCTCGCTGGCGCCCGACAGGCCACAGCCTCACCTCGATTTGGCAGACGTGTACGACAAGCTGGGCAAGCCTGACGATGCGAACCGGGAGCGAGCCGAAGCTGAGCGTCTAGGGGCGGTCAGGCGGGGAGCGGCACAAACTCCGCCGGGCGATAATCAATCCCATCCACAATGAGCGGTACAGTTTTTGGCTTTCCGCTGTTCGAGCTGGTCTGCGGCAAAGAGAAGGGTGAAGAAGGAGAGATCTAATTCGATGTCTGTGGTTCGTTATTTCATACTGGCTGTTGCGCTGACGACAGGTGCTTTAGCGGCAAGTCCCGAACCGGCTTCTTCGCAGGTTTCACCTGGAAAATCTCCGAACATCATTCTCATCACGCTCGACACGACGCGCGCAGACCGCATGGGATTTCTAGGGTCGAAGCGCGGCGTGACGCCGAACCTCGATACGCTGGCAAAAGATTCCGCGGTCTTCGCGCGCGCGTACTCGCAGGTTGCGCTGACGCCGCCATCGCATGCCACGATCTTCACCGGCACGTATCCGCAGTTTCATCATGTAAATGACATGCAGGATCCGTTGCCTCCGGATGTACCCTACACCCCGGAGATTCTGCACGTTTACGGATATAAGACGGCGGCATTTCTCGGCGCGATTGTACTGAAGGCGGAGCCGCCCTACGTGCCCGGCTTTGACCGGGGCTTCGATACCTACGATGCCGACTTTCACGACGAGGGCGTGGGAGAAGACCGCTTCAGCACGGTCCAGCGCCGCGGATTTGAGGTGGTTACACGAGCGCTGGCGTGGTTGGACAAGCATCCAAAAGGGCCGTTCTTCATGTGGGTCCATTTGTATGACGCCCACGATCCCTACATTCCGCCGGAACCGTATAAAACGCGCTATGCTTCAGAACCCTACGACGGAGGGATTGCGTATGAGGATGCGGCGGTCGGGAAACTGCTTGAACAGCTGAAATCGCGCGGCTTGTACGACGGCGCGGTCATGGCAGTGATGGCCGACCACGGCGAGTCGCTCGGTGCCCACGGCGAAGATACGCACGGGGTCTTTCTTTACGATGAGACGATCCATGTGCCATTGCTGATCAAGCTTCCGCATGCAGCGGCCGCCGGAAAGAAGATCGAAAACCGGGTCGAGCTGGTGGATGTGGCACCCACATTGTTGCAGGAAGTTGGCATCGCGATTCCACCGGAGATGCAAGGAGAATCGCTGCTGAGCCTGATGAAAGACGGAGTCAGTCCGGCCTGGCATGACCGGCCCGCCTACTCGCAGGCGGAGTATCCCCATAATAGTTTCGGATGGAGCGCGCTGCGGTCGCTGCGCGCGGAAAAATACTTTTATGTCCAGGCACCGCGGCGCGAGCTTTATGACGAAAGTAAAGATCCGAAATCGGAGCACAATCTGGCGGGCTCTTCAGCGGCGGTTGCGGACACGCTAGCCGGTCATTTGCAGGATTTACGCAAGAAGACCTCCAGAGCGCGCACTGCGCCCAAGGCGGAACTGGATCCGGCAGCGCAGGAAAAACTGGGAGCACTGGGATACCTGGCGTCGACCAGCGAAAACTTGAAGACGGATCTCGACCAGGGACCGGATCCGAAAGACAACATCGAAATTGCCAATATGCTCCATCGGGCCAATGATCTGCAGGAAGACATGCACGCCGACGAGTCCATCGCGCTGCTCGAGCAAATCATCGCCAGGAATCCCACCTATGCCTTTTATTTGAAGTTGGGCACCTGGGAGATGCGGAAAGAGGACTTCCAAAAAGCCGTTCCGGCTTTACAGAAAGCGCTGGAGATGAATCCTGATGCTACCGGGCCGCTCCTCATGCTGGGGAAGAGCTTGCTGGCGATCCAACAGAATGGGCCGGCCATCGCGGCATTGGAGAAACTGGTCGCGAAGGTACCCAATGCCGTGGAGGCGCACAGCTTCCTCGAAATGGCCTACGCTCGCACCGATCGTGTGGCGGATGCTGCCAAGGAATGTCGAATCGTCCTGCAATACGACCCGGATGATTACGGGAGCCACCTGATTCTGGGCAAGTCCCTCGCAATATTGGGAGATCCAGCTGCCGGGGAAGCGATGCTGAAGAAAGCGGCGACACTGGCACCTGAGGATCCTACGCCCCATGTGTGGTTAGCCGACGTTTACGATAAAAACGGACAGAAAGCGGAAGCGGAAAAAGAGCGAGCGGAAGCCGAAAAACTGAAGGCCGCTCTACCCCAGCAGTAGGCTTTGGCCGCTTCTTGATCCGATCCTCTTTCCACCGATCAATAGGCCCACCACGGAGCAGCAGGCGTGCCGCTTGGAACGGACTGGCCCTGGATCGACGTGAATACATTGCGGCCAAAGAAAAAGGGCAGGCCCCAATCAAAGCCGCACGTTCCCACGCCGGTGCAGTTTGCCGATCCGTTTGGGCCGGCGAGATTGCTGAACGCAGAATCGCCGCCATCGTTGTTAAAAAGCGTCTCGGCATTGTCCACGCTGAAGTCGACCGTGCTCTGCGCGTTGTTGACGCCCGTATTCTGCGCCGACAGGTTCAGAGTATTCGCGGGGCAATAGAATCCCGGGTCTTGGGAACACTGAGGAATGGCCGAATCGGGGAAGAAATATCCGTTCGATCCGCTGTCAATGAAGCTCTCGTTAAGGGTCTGCGAATTAAACGTCGTGGTGAAGAAACCGGCATACGTGCCTGAGGTGTTGATCGGAAAAATGGACACTGAACCCAGTGAGTTGTTCGATTCAGTGCCGATACCAAAGATCATGGAACCGCTGTCGGTTGCTCCGGCGCCGTCGACTGACTGCAGTTCGAGAATGACTCCGTTGTTGTCGGTCGTGAATTTGACGATTGGATTCGTGACTTGTTGAGCAAGGGTTATGGTTGACGAGTTACATGGACCGCTGGGTCCGCAAGTAAAATATATGTCCGCATTGGCCTGACTGGTGCAGTACGAGCCGCAATCCTGCGCATACGGCCCGACGCCGACAATTCCATTGGCTCCCAAGGCCGCAAGGGTGTCTTCATTTACGCCACCGTTCGAGCAGCCGAAGGGCACGGTGAATCCGGTCGGATTTTCAATTAACTGGAGGCTGGTGCCCCTGGCTGTTTCGTCCGCCATTTTGATATCGGCTTGTGCGACTGGCCCCCAGAGGTAGGACCCATCCACAAAATTAACGCAGTTGTAGTAGGTGGTATTGCCCGATCCACTCAACTGCGGAAGTGACAGCGAGGGAATTGCCGAGGCGAGAAGCCGGAGTCCCACGGAACCCGTGTCGATCAGAATTCCACTGACCGTCTGGCAGGTTGAGGAGCTCGGGATGCATACTGTCACGCTCGTGAAGGCGGCATCCGGGTAAATCTGTCCCGCAACAGGACCGCCATCCACGGCGATCGATTGCACGTTACTGGTGCCACCACCGCCGCCGCCACCACCCGAACCGCTGCTGCTGCTGCCACCGCATGCGGAGAACAATCCGAAGGTGCCGGCAACTGTCAGGGCCATCAATCCGCGCAATGCCGCTTTGGATGAAATTGTCGTTACCACAACTCCTCCTCTTTGGCGCCCGCCGGAATTTGCTCGGGGAGATAAGCGCGTCCGTGGAAGGCGCGTATGTGGCCATTGAGTTGAACAACCAGTCCGGAAAGATGCAGATTGAGCGGTCTGCGGCCGACATAGCTGGCCTTGGCGGCCTGCACACCTGCGGAGTATTGCTCGAAATATGCTCCCAGAAGTTGTTGCATGTTGGGAGCAAACTGGCCCTGCCAAGCCACGGCGAAAACAATGCCGGCGGAAGAAACATACTCACGCACAACCGTGCCGCTGGCGGCCTGGATCTCATGGACGGTATAGGCG
>JBELAC010000030.1:0-27790 GCA_049509215.1 Terriglobales bacterium
ACCCAGCTTGCGGGCCTGATCCTGGAGGTTGGTGAGCTCATCCCTGGCGGCGTCGATCGCTTTCTGCTTGGAATCCATGTCCGACTTGTACTGGGTGTCGTCCTTGCTCCACTGGGCCGAGTTGCGTAACTGATTGCCGGCATCAGCATAGAAAGAAGCCGCGCGCAAACGATATTCGCGCTGATCGAGGTCGAGTTCATGGCTGAGAGCGGTGATCTTTTCGCGCTGCGCGTCGATCCTCTTCTGCATATCGTCGGCAGCTTTCTGACGCTCGGCCTGGGCGGCCTTGGGATCGGACGCCGCAGCCTGGGCCGGTTTCTGGCCATCGCTGGCAGTGGCCGGGGCGGGCCCGACCACGCTCAATTTGCCGTCATCCGCGGGAAGGTTGTCGTTGTCGTATTGCCGGACAGCGGTTTCGGACTTGGGCTTATCCTTGCGTGCTTGCCGCGCATAATCCCCCAGGGATTGCGCGTAGGTTGCGCTCGCCGCAAGCAGGATAAGAATGGCCATCCACATCGTTCGTTTTGTCAGATCAAACTTCATCGATCATCCTTCCGCGAGCCGCTCGCGCGGCCCGCAACCGCTAAATTCAGGAACCCGAGGCCGCAGCCTGCGCGCCTCCAAGAAAACTGCCAATCGTACGATCGAGCCGGGCTGCTTCGTTGGCGATGTTGTCAGCGAGCTGGCGAGCCAGTTCCGGATCGCGGCTGCGTGCCAGTTGCTGCGCGTACCCCGAGATCGTGGCGAGGGACTCTCGTAAGCCTTGCGCCATCTCGGACGAAACTTCCTGTCGCGTCTTCTGGTCATGCCGGATGCGTTCGATATCGGTCTTATCGGTCAGAACCAGTGTGGTGCCCAGGAGGCTGGCGTCCTCGGACAACACCGGCGATGCCGTGACGTCCAGCACGCGGCTTTCGCCCTCGCGACTGAAGTAATTCAGCAACAGACCTCGAACGGCGCTCTTTCCCGATAAAGCAGGAGCCAGAGCCAGATCAATGCTCATGGGCGATGCGGGGCCATTGGGAGCGCGCAGGGTTGCGGCTCGAAACAGATCCGTAACGTGCAGTCCGACGGGCGAGGCAAATCCCAACAGCTTGCGCGCGGCAGCGTTTGCCTGCTTCACCAGCCCAGCGGTATTGAAGAACAAGACTCCGCTCGAAAGATTCGCCAGCACGGTGGAACTCAGCGTATCGGAGGCTTTCGCCTTCCTACGCTCGGAAAGCTGCTGCGTGGTGAGCTCGTGTTTTTGCTGCTTCAGTTGCTGGATGACCGCGTGGTAGGCGTGGACGGGCAGTCCTTCGGCCGCCATGGGCGAGACTGGCAGGGATTCGCGTTCCTCAGTAAGACTTTGCCGAAGGCGTCGAATGATGAACCAGCCCAGGCCGAAGGCCGCCAGGGAACAGAACAGGAGCAGGCCCATGCGCAGCACGACGGGATTGGTCAGGAGGCTCACAGCGCGCTCCAGTACCAATGCAGGAGTTGGTCGCCGAACAGGAACGACACGATCGCCATGATGCCGAGAAAGACGCCGAACGGCATCTCGTAATAGCGGAGGACCAGACGCGCCGAGGTCCAGGCCCGCCGCCGGTTTTCCGGAGTAAGAGCGCCCCGCGCGGCTATGCGACGGCGACGCTTTATCCAGACGGCGAGGACTGTGGTTAATCCAAAAAGCGAACCCGCAAGCGAAGCGGCGAAGATTGTGAATACGGTGAGCTTGGTTCCCAGGAACGCGCCGATCATGGCCATCAGCTTGACGTCGCCAAATCCCATGCCTTCAATGCCACGGGCGCGGAGGTAAATTGCGGCCGCTCCGTAGAGGAACGATGCGCCGACGGCAGCTCCGAGCAACGAATCGGAGAAAGACCACAGGCGCCAGGAAATTTCGCCGCGCATCATGGGCGAGACCAAGCCCGGAATGATTCGCGAAGCGAGGTCATTCACCGGGACAAGAAGGCTGAAACCGATGCCGAGCGCCAGGCCGGGCAATGTCAAAGCATCAGGAAGAAGCTTGGTTTCCGCATCGGTAAAGATCAGGCCGACGAGCAGGAAGCCGAGGACGGCGCACTTCAGCGCGGCAAGAGTGAATCCGAAGTGGAGATAACAGGCAAGGAAGAGCACACCGATGAGCATTTCCACCAGGAGATAGCGGGGCGAAATCGGCGCTTTGCAAGAGCGGCATTTTCCGCGAAGAATCAGCCAGCTCAATACGGGAATGTTGTGGTAGAGCGGAATCAGATATCCGCAATGCGGACACGCCGAACGCGGCGCGACGACCGACTTCTCGCGAGGCAACCGGTAGATACACACGTTCAGGAAGCTGCCAAAGCACAGCCCATAGGCGAAGATCGCGGCTTCGAGAAGGAGTTCCACGGTGGCTAAGTGCCCATTCTTTCGAGACTTGGGCTCATTATAAGGCGGTATGGACGACGCGCCCTGAGTACGAAAGTGACTGTACTGATGCTGGGTTCCAACTGATTGCAAGCAATGGGCTGAGGCTGGATGGCAGAGGTCAGATAGCAGAGATCGAGCCATTGTGCTGCAATCCCGCTTGTACCGGCCCTCAAGTGAGAACGCCCCGAGCGGAATGCCATCCGCGCGCGACATTATAGCCGTGGTTTACCGACAATACCCGGAAATCGTGACCGAAGGAATTAGGGAGCGAAAAGCGAAAGTGGAGCTACGCCACCTGGATGGCTTCGAAGCACTCGGGAAGGAAAATCCAGAAGACCGTACCCGTGGCGTCGCCGTCAGCGCGGCTGCGGACACGAATCGAACCGCCGTGTTTGCGGATAATGCCGCTCGAGACCCACAATCCCAGGCCTGTGCCGGCGTCTTTTTTCGTGGTATAGAAAGGCTCGAAAATCTGGCGGATGTTTGCGCGCTGAATGCCGGCACCGTTGTCGGCGACGGTAATGCGGACGCCTTGGCGGCCAGTCGACCACTCATGTCCCGGTGCGACGCGAACGTGCAGGCAACCATGCTGGGGCATCGCGTCGACGGCATTCACAACTAGATTCGCGAACAACTGGCGTACTTCGCCCGCGCAAGCAAAAATCGGCCCAATCTCGCGATAGCGCCGCGACACACGGATTTCCCTTCCTTCGAGTTTGCGGGAATATAACTGCAAGATCTCATCCATGATGCCGGCAGTATTGATGGATGCTGGGGAATCCGCGTCGCGGACAAAACCCAGCGTTTGTTGCGCGAGACGAGCGACGCGGCCAACTTCCTGTTCGGCCATGGTGAGGTATTGGGGGGCATTGACTGAGTCGTGGCGCGCGAGATAGAGCAGGTTGACGACGGCTTCCAGGGGATTATTGATCTCGTGGGCGATGGAGGCTGCCAGGCGGCCAGCGGTCGCGAGTTTCTCGCTGCGGCGAATCACTTCTTCGGATTGCTTTTCAGAAGACATGTCGCGGGCAATGGCGGATGCGCCGATAATTTTTCCGCGTGCGTCGCGCAGAGATTCGACCGATAACAGGACGGGCAGACTAGATCCATCTTTGCGGATGCGCTCGGTAGGATAAGGGGACACGTGGCCGCCAGCATTAAATATCGCGCGATTGCGCGCGGCTTCTTCCTGACGCTCGGGCGGGGCGAGCCGTGCCGCGGGCATTCCGACTGCCTCCTCAGGGCTATAACTAAACAGCTTTTCGGCCGCGCGATTCCAACTCGTGATGATGCCTTCGGGGTCGGTGCTGAAGATTGCGTCGCCGGAATATTCAACGATGGCCGCCATCTCGCGGGTGGTCCGTTCGGCGCGCGATTCGGCAAGCGTGCGCTGGCGGGCCATGCTGCCGGCAAAGACCGAAATGGCCAGGAACACGATGAGCCGTTCCAGATCAGCTCCCTGGAGCACGCTGAAAGCGAACATGGGCGGGAATATGAAGAAATCGAGGCAGGCGGCCGACAGAAACGAAGAAAAAATAGCCGGGCCAAAGCCGAGAAAACGGGCGGTAAACAGTACGGCAGCGAGGAAAAGCGTCAAGGGATGGCGGTGGAGCACCGGAGAGAAGGTCCAAAGGCTGAGCGCAACCCAGACCGCAAGGACCGCACCTCCATACCGCATCAGGGGAGAATGACGGTAACGAACGATCCAATTGTTTTGATTGAGCCCAGTTTTCGGCATGCTAAAACACGACCGAACCAAGTTGGCGGCCTGGATCGCATCCGAAGCGGGCAATCCGCTAACCCCGTCACTGACAGAACTCTAGCAGCACCCGGATCGGAGGGCAACCATCCGGCGACCCGGGGCCGGCTGAAGCATGACGCTTGGAAGATTCCTGTCTGAGACAGGCAGGAACTAACTACTACTTCTTCTGCAGCGACTCGATGTATCGGTTCAGATTGGCGACGCGCTGCTGCACTTCGGTTTCGTGACCGCCGCTCATGTTCCAGAACAGGTCACCCCAGATCGGCATGTCTTTGCTGCCATGAGCCGCGAGTACTTGTTCGCCACGGATGATGGCCGAAACTCGCAAGGCAGGATACTTTCCGCCATTTTTCGAAGTCATCGCGGTCAAATCAGTGGGCGCAACTTTCAGGGCTGCCGCCGCGGGACCGTTGCCCGTGCCATCGACGCCATGACAAACTGCGCAATAAGCCTTGTACATCTCCTGCCCGGAGGCAGGCGACGTCTTCTTGATTGGAACATGCTTAATCTCTTTTTCCGACTGATCCTGCGCCACTGCCATGATCGACATGGTTAGAACAAGCGCTAGGATGGTCCATCCACATTTCCATGCACGCATAACTTCCTCCTCGGGATAACTTCTTCCCGCGCGTTACACAGCATACGACAGGCTCAGTCTAGTGGGGATTTAAACGGGCGACGGTGAGAGTGATCACAGGGTGGGGTGACCAAAGGGCTGCCTTTGATGTGACGCAAGCTACAGGGACGCAAGCGGAGGTTCAGCGAACGAGCAGAGTTGCTGATGAGGAGCAAGTTGAGTCGCGTTAAGGGACTTCTTACTGCGGACCCGGCTGAAGTTTCTGCCGCTGTGTGTCCGGCGACTGCTCAACCTGCTCGACCGTGAGTGGCGATTGCAGGGTGAAGCTTAGCACGGTTTCACTGGCGAGTTTGACAGGCTGGGGCTTGCTTGCGGCCTGGACCGCCCCGCCCGCACCGCCGCCCGCCGCAGCCCCGATGCCGGCACCCTTGCCTCCGGCAGCAATTCCGCCGATGATCGCTCCCAGCACCGCTCCCGCGCCCACCTTTTGTGCTGTGTTGGTTGAGCGGTTCTTGCCCTGCCGCCGGTATTGGTCGGTCTGGAGGTTGTAAGACTTGTCACCGACCTGAACGCGATCCAGTTGCAGGACCAATTCCGGCTGGCCGGTAAGTTTTCCCGCACTCTTCACATCGGCGACATGGCCCTCCACGGCGTATCCGGCGGGGATCGCGATGTCCCAGTCCGACGACAACGGCGTATCGAGCGTTGCGCGAAATGTTTGTCCAATCTTCGCAGTTTCGGAATCAATCGAATCCACCAGCCGGACCGAGATCGGGGTTCCGGACTGAATCGTCAACATTTTCGGGGCGGGAGGAGGCATGGGCGCCTCGGGAACAGCGGGAGTCGCGTCCGCAATTTCCTTTGCCGCGGGCGGTTCCGGATTATCGGTCTGACTGGCTGCGGTTGAGTTTGGCAGCGGACCCGACGAATTATCGTTCGCTGAACCGGGTTGGGCGCGCTGGGGCGGAGCGCTCGTCCGCGGTTTTGATAGCAGGGGTGTGGCGGAAGAAGGTGTGGCAGAAGAAAGTCCGGCAGAGGGCGGGGCGGCTGCTAGTTTGGTTGGCGCGGGTGCCATTGGAGGATTGGCCGAAGCCGCCTGGGTTGCCACCTGCAAATTGTTTACGACTTCCTTGATCCCCGGTGTAGTGGACGCATAGTGCGCTGCCGCCGCTCGCTGCGTATCGTTGTCAACCGTCCCCGAGAGCGTGGCCACGCCGCCCGAGGTCTCGACCGCGATCGACTTGCCCTGCAGACCCGAGTCCTGGTTCAGCTTGGAGTGAATCTGTTCCGTCATCTGGGGGTCAGTCGGAGCCTTTGCGCATCCCAGCCCCGTTATCAGCAAACTCATCAGAATGGCAGCGCAGACGTATCTCCGCACGGTAAATCTCATCAGTGCTCCGATTCGAGAAAAAAGGTACTGAGTAGTTTAGATGAGGAGTGGAGGTGCAAACGTGTGAAAAAAATGGCGCTGGGGAATTGAAGACGGACGAGCTCGCGCGGCTTTCAAGGCCATGCGACCGAAGGCCAAGGACCGAAGCAGCGCGATCGGTCGGATTGCTTCTTAGTGGCTGTGAAGGAACTTGTAGTCGAGGATCGAAGTTGCCAGGGCAAAACCACCGTTGGCCTGCCCACCGGCATCTTTAGCTCGAATGAGCCGGCCCTGGCAGAGGACATTGCTGTTTTTTTGACCGGAGATTTCCTCCGGCATCTCGAAGATCATCTCGATCAGAGCATTGGCGGGCAATTGCTGCGGCCCGCTGAACATCAATCCGGACTGGCTGATGTTCTCGATGGAGCCTTCATACCAGGTAGTGAGATTCTTGCCGCGATAGCGGATCGGGACGGTCACTTTGAGACGTCGCGCGCGGGGCACCCACGTAGGCTGCTTGCGGGTGGTTCGCCGTCGAACGGAAGAGGATTCTGCCTCCGGTTGCTCCAGGCGGTTTCCGCGGCGCATTGTCTTCCAGTCATACTGGTAGGCGGTCGCGCATTGCAGGCAAACCTGGTAATACTCTCCGTTAGCCGAGCGGCGTGGCCAGGAAAACTCGTGTGAACAGCGACCCCGCATAAGAACGTCCATGAGTTTCTGCGGCATGATGATAAGTGCGTCCGATCGAGTGGACACCCCTATCTTCCGTCGGCTGAACTGATCTGGATAGGTTACTTTCGTGCTCGCCCTCGTGGCCAGAAGGCCGCAAAAGGCCGCCGCATCCTTCGCGAGTCGATGATACCCCCGCGGCCATTGTTCGCGGCGTTGCAAGCTGCTCTCCATAGGAATTCATATTGTCGTAACAATCCTGCCGTATATTTCCTCATTCTCCTGAGGTCGGCGCCGGCCTCGGATTCGATTCAAACCTTTATTGAAGTTGAGGAGAAACTCCTATGGCAACAGCGACATCCGCATTGGACGCAAAAATCAGCAGAAGCCCAGGCAAGCTCGGCATGATCGGCTTTGGCATCGTGTTGATCATTGGAGTGACCTACTCTGGGTATCATCTGCTGTCGGATCTTTCCACCGTGCACTCTGGCTCCCTCCTGCCATACCTGCTGCTGGGACTCGCGCTCATGGTTGCGCTGGGTTTCGAATTTGTAAACGGATTCCATGACACGGCGAATGCGGTCGCGACCGTCATTTACACGCATTCGATGGAGCCGCACGTGGCGGTCGTGTGGTCCGGGTTCTGGAATTTTCTGGGCGTGTTGACGTCAAGCGGGCTGGTGGCTTTCGGCATCGTCTCGCTGTTGCCCGTGGAACTGATTCTGCAAGTGGGAAGCAAGGCTGGATTTGCCATGGTGTTCGCGCTGCTGGTGGCGGCGATCATCTGGAACCTAGGCACCTGGTATTTCGGTTTGCCTGCTTCAAGCTCGCATACCATGATCGGCTCGATTATCGGCGTGGGCATTGCGAATCAATTCATGTCCGGTCGATCGGGCACGAGCGGCGTGGACTGGGCACAGGCCACTAATATCGGCAAGTCACTGTTGCTGTCGCCGATCGTCGGATTCGTGTTCGCCGCACTTTTGTTGTGGCTGATGAAAGCGGTCATCAAGAACAAAAGTCTTTATGAAGCTCCCGTCGGCAACGAGCCGCCACCGTTCTGGATTCGTTCTCTGCTGGTGCTGACCTGCACGGGCGTCAGCTTCGCGCATGGCTCCAATGACGGGCAAAAAGGCATGGGGTTGATCATGCTCATCCTGGTCGGAACCGTTCCCACCGCGTACGCCCTGAATCACGCGGTCACTCACAAGCAGTCCGACGACTTCATCGCCGTGTCGCAGCAAACCGCGAACGTTCTTTCGAAATATGTCAGTCCCAACGCGGTGGTCGCCGATGATCGCGAAGAGTTGACGGATTACATCCGCACCAAGGATTTCACGCCTAACACCATGCTTGCTCTGCGCCAGATGGTCAACGACATCGGCAACGAGACCGCTCTGTTCGGCGAGCTCGCCAGAGTCCCGAACGACAAAGTCCGGAACTTCCGCAACGACATGTACGTGGTGAGCGAAGCGATTCGCCTGATGAAGAAAAACCAGCCTAATGTGATAAGCGCGGCGGATTGGGCGGTGCTCGACAATTATAAGAAAAATCATGTAGACCATGCCACGAGATTCATTCCCGGCTGGGTGAAAGTTGCGGTCGCGCTGGCACTCGGCTTGGGCACGATGGTGGGGTGGAAGCGCATCGTCGTCACCGTCGGCGAAAAAATCGGGAAGGATCATCTCACTTACGGGCAGGGAGCTGCCGCCGAAATCGTGGCCATGTTCACCATTGGCCTCGCCGACTGGTTTGGCATGCCCGTCAGCACCACCCACGTGCTCTCATCCGGAGTAGCCGGCACCATGGCCGCGAATCACTCCGGCCTGCAGATGAGCACCGTCCGCAACCTGGCAATGGCTTGGGTCCTGACCTTGCCTGCTTCCATGCTTCTATCGGGCGGTCTGTTCTGGACCTTCCGGAAGGTGTTCTAACTGTTCTTGTAGCGCCGGAATCCTGCCGGCTGTCCCGAGGGCGTCTCGCCCTCGGGCTAGCGGCGCTGATCGAATTCGTTTTGCAATGTCCACAGGGCGAGACTTATGCTTTCGCTTGGACCTTGTATGAACTCCGGACCGCAACTCACGCGCGCAGGTTTTGTTATTGCCGGCGGCAAGAGTTCGCGCATGGGTACCGATAAAGCCTTTTTGGATTTCAGCGGACAGACCTTGCTCGAGCGCGCGCTTGCCACACTGCGAGCCGTCTGCGACGAGGCGACCATCGTTGGCAATCCAACAGCATTCGCGGGCTATGGGCCCGTCGTTGCCGATGTGTTTCCCGGTTGCGGACCGCTGGGCGGGATCCACGCAGCGCTCCTGCGATCCTCCGCCGAGTTGAATCTGATGCTCGCCGTTGATATGCCGTTCGTTTCGCAGGGACTTCTTCGATTTCTTTTCGAAATGGCTGAGAATTGCGGAGCGATCGTCACGGTGCCACGAACCGGCGACGGACTCCAGCCGCTGTGCGCCGTGTATCGTCGCGACTTTGCGCATATCGCCGAGCAGGCCCTCAAAGCGGGGAAGTGCAAAATCGACGCGACGTTTACAAACGTCGCGCTACGTGTGATCGAGGAAGCGGAACTGGCTGGAGCCGGTTTTTCTGAAACGAAATTCTTCAACGTGAATACGCTAGAGGATCGCCGCACCGCCGAAAGCTTCTTGCCTTAATCATTTCCCCCTGATCGTTCCGCCTTGAGCCGCGCCTCAATTCATGCCATGCTGTTGAGCATGGCCGTGGAAGGCGTACCTCCGTACATCGAATTCAAGGACGTCTCCAAGGCATTCGGCACGCGCGAAATCCTGAAGGACGTCAGCTTCGACGTCCTGCCGGGAGAAATGGTCTGCATCCTCGGCCGCAGCGGCGTGGGGAAGTCCGTCGCCTTGCACAACATCATGGGTTTCCTCAAGCCCGACTCCGGCCGCGTCATCGTTGCCAGCCAGGACATCACCGATTACAACGAAGAACAGCTCGAGGGAATCCATAAGAAAGTGACGATGGTGTTTCAAAACGGAGCCCTCTTCGATTCGCTGACGGTGGGCGAAAATGTTGCTTTCCCGCTGCGCGAAAAACGAGAACTCTCCGAAGACCAGATTCTTCAGGTGGTCGACGGTTTGCTCGAAATGGTCGGAGTGAAAGAGATGCGCGACCTGCTACCCTCCGATCTTTCGACCGGCATGAAACGGTCGGTGGCCATCGCGCGCGCACTCGCGGCTCAGCCCGAGTGTGTGCTCTACGACGAACCGACCACCATGGTCGATCCTCTGATGGGTAACCTGCTGGGCGATCTCATTGCCCGCCTCAAGCTGCAGCTGCATCTTACATCGGTCGTGGTTACGCATGACATGCGCCTCGCCAAGAAGCTTGCCGACCGTCTGGTCTTCCTGCACGAAGCGCGGGCAATTTTCTTCGGAACCTTCAAGGAAATGGAAAAGTCCGACCACCCGATCATTCAGGAATTTCTTGAGCTGGATGAGCTGAAGCTGGAGGCTTAGCAGGAACGCCCGATAGGTTAGACCTCGGAAAGATGCTCTCGTACCACGCGAATTCATGAACCATATTGTGAACAACCTATGGCTCGGCAGTCAGCAGGATGCGGACGCCCTTGTTCGCAATAATCGAGAAAACATCACAGCCATTTTGAATGTTCGCGGCCCGGACGCGTATCGGCCTGCAGGACGCGACCAATCCGCCGAACATCCGGGCAAATCCTACAAGTGGATTCCCGCACCCGATATTGGAATCATTTCTCCCGCACACACCAAGCAAGCGCTGCTCTGGCTGCAGGAGCAAACCGACCACGACAAACGGATTCTCGTCCACTGCATGCACGGCATCTCCCGCTCTCCGGCATTCCTCGCGGCCTTCATGGTGAAGAGCGGAATCTGTTCCAATCTGAGAGAAGCGCATGCCACGATCTCGTCTCAGCGAGTAGTCCAACCGGCCGAGCAGATGACGGAATCCGCGCGGCCCGCGGTCCTGGTCTCCGCCCTCACTGGTCTGCCCAACCGTCAGAGTTTTGGCAAAACAGAGCCTAGCCCATTTGTGGCCTTCGCCGAAGTCGACCTGATGAAGGCTTTTTGTGATGCTTTCGGCAACATCGCCGGAGACATGCTTCTGCGGCGTCTGGGCAGGATATTTGTGGACCTTGGTTTGGATGCCTATCACTGTGACGGAAACGAATTCCTCTGCAAAGGAGAGACGCGCGAGGAATTGAATGCCAAACTATCCCAGGCTCGCCAGATCTTCAGGAGACCTTTTCAGCTCTACGCCGATGGCCGATTCCAGACGATCGAGGGAGCAGATTTCTCCTTCGGTATCGGCGTCACGCTTAGCGATCAGAAGGCTGCACTTCTGGCAGCCCGAAAAGAACATCCGCCAAACCAGTACCCCGAGTGGCTGCGCCGGATCATCGCCGTTGCACCGGGGCAGGATTGGTAGGGCGAGAACGCGGGCCCAGGTGGTGCAACCGATCCTGCGCCTAACCTCTAACCACGTCCCTTAAAACCCTTGTTTCACCAGTTCCTCCACGGTGAGCGAGCTTTGCGACGGCTCGCCCTTGATCATCTTCTCGACGTACTTCGCGATGACATCGGCTTCGAGGTTCACCGGGTCCCCGGGCTTGAGCGATCCCAGGTTGGTGAGTTCGACGGTGTGCGGAATGATTGCGATGGTGCAGCGATTCTTTTCCAGCTTGGCGACGGTCAGGCTGATGCCTTCGATGGAAATCGATCCCTTGAAGACCGTGTACTTTTCAACGTCGGAAGGAATTTCGATGTGCAGCCACCAGTTTTCGGAATCCTTGCCTTCGGAATCCTTGATGCGCTCGAACTCGATGAGTTTACCGACTCCGTCGACGTGGCCCTGGACAATGTGGCCTCCAAAGCGTCCATCGGCCTTCATCGGCAGTTCGAGGTTGACGAACGCGCCTTCGTGGATGCGCGAAAACGAAGTGCGCTCCCAGGTCTCGGGTGCGAGGTCGGCGCAAAATGAACTCGGCTGGATATCGAGCGCCGTCAGGCAAACGCCGCTGACGGACACGCTGTGGCCGGTGCCCAGTTCTTTCGGCGTGTTCTTCGCCTCGACCGTAATGCGGCGGTTTTCGCCGCGCTGCGTAATTTTTGTGATCTTGCCCACTTCTTCAACAATTCCGGTAAACATGAAGCCTCCGACGAGCCGCTATCGATTATTGATGATGAATGCTGCTGACCATGAACGATGATGACACTTTTCCAAGATTGTCATTCCGAGCGAAGCGAGGAATCTACATTTCGCCGAACGCTAGAACGGCAGATTCCTCGCGCCAAAAACCTGGTGCTCGGAACGACAAATTGTTTTATTGAGTCGACATAGCCTTAGTCCTGATACGGATCTCTCAAATATCCCTCTACTGCGAAGTCTTCGCCGAACTGGTGGAGGCGAATTCGACGGGCTGCCAGGGCAATGTGCCTGTGCTCGGGCCCTGCGCTGGCCGCGAATGGCACCGCTCCTTCGCCTAGAATCTTGGGCGCGTAAAAAAGGAAGAGCTTGTCGACAACGCCCGACGACAAGGCGGTGGAGTTCACGGTGGCTCCGCCTTCGATCAGGACGCTGGTGATGTCATGTTTCGCGAGATGGCGCATGACGTCTGGAAGATCCGGGCGCTCGTCGGCGCGCGTCGAAGCGACCTTCTCAACGCGCAGGCCCAGTTTCTCGAGTTCGTTTTTCCGCTTGTCATCGGCCTGAGAGTAAAGAATGAGGACATCGCCCTGAGCCGATTTCACCAGCCGCGAAGTTTCGGGCAGGCGCAGCCAGGAATCGAGGATGACGCGCAGCAGCGGCCTGCGACGGGAGCGGCCACTGCGATCGGTCAGCAGCGGATCATCGGCGATGACCGTGCCGACTCCGGCCATAATCGCGTCATGTTCGTGCCGCAACAATTGCACGTGCTGGCGGGCGATTTCGCCGGTGATCCATCCGCCGGTGGAACCTCCAGCAGCGATCTCGTCCGGAACCCGAGCGCCAGACTTGATGGCTGTGGCAGGAGGTGGAGCGATCTTGCCGTCGAGCGTCATGGCTGCTTTCAGCGTAACGAGAGGTACGCGATGACGGATGAACTTGGCAAAGCCTTCGTTAAGTTTTCTCGCTTCCACTTCGAAGATACCGACTTCCACGCGGATTCCGGCAGCGCGCAATCTGGCGAAGCCTCGTCCGGCGACTTGTGGGTTGGGATCCTGCATGGAGCACACGACGCGCTGAATCCCAGCCGCGATTACGGCGTCCGCGCAGGGAGAGGTGCGTCCCTGATGCGAGCAGGGTTCAAGATTGAGATAAAGCGTTCCGCCACGGGCGCGCGAGCCAGCCTGCTCGATCGCCAGCACCTCGGCATGTTTGATGCCGTCGTAGGTGTGCGTGCCTGCTCCGGCTTCATTTCCCGAGGAATCAACCACCACCGCGCCGACGGCCGGGTTTGGCGAAACCAGACCAACGCCCATGCGCGCCACTTGCAGTGCGCGTTGCATGAATTGTTCGTCGGCTGTCATGAAGAGAAAGTCAGAGAGTCAGATTACAGAATCACCAGCGCTATTCCTCTTTACTACGCGAACAGGGAATCCACAAAATCTTTCGCATCGAAGGGCAGCAGATCGCCCGCCTTCTCACCTACGCCAACGAAGCGCACGGGCAAGCCTAATTCGCGTGAGATTGCAACAACCACTCCGCCTTTTGCCGTGCCATCCAGTTTGGTGAGCACAATGCCCGTTACTCCTGCTGATTGCGTAAATTGGCGAGCTTGCTGCAAGCCGTTCTGGCCGGTGGTCGCGTCCATGACGAGCAAGGTTTCATGCGGAGCGCCCGGGACGATGCGTTGGGCAGTGCGTCTCATCTTTTCGAGTTCCAGCATCAGGTTCTGCTTGGTATGCAGGCGCCCGGCCGTGTCGACGATAACGTAATCGGTCTTGCGATTTGTCGCCGTTTGCAGCGCGTCGAACAGGACGGCCGAGGGATCGCCTCCGGGCTTGGTCTTGATGACTTCGGTCCCAGTGCGTTGCCCCCAGACTTCGAGTTGCTCGATCGCAGCCGCACGGAATGTGTCGGCAGCGCACAAAAGCACCGTCTTGCCCTGGCCTCGGAAAACCCCCGAGAGTTTTCCGATGGTGGTGGTTTTGCCGGTGCCGTTCACGCCGACGACAAGGATGACTTCGGGCGTGCCGTCGACGCGGGTGACAGGCCGCGCTGGAGTCGAATTCAAAATTGCCAGCAATTGTTCCTTAAGCAGGCGCTTGAGTTCGGTTACGTCCTTGATCTGCTTGCGGTCGGCTTTGTCGCGCAGTTTATCCAGCACTTCCTGTGTCGTTGTCGTGCCGAGGTCGGCTCCGATCAGGGTCGCTTCCAGATCGTCGAGCGTGGAACGATCGATTTCTTTGCCAATCGAAACGACTTCCTCAATGCGCTCGGCCAGGTTCTCGCGTGTGCGCGAGACGGCCTCCTTCATACGCTCTATAAAACTCGGCTTTTTCTCTTCGTCCAGGCTGCCAAAAAGGGTTTGAATCATGAAATATCCGCAGCATGATTATATAGGCGGGAAGGGAAGGCTAGTTTCGTACAGGTATTTAGGTGCGCGTGATTTCGATGGTGAGGGGATCGGCGGGAACCGCTGGCAGCTTGATTTCCGCGGAGGGTTCAATCACTACCGTTTCAGTGGAGGCCTTCTGAGTGCGGATTTCGCCTCGCTGAAAGACTGCCAGGAGAGCGGCCACGGCCTTGGGATCCAGCCGCTGCCCGGAAAGATTCTGAATGATTCGCAGTGCCTCGATCGCATCGTGCGCTTTCTGATACGGGCGATTGGTGGTCAGTGCGTCAAATGTGTCGGCGACGGCGATGACGCGAGCGAGAAGAGGAATTTCGTCGCCCTTGAGGCCGTAGGGGTATCCGCGGCCGTTCAGAGCTTCATGGTGGAGTTCGATTCCAGGCAGCATTTCGCGCAACTGCGGTACTGGACGCAGGATGTTCGCACCTTTGGTGGTGTGCGTCTTCATGATTTCGAATTCTTCCGGTGTTAGAGCGCCGGGTTTTTTCAGGATGCGGTCTTCAATGCCGATCTTGCCGACGTCATGCAACTGCGCGGAAACTCGCAGGATTTCGAGGAAGCCTGGGTCGAGTCCCATTTCTTTCGCAATCATCAGCGAGTAGCGCGTGACACGGTCGGAGTGGCCGCGGGTGTAGGGGTCTTTTTCGTCGACCGCGCCAGCCAGCATCTGGATCGACCCCATGAAGAGATTCTTGTTTTCGTCGGCGGCGCGCTTGAGGTCTTCGACGAACTGCTCCAACTCCTCGGACATGGTGTTGAAGGTGGAGGCCAGTTCGCCGATTTCGGTACGAGTTTTCAGGTGGACTCGCTGCGAGAAGTCGCCGCGGGCAATGGCCTGACTCGATTCGGCCAGAACTTGCAGAGGGCTGGTGATGCGCCGCGCGGAGAAAATGCTCAGACCCACGCTGACAAACACTGCCAGCCACGCCAGCAGGCGGCCGGTACGCTGCATTTCGTAAATGCCGCGATAAGCTTCTTCGCGCGGCTTCTGTACGACGACCGCCCAATCGAGTGCGGTTACTGGACTGTAGGTGCCCAGCATGTCGATCGGCTTGTCGCCGCGGATCGTAAATTCCCGGGTTGCCGCCAATTGGGCCTTGGCGCCGACATCAACAAAGCTGCGCACGATGTCGAAGTGCGTCATGTCCTGTCCGGTTGCGTATTGGGGCGTTGCGGCAGCTACCAGACGGCCCTGGCTGTCGACGACGTAGGGCATGAGGCCAGTCAGGCCGACTTGCTCGAGGCGCCGGATCAGGTAATCGAGGTCCACGACTGACCCGATCATTCCCAGAAAGCGTCCGCCATACATGATGGGCGAGCTGACGAGCATGACGGTTTTCGCCGATTTTCCGCTGCCGACGGTGAGGGGTTGTCCACTGAAAACACGCCCTTCCTGCGCGGCCTGATAGGCGCGCTCAAGCTCGCGCTGCAGGAATGCGTCCGGATCGATGCGTCCGGCGGAAATTCCCTTGGCATTGGCGTTTAACAGCGTGGCATAGGCGATGTCATTGGACGACGAGACAAAGTTTTCCAGCAGGGCGCGCAGTTCGGGCGTTGTGATGTTCTGATCGCCAATGTCGTTCCCACTTTCGACCTGAACGGATGACGACAGGTTGGCCAACATCATCCGCAAGGTTTCCTGATGCTGAGAAATATCGTCGGCGAGCGAGCGAGTGACCGTGTTCTGCAACAGCATCTCGTTGGTCTTGAGGCGCTCACGATTCATCTGCTCGATCTGCACGGAATAGAAGTACATGGGCAGGACACTGATCGCGAGCAACACGCCGAGGATGACGTAGAGCAGCGGAATGCGCGCGGGAATCGGCAGCGATAGCGGCAAATGGCAATCCTGGCGGCCCGGGCGCGGGGGGTGAGCGGGTCCGTGTACTACTCATTCTAAGTTGGTTCGGGCTGGTAATCTCAGGTGCTTAAAGTACAGCTCACCGTTACTGAAGTACCCACACCATGATCACCGGCGGAACCTGCATGGGAGTTCCAACGCTCTTGGACATGGTTCTGCGCGTTAAACGCTTGATTTCAACAGTTGACTCGACCCATTTCCGGTTCGCCGTGACTCACTCACAATCGCCATACTAGACATGAGGATCACATTCCTCGCCGATTGAGTCACATCGCTTGCGGGCGCAAGGATCGGTTCTATTTTTCTATCTGCGAAGCCCAGTTGAGAAGGATGGAGAGCGGCGCGGCATTGGCTTCGTCCACCTTCGTGGCAATAAGGAATCTCTGTCCGTCGCCACTCACATCATAGGAGAAGTCGTCCAGCGAGGAGACCGGCAGTCGCCGGTGGGTCTGAAACAGCGCGACCGGAGAGCTGGTTTTGAAGCTGGCGCCGGTCGTCACCGCCGCTGCCATCATCTTTCCGTCAGCAGACAGGAAGAACAACTCCTTGCCGTCCTGGCGCCATCTCGGCTCCTGTCCTCCGCCGCTCGACACCTGCCACTTGCCGTTGATACTGGGGAAGGGGGAGACGTAGACCTGCATGCTTCCCGTTTCATTCGAGGCGTAGGCGATCCATCGGCCATCGGGGGAAAACTGCGCGTTCTGCACCGTCCACGTTGCCTGCAATAGTGGCTTGGCTACACGCTCCGGCCAGGAGAGGGACCACAGTTCGTTTGCCTTCCTGACCAGTACGTACTTGCCGTTGCGCGACCAGTCCCAGGCATTGCCCTGCCCAACCGTCCCTAGATCGGCCACCTCTTCCTCGGAGCCGGAACCATCGGCATTCTTCAGATAAAGGCGGAAGCCACCCCTGCGGTTGGAAAAGAACAGGATCTGCTTGCCATCGGGACTCCAGATAGGATCCCCCTCAAACGACGGATCGAACGTCAGCCGTGTCGTCGTCAACCCCTGGGCGAGTTCATGGATCCAAATATTCCTGCGTCGTCCATCCGGTTCGGTTTGGTCCGCGGTGACTCTGCGCCCGTCGGGCGAGAGACGCACGTTGTTGTTCGACCCTGGCGCCCCGACCGTGCCAGCCGGCTTTCCGCCGCGGTCAAACCACGTCAACTGCGAAAGAGACGCTCCTTTTCCCGATTGCGTGACCAGAACATCTCCGCCAGAGACACTGTAAACAGCCCGGTCCACCTGAGGGAGGTACAACACCTCGTCGCTCAAGGAGAACGGCTCGCCGCTCAGAACATAGCGCCGCAGATCGAACGGTTGTGCCACCAGTGTCTTGTTATCCCGCAAGTACAGCAGGTAGCCAGGCTCCGCATAGGCCGCATTCCCGCTCGCACTCACCAGCAAGCGTCGTTCCTGCGAATCCAATGAGCCGAGGAAGATGGCGTTATTCTCTAACAGCCCGGAGAAATTCGCTCCCAGATAAAGAAAATGTCTCCCGTCCGGGAGGAAGACCGGCCAGCGGTGGCTGGTTTCAGAGCGGGACGCGTCCAGCTTGGTGATTGCAACCGGAGAGCCCCCCGAGGAGGACACGCGGAACAACCCGGCGCTGGCTGCATCAGGCGTGAACACGATCACTCCATCCCGGTTCCACGTGCCGCCGCGCCCGTTGGGCGCATCGCACAACACTTGGGGCCGCCCTCTCGCCACCTCTATTTTCTTGAGCTTGCCATCGGCGAAGAATCCGATGAATTTTCCGTCTGGCGACCAGAATGGATACGACGCCCCTTGGGTTCCGTCCAGCGCACTGGTCCGCCGGCCCCCGACTTCATACGTCCAGAGCACGTAGTTGTTTGCCTGCGGGGAATAGGCGACGATCGCCAGCATCCGTCCGTCTAACGACAGAGCCAGGTCGTTCGCGGGAAACGGCACGGAAGCGTGGAAATACATCGGGCGCGGGCGTTGGTTGGTCTTATTCCACCAGGCCACACCAGCGGTCATCATCATCAGAAAGAACATGGCGGCCAACAGCCAGGCTGTATGCTCCCATCTTTTGGGCCCGAGCGGAACGCGCCCGGTTTCTGTCGCCTGCGAACCGGCTTCGGCAATCCAATTCAACTCGCTGGCTAGGTCGCTCGCGTTTTGCCAGCGTTCGTCGGGATCCTTGGCTAGGCATTTCTTGACTACCCGCTCCAGCGCCGGTGGCGTCAACGGCTGTAAAGCCGCCATCGGCTGGGGTTCGGCGGTAAGAATGGCTGCAATCAGACTCGCCCGGCTCTTCCCGCTGAATGCTGGTTTCCCCGTCGCCATCTCATAAATCACTTCGCCCAGTCCGAAGATGTCGGTGCGCGCGTCCGCCTCTTTCCCCTCCAATTGCTCCGGCGCCATGTACCGGAACGTTCCGACAATCGTCCCTTCTCCCGTCAGCTTCGACTGCTCCGTCGTCATTTCCGGGAGAGCGGCCGCCAATGGCGCCGGGCCCGCCTGCTTGGCCAGCCCGAAGTCCATCAGCTTGGTCCCGCTTTTGGTCAGCATGATATTCGACGGCTTCAGATCGCGATGCGTGATCCCGCGCTTATGGGCGCTGGCGAGCGCATCGGCAATTTGCGCAGCAAAGCGGATGGTCTGCTCCGGAGGCAAAGGTCCTTTCACCAGGCGGTGCTCCAGCGTTTCCCCCTCGACCAGTTCCATGACCAGGAAGTCCACGCCATCCTGATGACCGATGTCATGCAAGGTGCAGATGTGAGGATGAGAGAGTTTCGAAACTGCTTTGGCTTCGCGCTCCAACCGGAGCCGCAAAGACGGGTCAGAGGACAGATCGGCCGGTAGAACTTTAACCGCTACCTCTCGCTCCAGCCGTGTATCACGTGCACGGTACACCTCGCCCATGCCGCCTGCGCCCAGCGGCGATTGGATCTCATAGGGTCCGAGTTTGGTACCTGAGGCTAGAGTCATCGGTGCGCGCAATTATAGCCCTGCATAGCGCGCTGTAGAGGGAAGCTGCGATTCTGGGCGGATCGGCAATTCGGAAACGGGCAACACTATGGCGTTGTCGACGTTATGCCGTCATTGCCCTCCTGAGCCCGAACTCGAGAACTTGGATTTGAATTGGGGTCTAATTACAGGCCAAGGTGCGTTCCGTCACCTCGAACCATCCTCAGCCGTGATACAAAACTTGCATGGCGCCGAAAACTGCCAAACCCATAGGACCAACCATCACCGCCCAGGCGCCGTGCCGCGCCGACCTTGCGGGAGGCACAATCGACCTCTGGCCTTTGTACCTTTTTCACCCCGGCGCGCTCACGCTGAATTTTGCGCTCGAAGTCCTGACGACCTGCCGCATCACGCCGCTTCAGGGCACACGCATCGAATTACGTTCGCTCGATACCGGACACACGGAAACTTTTGCCGACCTTGCGGAACTGAATGCCAACCGGAAGCCGCGGCATTTGCTGGCGGCTTGCATCGTGCGCTTTTTCGCGCCCGAACAAGGGTTGCGCCTTGAGACGGACTCGCAGTCGCCGGCGGGCGCGGGCATTTCCGGTTCGTCGGCGCTCATGATCGCAACCAGCGCGGCCCTCGCTCGTTTTACAGGCCGTGATCTGGAGCCGGAGAAATTACGCGTGATTGCGCAAAACATCGAAGCACAGATCATCGGCGTGCCCACGGGTTGCCAAGACTACTATCCGGCGCTGTACGGGGGCGTCAACGCGATTCATCTTGATCCCGACGGAATCCGGCGCGCGGCGGTTCCGGTTGCGCCGGAAGAAATCGAGATGCGGTTCCTGCTTGCCTATACGGGCGCGCCGCGGCAGTCCGGCATCAATAACTGGGAAGTATTCAAGACGCACATCAACGGCGACAAACACGTATTCCGTAACTTCGACAAAATCGTGGACCTTGCGCGCGACATGCATCAGGCCTTCCTGCGCCATGACTGGGAGGACGTAGCGCGCCTGCTCCGCGAGGAGTGGAAGTTGCGCCGCACCAACGCTCCCGGAATCACCACGCCGCTGATTGACAAACTGATTGCGGTGGCTCAGAAGAAGGGCGGGCGGGCTGCGAAGGTGTGCGGCGCAGGCGGCGGCGGCTGCATCCTGTTTATGGTCGAAGAAGGCGCCAAGGAAGCGGTGTCGCACGCGGTTGCTCAGGCTGGAGGGCGCATGCTGTCCCTTAAAGTAGCCCGCGAAGGGCTGCGCGTCTCGCAGCGTCCATGAGCGATTGGACCGGGGCTATAATGGACGGGTGGACGCGGGGTGCTCCATGCTGTCAGTTCTTTTTCGATCTGGTTTCTGGTGGTATTGCCTTCGCCCGATGGCGATCCTGCTGATCGGTTCTTCGTTTGCCTTGTGCGGCAACACTCCGACGCCGCGAATGTCCAAAGAAACCCGGGAAGAGATTCTGCACGCTTTCAACGCCGAACTGGTTTATATCCGGACGAGTTTCCCGATGGGAAAAACCGGACTTAAGCTGAAAGACGGGAGCCTGACGCCCAGCGGGAACGAAATCAAGCAGTTGATAGCGCTATGGGGCCCGGCCGCCAAACCGGGTGATCAGGCTCGCATCAGCGACGTAATCATCAAGGACGACCACATCCATTTTGAAATTAATGGCGGCCCGGTCAAGCGGCAGAAGTGGTACCAGCACATTCAGATCCAGGGAGCGACGACAGTCACGCCCGGCGGCACTGAGAACAATGCCAACGCTCGCGGATCATTCGTGGACCTTTATTTTGATAAATACGTCCCCGAATTGACGGGGCCGGAGTTGAAGCAACTGCTGCGTCCGGTATTTGATTTCGATTCGAAGACTCCGTTGAATGCTTACCTCGAAACTGTTTCCCCGAAGGTCAAAGAGGCGATTACTCAGCATCGAGTGCTGGTGGGGATGAACCACGAGATGGTGATCTATGCCAAGGGCCGTCCGCCGAAACGCGTGCGCGAGCACGATGGAGAGGTTGAGTACGAGGAATGGATCTATGGCGAGCCTCCGCAGGATGTCGATTTTGTGCGCTTTGTGGGCGAAGAGGTGGTGCGCGTTGAGACGATGAAAGTAGACGGCCAGAAAGTTGTGCGGGTCGAAAAAGAAGTCGATCTCGACGAAGCGACTATGGCGAAGAAACAAGGACAGGAGCGTCCTGTGAACGCTCCGACCCTGCGGCGTCCCGGCGAGGATATGCCGGATGCAACACCTCAAAATCCGACGGCAATGCCGCCCATGCCTCCGCCTACTACGCCAACCCCACCGGGCACGGATCCAGGGCCGAACTGGCTGCCTTCTCTCTGATTAGGAGTTGGGGCGGCTGGAAATCCACTTCTTTTCCAAGGATTACGCGGATTCTCGCGGATCAAAGAACCAGCAAATGGTTTGATCCGCCGTATTCCGCGAAATCAGTGGCGGAGCTTCTTGACTTTCGTTCACGTGATCGCCCGATCACCGGAAGGCTCGATCGATTTACACTAGAAGTGTGAAGATTGCATTGGGCCAGATCAATCCCACTGTGGGCGATTTTTCTGGCAACGCAGCCAAGATGATTCAGTTTGCGCAGCAGGCGCGAAGCGCTGGCGCTGGCCTGATTCTTTTTCCCGAGCTGGCTGTTTGTGGATATCCGCCGCGCGACCTCGTTGAACGCCCGTCGTTTGTGGATAGCAATCGCACCACAGCGGAGCAGATTGCCGCGGACACTAAGGGAATTGCGGTGATCTGTGGTCTGGTCACTCCGGCGGAACCGGGTTCGGGCAAGACGGTGATGAACTCAGCCGCACTGCTGCGCGACGGCCGCATCGAGTTCATTCAGTCGAAGATGCTGTTGCCGACGTACGACGTCTTTGACGAGATGCGCAATTTTGCCCCGGCGCGCAGCCAAAAACTGTTCAGTTTCTGCGGCAAGCAAATGGCTCTGACCATCTGCGAAGACGCCTGGAACGACAAGACCTTCTGGCACAAACGGTTATACGGCGTTGATCCTGTTGAGGAACTGGTGCGCGCGGGCGGCAACTTCGTGCTGAACATTTCAGCCTCGCCTTTCTGGATGGGCAAACGGGATTTACGGCGCGACATGCTAGCCTCGATTGCAAGAAATCGCAATGCCCCGGTGGCGATGGTCAACCAGGTCGGAGGCAATGACAGCCTGGTTTTTGACGGATCGAGTGTGGTGTTTGCACCGGATGGACGGGTGATCGCGCAGGGGAAATCGTTCGAGGAAGACCTTGTTTTTTTCGACTCCGCAAATCTGACTGGCGAGATTCATGCGCAGGTAGTGGGAGAGGATGCAGGTGTCTACGAAGCGCTGGTTCTGGGAACGCGGGACTACGTGTCCAAGTGCGGATTCAGGAAAGCAATTATCGGCCTGAGCGGCGGCATCGATTCGGCGCTCACAGCTTCGATTGCGGTTGACGCGCTGGGCGCTCAGAACGTGATTGGCGTCGGCATGCCGGGGCCGTATTCGTCTCCCGGTTCGATCAGCGATGCACGCGAACTGGCCACGAATCTCGGAATCCGCTTTGAGCTGCTCTCTATCGACGAGATTTATGGAGCAGCGTGCGACACGCTCGCGCCCGTGTTTGCGGGCTTGCCGGAGGATGTGACGGAAGAGAACATTCAATCGCGGGCGCGCGGACTGCTCCTGATGACGATGTCGAACAAGTTTGGAGCCCTGGTTCTTTCGACCGGGAACAAGAGCGAACTGGGGGTCGGTTATTGCACTCTTTATGGAGACATGGTCGGTGGGCTGGCCGTGATTTCCGATGTGCCGAAGACGCTTGTTTACCGGCTGAGCGCTTACGTGAACTCGCGGCGCAAAGTCATTCCGCAAGCCACAATTGACAAACCGCCGTCGGCAGAATTGCGGCCGGATCAAAAAGACTCCGATTCTCTCCCACCTTACGAGGTTCTCGACGTGATTCTTGAAGATTACGTGGAGGAGTCGCGGTCAGCGGAACAGATTGCGCAAGCTCACAATTTCGATCTCGAACTGGTAAGGCGCGTGGTCAAGATGGTGGCACGCAGCGAATACAAACGGCAGCAGGCTGCGCCCGGAATCAAGATCACACCCAAGGCATTCGGATATGGGCGCCGCTTTCCGATCGCCGCCAAGACCGAGTGAGCGAGACCACAAGCGACATCCCCAAAATCAGACTTCAAGGCGGTCGTGCGGGCGTGTGACAATTCGCCCGGGGTTTGTAACAATCAAATGCCTGCTATGAAACCTATGAATCGTGTGCTGTCGGCCCTCGCGTTATCTGGAATCGTCGTTCTTTTACTGGCGCAGACCAATCTTGCCCAGACCCAACCAAAGCCTTCCGCGCGGCCAGCGGCAAAACCGGCGGCGAAGGCGGTGAGTGAACCGGCTTCGGGGACGAACGTGTTGCCTACGGAAGAAACGATGAATTCATTCCTGTTCCAGATGCTGGGACAGGACCCAACGGTCAGCTGGAAGGTAACTGACATCCGGCCGTCAGAGGTTCCGGGACTGGCGGAGGTAAGCTTCACGGTTACCAATTCGCAGGGACCGAGCCTGAATCACTTGCTGGTGAGTTATGACGGCAAGCATGCGATCTCGGGAGAAGTTCTGCCATTCGGGGCGAAGCCATTTGAAGAGGCGAGAGTGAAGCTCGAAAAGGGCGTCAATGGAATTGCCAAAGGGCCGGCAAAGGCTCCGGTGATGGTGGTCGAGTTCAGCGACATGCAGTGTCCGCATTGTGCGAAGGCTGCGCCGACGGTGGAAGCGATGTTGTCGCAGGAGCCGGACGTGCGTTTCGTATTCCAGAATTTCCCGTTGCCCATGCACAACTGGTCCGAGAAAGCGGCTGGCTATGTCGAGTGCGTGGGGCAGGCGTCCAATGAAGCGGTGTGGAAGTTCATCAAGAAGACGTTCGAGGAACAGGCCAATATTACCGAGGCGAATGCGGACGAGAAGCTGAAAGCGTTTGCGACGCAGGCGGGTGCGAATGCGGATGAGGCTGCAGCCTGCGCCGTGAAACCTGAGACAAAGGCACGCATTGAGGCGTCGGTCGCGCTGGGGAAGTCGGTGGGCGTGACGGGAACTCCCGCGATCTTCATCAATGGCCGTGTGGCGAGCGGCGCGCCGGTTGAGACGTTAAAGAAGATTGTGGAGTTTATGGCGAGTCAAGAAAAAGAGAAGACTGACAAATAGACAGGGACGCCAGTCCCTCAACAATTCCGCTCAAGATTACAAGGATTTGTGAGCTACTTGGTCAGCCAGATTTCGGGTGTTTCCGCGCGTTCGGGAGAACTCTGGACGTGAGGGGTGAGCAGGATCACCAGTTCGTCATCTTCAGTTTGGACAGAGCGCTGTGAAGTCAGGATTCCGAATCCCGGGATCTTCGAGAACAGAGGAAGTCCGGTCAGGCTGCGCTGATCGGAGTCGCTGATCATACCGGCGATGAAGGCCGGTTCCCCATCCTTAAGCAGAATTCCGCCTGTAAATTCACGATTGGTGATGATAGGCACACCGTTGACGCTGGTGGCGCCGAGGGCGCGAATCTGCACGTTCAATTCAAGAGCGACGTCAGAATTGTGGTGAACGAGCGGTTTGGCCTTGATGGTGAGCCCGATGTCCTCATAATTCACGGACGGAAAAGGCGCGGTGTAGGACTGGTTCTGGAGCACACCGGCGATGGCGGAGGAATTCGAGATCGGCGAAAAGCTGGCATTCATGACGGGATAACGCGAACCGAGCTTGAAAGTGGCTTCCTTTTGTTGCTCGGCGCGCAGAGTAACATGCTGCAGCGTTTGCACTGAGCTCTTATTCAGAGAGAGCACAACTCCGAGCTGGTCGAGGCTGAGACCGAAAAAAGTCAGACCGCCTCCGAAGGTGGCAAGGGGCTGACTAAAGATCGAATTCGCCTGGCTCTGCAACTGTGACAGGAGAGTGGAGATGCTGCTGTTGCCTGCCTGATTGATTCCTCCCGAGGAAATGAGCTGATTGATCAACTGCTGAATGTTCTGCCCGCCGAGTGCTGTCAGAGCGGCGGCTGGAATGTTGAAGAGATTGAATTCGTTTGGGAAATGTACTCCAATATTGCGCGCGTAAGTGCGATCCACCTCCAATACCTGCACATCGAGCAATACTTCGGGCTGCTCGACATCGAGTTCCTGCATAAAACGTGTGGCGGCTTCGAGGGCACCAAGGGGGCCGCGGATGGTGATCTTGTTGCCAGCCGCGTTAAGGCTGACGAAACGGAACTCGAATAACGTACGCAGCGAGTTCATCAGTTCCTGCAGACCTTTTGTGGGATCGCTACTTGGAACGTAAAAAGTGCGCAAACCCATGCGATCAAAGAGGCGATGATTGTCGGCATTTTCCTGGGCGGCGAACAGGACGGTGTCTTCGAGCGGCACGACGAAACTCTTGGTGACGGTAGAAGCGGCGCGAATCGCGGTGGCAAAGTCGGCTTGATCCAAATCAAATCGAACCTGGCGCGTGGGGAAGGTATCGTCGAACACGACGGTCAGGCCGTAACTGGTAGCGACGGCGGTGAGCAGGTCGCGGGAGTCGCCGCGGAAATGGAAGTCGCGCAGGGCATCCACCGGCTTGATAGGAAGAGTATCGGCGCTTTCAACGAGTTCAGCCGGGCCAGTGGTGTGGATGGGCGCGGGGCCCATAGCGTCCGTAAGGCGCTGTTGCGCGTATTCATTTTGAGAATCGAGGCTCAGCGCGGTGCGAAACTCGGCGAGAGCCTCCGCCTGGCGGCCTTCGCTGAAGTCGCTATTGCCGCGCTCGAGATGAGTGCCGGCCAGGTGCTGGCGCGTTATTTCGCGGGCGGTGAGGTATTCGATGTCCTGCGGATCGAGGCGGGCAGCTTCCTCGTACTCGTAGAAAGCTTCGTCGAGTTTCTGCGATCGCTGAAGCTTGAGGGCTTGGTTGAACGCATGCTTGGCGGCCTTGCGATCTTTAGCGGATGCAGGAACGGGAACCAGAGCCGATGCCGGGCAGCCGGTTGATCCAGTTGCGCTGGAGCAGGATGACGGCGGGGCAGACGGGGGAGCGTCGCTGGCCGGGCAAATCGCCGCCAGACACACGAACACGAAGAACAAAAGGATTCCCGGCCGGAGCCACCGCATACTTACATCATAGAATGCCGGGAAGCCCACGTCTTGCAAGCAGAAAACTCGGAAGGGAAGTGCGGGCGTAACCGGGTGAAATGGGGAAGTCATGGGCTCAGCGATTCATTGAATCTGGCTGGCGGGATGAGTTCTCATCGAAGAGATGAGTGAGGCCGCGCTCGCAATCGTATGATCCGGCTCTTTGCTTGGTCGGTGTTTGCTGTTTATCGGTTGGTAACTCCCCTCCCCCCTACCTCGGTCTAATAGAATCAAGATTTTAGCGACGTTTCCTTTCAAAGTCTTGAGCCAGCGTTAGTTAGAGGTAAAGTATTGAAAATATGCGAGTTAAATCGACATTTTTTCGGATTTCGGCGAGGTTTCTCGGATGGAGATGGACGAGGGAACAAACTGAACTCGGCAGCGTTACGGCACCGTAATGTCAAAGAGCCGGTTGTTGGAAGCAGCAACCTGCGTGCTCTAGTTCCAGTTGAGGCCGCAGGAATTCCTAAGTCAAGCTTTTTCGGAGAAGCATCTAGTGGACAGGTGTGGGAGGGGTTTATGTGCCGGATATGGGCGGCTTCTGTGCCTACCTCCCTCGGCGACCGTTTGGGCGGCGGCGAACAACCCGATGAACAAAACAGGAATGCATGTGAGTACAGCACAGTGTTTCATGAGATTGCTCCTGTTGTTCTTGTTTTAGAAATATGGTTGTGAATGATGCTTTGCTGGTTAGCGACTGTCAGCTTCGTCCGGTTGTGCGAAGTTTGGATCCAGTCCTCTCCACCGACCTGAGCGAATCTCGCATCGCTCGCACCTGTCGGACCAGCTCATCGGTCCGTGACTGCTGCAGCCCCATTTGCGCCACCCGGTTTTCTCCGAGTGACTCCTGCCCCTCGTTATTACTGGCGAATTGTCGTTGCCTCTGCCTTTACTGCGCGAACTGCTGAGCCACTTTGTCCGTTCGCCTTGAGCGTGGTTTGGATTGTCTTCACTTGCCGGGTGAGTCGGTCGATCCGCGCCTGCTGCGCCTCCATCTGTGATTGCTGGGCTTTCATTTGCGCCTGCTGTACCTTGATCTGTTCATGCTGTTTCTGGATCAGCGCCTGCTGTTCTTTCGTCGCCTCGATTAGCAGTGCGGTGAGCCGGCCGTAATCGACGCTCTGGGCATCTTTGCCGTTCTTCTCCCAGGTGACCACCTCGGGAACGACCGCGCCGACTTCCTCTGCAATCACACCAACTTCGTGCTGGCCAGTCGCTTTCAGGTCGTAGGAGACGCCGCGTAGCTGTTCGACTATTCCGAGCGCGTCGTGCAGCGTGTGAATGTTGGTCTTCCAGCGCCGGGAGCTGAACGTTGCCCAGCCATCACTCAGCGGCTGGCCCGCGCCTTGGGCGATGGTGAGGATGTTGGAGGGGGTTGTCGTACCAATGCCCACCTTCACCGCGTAGTCGCCGGTTCCTCCCAGTACCAGCGAGTTACTCGCTCCGACTACAGCATGAGCACCAATTGCGGTTGCATTGCGGAGAGCGTCCTCG
>JBELAC010000300.1:0-4486 GCA_049509215.1 Terriglobales bacterium
TTGATCGAATGCGCGAGCCGAATCCATCGGTTCGATGAGGACGGGAAGGTGCCGTATGCCACTCAGTTGCGCAACGACTTCCGCCATGGAAATACGCTTGCGGCGCTCGGCCATCAGCAGGGCATTGGCTAGTTCGAGAGGCCAAATGGCGGGCGTGATTGCCTCTGAGCCGGTCTTCAGCAAGTCCAGAATGCGGTCGGCAAACTCGCTGGATTCGTCTTCAAAACACCAGGCGACCGCGACCGAGGCATCCAGTACAAATTGCTTAGCGGCGGCCTTCATTGATCAATGCCCTAATCGAGATTTTTCCAAGCTTCACGCCCTTACGGGTCCGGCGAATATTACGCACAACTTCTTCAAGATCGGGGCGCTCGTCGGACGCCGTTGCAGGTACCAGCTTGGCGACCGGCACGCCCCGTCTGGTGATCTGAATCGTTTCGCCCTTTGCGGCTCTGGTCAGAAGCTGATTGAGGTGCGTTTTCGCCTCGAAAGCTCCGACGGTTGTCATGTCGATTCCTCGTAATTAAACTAGTTTATCAACTGGTCTGCTCGAACGCAACCTCGCGACTTTCGCGAAGGCCAGCCGCTACTGCTTTTCCCTCTTCTTCAATCCCTCAGGCTGGTCTGACTTCGGCTTCACTTCTTCAGGCTTTACGGCAAAGGGATTCGCCGGGGCGTTGGGGTTAACGCCAAAATCCCATACGTACAGATTGATCGAATCCCTGCCCAGCATTTCAGCGACGGCGTATTCGCCCGCCGGCAACGAATCGACGGGCGTGATCTTCAACCAGCCTCCGGTTATGAGAATCGCGGTCGTAGGAACATAGCGCTCGTCTGCTTTTGATTTGCCGGTAGCACCCGTCTTGATGGCTCCGGCTACGCGTTTATTGCCTTTCGACTCGACGCGAATGATCTTGAAGCGCTCGGCGGGCGCGAGTGGTGCGGGTTCGCCCGGAGCCTGTGCGGTCGCGGGCGCTTCCTGACCCGTATCGAGATTCACATAGAACGATGGCACGCCGGTGTGCGCCTGCACCTTGGCATGAGCGTCGGAGAGTTCGATGGTCTGCCGCGCGCCCGCCAGCGGATTGATGGCCGCACGCAAAATATTCGCCTTCATGTTGCGATTCACGTCGCTGCCCGACTGCTGGATTTCATCCAGTTGCGGCTGATTCTGGTAGGAGTCGAGGAGAAACACGCCTCCTTCATCAGAGAGCCGCAGCCCGGGCGCCACCTCCGGAGTTTTCGCTTCCAGGGCCTGCCGTGCTGCTTCCATTTCCTTATCGAGTTCCACAGCCTCAGGAATGGGCGCGCCAGTAACGCGGCCTTCTTCATATTTTTTGGTGGCCTCCCAATCCACCATCGCCCTGGGAACCTCTTCCCACTCACCGCGCTCGGCGCTGAAGTAGCGCACGCGCTCGCCGTTGATCTCATACTTCGTGATGGACTGGTAGGAGCCGTCTTTCAGGATGAGGCGCTGGGCGAGGGTTTGGGCGGAGACGTGGAAACACAACAGTGCGAACGACCCGAGAATCCCCACCAAGAGTATGCGAGTGCTCGCCGCCGAACGTTTCATACCGCGGAACATTATCAGCCTTTTCCGATGGTTCCGAAAGGGAAGATGCGCTGGGCCGCAGCGGCATGCCTTTTTGTCGATAGAACGCGGAAACCTGACGGCGTATTACCGATAATTCCGGGCCTTTTTTCCACATTCCCATCCGAGAAAATCTCTGCCATAATTGATCGTGCACCCCAGCCTGCACAATTTTTCAATCAAAAATAAAGTGAGGAAGCGATGTCGGCAAAGTACATCTTTGTGACGGGCGGAGTTGTGTCTTCTTTGGGCAAGGGATTGGCGGCCGCGTCCCTCGGATGCCTGCTCGAGAGCCGCGGGCTCAAGGTCAACCTGATGAAGTTTGACCCCTACCTGAACGTCGACCCGGGAACGATGTCTCCGTTTCAGCACGGAGAAGTTTTCGTCACCGACGACGGCGCCGAAACCGATCTCGACCTCGGCCACTACGAACGCTTCACTCACGCCAAGCTGTCCCGCGACAATAACTGGACGACCGGCCGCCTGTACGAGCAGATCATCGCCAAGGAACGGCGCGGCGACTACCTGGGCAAGACCGTGCAAGTCATCCCCCACGTCACGAACGAAATCAAGGCCGCCGCGAAAAAGTGCGCGCAGGATGTGGACGTACTGATTGCCGAAATCGGCGGCACGGTGGGCGACATCGAGTCGCTGCCGTTTATCGAAGCCATTCGCCAGATGCGCCAGGAACTGGGCCGCGAAAACACATTATTCGTGCACGTCACGCTCGTGCCGTTCATTGCCGCCGCGCAGGAGTTGAAGACCAAGCCAACGCAGCACTCGGTGAAAGAACTGCTCAGCGTCGGAATTCAGCCTGACATTTTGCTTTGCCGCACCGACCGCTTTCTCTCAAAAGACATCAAGGGCAAGATCGCGCTCTTCTGTAACGTCGAAGAAGAGGCTGTCATCACGGCGAAAGACGTCGCGTCCATCTACGAAGTACCGGTATGTTTCGCGCATGAAGAGGTCGACACGCTCGCCATGCGCTATCTGCATTTGGAGGCGAAGGAGCGGGATCTTTCGAAGTGGAACGAGCTGGTGCATCGTGTCTACAACCCGAAAGACATCGTAAAGATCGGCATCGTCGGAAAGTACGTCGAGTACGAAGATTCCTACAAGTCGCTGAAGGAAGCGCTGGTGCATGGCGCGCTCGCTCACAACCTGAAACTCGAAGTCAACTGGATCGAGGCCGAGGGCCTGGAAACGTCGGACGCGAACGACAGGAGTTATGAGACGCAACTCGAAGGCTACGATGGATTGCTCGTGCCCGGCGGATTTGGTAAGCGCGGCATCGAGGGGATGTTGAATGCCATCCGATACGCACGCGAAAAGCATGTGCCATATTTCGGAATTTGCCTGGGCATGCAGACGGCCTGCATCGAATTTGCGCGCAATGTTTGCGGGCTGGAGGACGCGAATTCCAGCGAGTTTGATCCGGCGACCCCTCACCGCGTGATCTACAAATTGCGCGAACTGCGTGGCGTCGAAGAACTCGGCGGAACGATGCGGCTGGGCGCATGGCCCTGCAAACTCGAGCCAGGAACGCTGGCCAGCAAGATTTACGGGCAAACTGAAATCAGCGAGCGCCACCGGCATCGTTATGAATTCAACCGTGAATATGAAGAACCGATGACGGCGGGCGGATTGAAGATTTCGGGCTCGACGCCGGACGGCACTTATGTGGAGATCGTTGAGATTCCCGGGCATCCGTTCTTTATCGGCTGCCAGTTCCATCCCGAGTTCAAGTCGAAGCCGCTGGAGCCGCATCCCTTGTTCAAGTCGTTCGTGGGCGCGTCGTATGCGCATGGCCAAAATCGCAAGGGTCGGAAAGAAGCCGCCGAGGTGGAAATGTTCCTGCGGCCGGAGAGAGTAGCGCGGGGATAGAATCTACCGCCGGGACGCGGAGGCTGGGATTTCTCACCGCCGAGACGCCGAGGGCGCCGAGAAACGCTTTATTATGGTTGTCATTCCGACTCTGAGCGAGGCCGAAGGGGAGGAATCTGCATTTTCTCGGCGAACTCGGCGTCTCGGCGGTGAATGGCTTTGAGCACATCCTTCCAAATCGATAACGTTCGCATCGGCTCCGGCGATCTCTTTCTCATCGCCGGTCCATGCGTGATCGAAAGCGAAGAGCACGCGCTCCGCATGGCAGAGATCATCAAGGGTGTGGCGCGCTCGCTCAACTTTCCGTTCATCTTCAAAGCCTCGTATGACAAGGCGAACCGCACTTCGATCCGCAGTTTTCGCGGGCCCGGCATGAAAGAAGGCTTGCGCATTCTGAAGAAGGTGAAGGATGAAGTGCATATCCCGATCCTCACCGACGTGCATCAGGTCGCTGACGTGGCGAGTGTTGCCGAGGTCGTGGATGTGCTGCAAATTCCAGCATTCCTCTGCCGGCAGACTGACCTGATCGTGGCGGCTGCGCTGAGCGGACGCCCGGTGAACATCAAGAAAGGCCAGTTCGTTTCGCCTTGGGATATGAAACACGCGGTCGACAAGTGCCGCGACGCCGGCAACGGCCAGGTGTTCGTCACTGAGCGCGGGTCGAGCTTTGGCTATAACAATCTTGTGGTCGACATGCGCTCGCTGGCTATCATGCGGAAATTTGCGCCGGTGGTTTTTGACGCGACGCACTCGGTGCAATTGCCCTCGGCATCGCATGGAGACGAAGACGGCCCCACGACCAGCGGAGGCCAGCCCGAGTTTATTCCGGTACTATCGCGCGCGGCTGTCGCAGCGGGCGTGGATGGCGTGTTCATGGAAGTGCACGACAATCCCAAAGAGGCGAAAAGCGACGGCGCCAACGCGCTCGACACGCGCAACCTGCGTGGCGTGCTGAAGGAATTGCAAGCCGTGCGCCACGCGCTCGACGCCGCGAAGGCGACGCCGTAGCTG
>JBELAC010000301.1:0-6990 GCA_049509215.1 Terriglobales bacterium
CTTTCCGAAGGAACCGCAATCACTGTGTTGCCCATCGCCAGCGCCGGCATCACCACCGACAAAAACCCGAGCAGCGGCGCTTCCCGTGGACAGAGGATCCCCACCGTTCCAATTGCCTCGTTCATCGCGATCGCAATATTTCGAAACGGAGGATTATGCACGGCCCCATCAAACTTGTCGGCCCACGCCGCATACGAGAAAATCCGCTGAATACCCAGTTCGACTTCCGCCGCTGCCTGTTTGTCGCCGACGACCGCCGCCAGCCGCTTCGCAATCTCGTCCCGTCGGAGCGACAGATTCTCCGCGCAGTAGTAAAGAACTTGCGCGCGAGTGTGGGCCGTTGCCTTTGTCCATGACCCAGCCTTCCGCGCCGCTTCCACCGCGTTGCGAATGTCTTTCCGGTTTCCCAGCGGAGCTTCGCCCAGCAATCGTCCATCAGCCCCGCGTACTTCCACGCTGTAACCCGAATCCGGCCGCGCCTGTTTCCCGCCGATGTAAAGCTTCACCGTCCGGTCAATGTCGGTTTGATTTTGGGTGGCGCCGCGCTTCAGCGCAGCGGTTTCAGCATCGCTCTTAGCAGCGGCTTCAGCCGGTCTTCCTGATGGCTGAGCGCTGATGGCTGAGAGCTTCTTGAACCACGCCGGCTCCAAATATTCGAGCAGTCCTTCGCGTCCGCCTTCGCGCCCGTAACCACTCTCACGATATCCACCAAAGCCGCAGGCAGCGTCGAACATATTCGTGCAGTTCACCCAGACGACTCCGGCCTTGATCTGCGCAGCCACCTGCAGCGCGACGTTGATGCTTTCGCTCCACACGCACGCAGCCAAGCCATACACGGTGTTGTTTGCCAGTTCCACCGCTTCCGCGGGAGTGCGGAATGTCATTGCCGCCAGCACCGGCCCGAAAATTTCCTGCTGCGCCACAATCGACGTCGGATGAACATTACTCAACAGCGTCGGCGGATAATAAAACCCACGCGCCGGCAACGTGATTTGTGGCTGCCAGCACGTCGCGCCCTCAGCCACTCCCTGCTCAACCAGCGTGCGAATCCGGTCTAATTGCACGCGCGCCACGATCGCTCCAATGTCAATCGCCTTGTCGAGCGGAGCGCCCACCCGCAACCTGCCCATCCGAACCTGCAACTTCGCGATCAGCGCCTCGGCAATGCTCTCCTGCATCAGCAACCGCGATCCCGCGCAACATACTTGCCCCTGGTTGAACCAGATCCCATCAACCAGTCCTTCCACCGTGCTGTCGAGGTCCGCATCTTCAAACACAATAAAAGGAGACTTGCCGCCCAGCTCGAGCGAAAGTTTCTTATGGCTAGTCGCCGTAGCCCCGCGAATCGCGCGCCCCACTTCGGTCGATCCAGTGAACGCAATCTTGTCGACATCCGGATGCTTCACCAGAGCCTCGCCGGTCGATCCATCTCCCGTAACAATGTTCACCACGCCCGCAGGCAGTCCCGCTTCCTGGCAGAGCTCCCCAAAGAGTAATGCCGTCAGCGGCGTGAATTCCGCCGGCTTCAACACCACCGTATTTCCGGTCGCCAGCGCTGGAGCAATCTTCCACGCCAGCATCAGCAGCGGAAAGTTCCAGGGAATGATCTGCCCGACCACGCCGCAAGCAGCATATTCAGGAAACTCCTGCTCCAGTAGTTGCGCCCAACCCGCATGATGATAGAAATGCCGCGCCACCAGCGGAATGTCGATGTCGCGGCTCTCGCGAATCGGCTTGCCGTTGTCCATCGTTTCGAGCACCGAGAGCAGCCGCGAGTGCTTCTGCACCAGCCGCGCGATCGCATACAAATAGCGTGCACGCGAATGCGGAGTAAGCGCCTGCCATTCTGCTGATGCCGCCCGCGCAGCCTTCACCGCAGCGTCAACATCGGCCCCAGACCCTTGCGCGACGGCTGCCAGCTTCTCTCCATTCGACGGATCGACAGTTTCGAAATACTCTCCCGCCGACGGAGCCATCCATTCGCCGTTGATGAAATGCGCAAAACGGCGGCCATGACGGTCGAGCCATGTCAGCGCTTCCTTCGCATCTTCCGGCGCCGGCCCGTATTCCATGCTCACAAATTTCTCAGCAATGCTCATTTAGTTCGCCCAATCGCTACCGTGATACTTGAACCGTCTTTGTGTTCTGCAATCTCGCTTGAAGTCCTGTCATCCTGAGCGCAGAGGCGGCGTCGCTTGCGATGCCGCATCGAAGTCGAAGGACCCCTGTCCCCTCATCAATCCCGGCGGGCCTTCACTTACGCCAGCGGATGCCGGTACTCCGCCGAATACCGCCCCGTCGCATAGTGTTCCAACTGCCGCTCAATATCTCCCAGCAACCCGCTCGCTCCAAACCGGAACATCTCCGCCCGCATCCACGACGGCCCCAGCTCTTCTTTAATCATCGCCAGCCAGTCGAGTGACTGCTTCGCCGTCCGAATCCCGCCCGCAGGTTTGAAGCCGACCGCCATGCCCGTTTCCTGCGCATACTCACGGATCGCGCGCGTCATCACCAAACCCACCGGCAGCGTCGCGTTCGTCGGCTCTTTCCCGGTGGAGGTCTTAATGAAATCCGCTCCCGCCATCATTGGTGTTTGAACGCCGCAATTTCGTCATAGAGCGCCTGCCAGCGTCCGCCAAATACATGGGCGCGCGTGATCACAACGTCGATCTCATGCGCTCCCGCTTCCACCGACCGCCGAATCTCGTTCACCCGCTCTGCCAGCGGAGACAAGCCAGCAGGGAATCCGGTCGACACCGCCGCCACATGAATTCCGCTGCCCTCCAGCGCATGGAGCGCGGTCTCCACAAACGTGTGATACACGCAGATCGCGGCCACTTTGATCTGCAGCTCCTCGATCCCAAGTTTCCGTTCCGTCTCCGCTTGTATGGGATGCCGCCCCTTCGCGCACAGCCGCCGCACCCGCTCGTCAGTGTCGTCGCCCGAAAGCGTGGTCAGATCCATGCAGGTGATCGCCCGCAGCAGCCACGCCGCCTGCCATTCTTTCTTCACCGTTCGCCGCGCGACCTGCCACTGGGCACGCCGCTCCACAGCGCTCGCGTTTACCCGCACGTCGCGCACCCAATCCAAATTCAGCGGAATACCCACATTCCGCAGAAGAGGGTGCCCGCAGAACGCCGCAATCACATCGGCGATGTGGGACGCATGTGGCGCGATACTCCGTGACTCGTTGTGTTTGGCCGGCATCAAAAGGGCTCCTCGCGGGCTTCACTGGGGAACTTCAAAATTGTCATCCCGAGCGCAGCGAGGGATCTGTATTTTTTCGCGGTTCAATTGTACGGCAGACAAGCCAGCGGACGCATTCCGTCATTTCCGTCTATGGTGTACGCTAACGCCGGAGTCTTGCGTATGCCCTCCAATATTGAGATCAAAGCGAATCTGAAAAATAGGGCCAGTGTGGAACTTATCGCGGCACAGCTCAGTGATACCGAGCCGGAATTGATTCAACAGGAAGATGTTTTCTTTCGTTGCGACGGAGCACGCCTGAAGCTTCGCATTCTAGGCCGGGACCGCGGAGAGCTGATCCGGTATGAGAGGGCCGATATGGCAAATGCCCGTTGCTCGCGCTACACAATTGCCCGCACATCGGACCCTCAGAATCTTCTCGACATCCTTACAAAGACGCTGGGTACGACTGGTTTGGTCAAGAAGATGCGGACCTTGTACCTCATCGGCCAGACTCGTGTACATCTCGACCAAGTTCAAAATCTGGGAGACTTTCTGGAACTGGAAGTCGTGCTTCGGCCGGGACAAGACGAAAGCGAAGGACGAAGCATCGCTGATGCTTTGCTCGCTCGCTTCGGAATCGATAAACAGCAACTCCTCGCAGAAGCCTATGTCGATCTGCTGGCTCGCCACTTGCATACGGTCGAGAGCCCCTAGTTCTTACGGATTGTCTTGGCCGGAAAATGATTCTGCGGGGTTCGTGCGGCGGCGGCATTGTCTTGGAGCGTCGTTTCACCTTGACACCCACGACTCCGCGCGGCTACGCTCGGCGCGGTTCCCAATTCTGTAATTCGCCATCTGGAGGCCACATCTGATTCCCGCTGTCGAGCGTTTCCAAATTTACCAACGTCTTACACTCGCCCCAATTTTCTTGGCATTCATCGTCATCACGCTGGCAATTCCCGCCCAGAGTGTCGCCCACAGCGCCTCCAAAAAAATCATCATCGACACCGATCCCGGCACCGACGACGCCATGGCCTTGATGCTGGCGCTTAACTCGCCCGAGCTCGACGTTCGCGCCATCACGGTTGTGCCCGGCAATGTTACCGCCGCGCAAGGTCTCGAGAACGCCTTGCGGATGGTTTCACTCGCCAACCGCTGCGATATTCCCGTAGCCGCCGGAGCGCAGCATCCTCTCTTTCAGAAGCTGATCACCGCCGAGTTCTGGCATGGCAGAAACGGTCTCGCCAACATCGAACTGCCCGCTAGTAAATGCAAAGTCGACGCGCGCTACGGTCCCGATCTCATCATCGAGCTGGTCCACGCCGCGCCGCATGAAATCACGCTTGTTCCGGTCGGCCCGCTCAGCAACATTGCTCTCGCCGTTGAAAAAGACCCCTCTATCGTTCCGCTCGTAAAAGAAGTCATCCTCATGGGTGGTTCGATCACAGGCGGAAACGTCAATGCCGCTGCCGAAGCCAACATCTACAACGACCCCGAAGCCGCGCAAATTGTTTTCCAGGCTGGATGGCCGCTCACCATGGTCGGCCTCGATGTTGCCGAAAAGACCCTGCTCGGCAAAAAGCACCTGGAGCAGCTCGCGCAGACACACGGTCCGATCAACGATTTCATTTACAAGGTTGCCAGCTATCTCGTCGATCTTTCTGCCCACTACAATTCGCCCGGCACCGCCATGTATGATCCGCTGGCAGTCGGCGTAGCGATCGATTCCTCGCTGGTCACCGCGCCTGCCATGCATGTCGATGTCGAAACCCGCGGTGAGTTCACGCGCGGTGAGACCGTAGCCAATCGTCGCGGCTACATCGAGCGCAACGTCCTGCGTGGAGATCATTACGTGATTGAGGGCGTCGACAAGGTCGAGCCGAACGCCAAAGTCTGCACCGAAGTCGACGCCGACCGTTTCCTGCAGATGTTCGTTTCCAGAATTCGCGGAAAGTAGCATCCGCGTGCAGCAGGGTTGCGCGTGGAGAACGAGTGGACCGTAATTGTCAAAAGCGCGCACCCGCATTCGCGATTGAACCGCCGCGATTAACAGCCGCAAAGCGGCGCAAGAATACAGCCCACGGCGCAAGCCGCGGGTACGAATTTGCTCCGCGCAGTCAAGCCCCGAAAGGGCGAAAGAAAATTCGGCTGCCTTGGAACCCAATGCAGTAAAGTTGCGGCGGTCCTGCTGGGGTTCGTACCCTGTTTCGTATCAGGGTATGGCTTTAGCGATACCGCAGCTTAAAGATCAGACGCCCCTTTAGGGGCCGCACAGTTTCGTGCGTTACAAAGGAGCAGCATGTTCACCCCTCATACTCTCGGCATTGCACTTTTCATGATGATCACGAGCGCCATCTGCTGGGGCTCCTGGGCCAACACTTACAAGGGCGTCAAGAACTACCGCTTCGAGCTGTTTTACTGGGATTACGCCGTCGGCATCTTCCTCATCTCGCTGATTCTGGCTTTCACCATGGGAAGTACCGGGCATGACGCGAACAGCTTCCTGAATAACGTCCACTCCGCCGACACCGCAAACATCCTTTCCACCATGCTCGGGGGCGCCATCTTTAACCTGGCGAACCTGCTGCTTGTCGCTGCCATCGACATGGCCGGCCTCGCCATCGCTTTCCCCGTCGCGATTGGAATTGCGCTCGTCGTCGGAACCGTCCTCAGTTATGGCCTTCAACCCAAGGGCAACGCCGCCTTCCTCGCCATTGGTGTGATCTGCGCGCTGATCGCCGTCATCCTCGACGGTAAAGCCTACGGCAGTCTCGGCAGCGCAGGTCGCTCCGTGTCGAGAAAAAGCATCGCGGTTTGCGTTGTTTCCGGCGTGCTGATGGGATTGTGGAATCCTTTTGTGGCCTACGGCGCAACCCGCGGCAATGTTTTGACTCCCTACAGTTCCGTCGTGTTTTTGACGCTCGGCGCACTGCTCTCATGTTTCATCTGGAACCTGTATTTTATGAAGCGCCCTCTGGTCGGCGATCCAGTCAGTTTCGGCGGATTCTTCAGCGGACCGCCTTCCGGACACGTGCTCGGACTTCTGGGCGGTTGCATCTGGGGCGTTGGGACGGTCTTCAACGTGGTTGCCGGTAAAGCAACCGCCTTTGCAATCTCCTACGCCATCGGCCAATCTGCTCCTATGGTCGCCGCTCTCTGGGGAGTCTTTGCCTGGAAAGAATTCGCCGGCGCCCCCGGCAAAGCTAAGTTCTACCTGTTCCTGATGTTCATTTTCTACTGCCTCGCGATTCTACTGGTCGCCAAAGCTAACGGCTGAACAAGCCCGCAGGAGGATTCACATCGCAGCAGCAGAGATAGGGCGAGCGACGTTCCAAGCGAGTTTGCAGAGGATCGCCGTCCGGGTCGTGAGTGTAATGGGGATGTTTCGCCAACCATCCTTTTGCGATACCATTTCTGCCCATGGAAATGGGAAGTGGGAAGCGCGTCGTGGCGGGTTTGCTTTCGGCAATCGTCCCCGGCTCGGGGCAGATTCTTAAGAAGGAAATGAAGAAGGCAATTCTCTACCTCACGGTACTTGCTTTCTTGCTATTCCTTACGTGGAAAGCGGCACTGTACGACACGTTAGTTGGCTTAGTGGTCCTCAAGATTGGTGCCATTGGCCTCGCGCTCATTGCTAGTCTGGATGCATTTCTGACAGGCGCGGCTAGTAAACCCCGGTACTTGGTTCTTGTACCAATTTTGGCCGCCCTTTTCCTTGGCGATGCGCTGAGTGGCGGCATCATGCTGGCCAAAGGAGTTCGAGCTTTTTCTGTGCCATCAGAATCAATGCAGCCGTCTATC
>JBELAC010000302.1:0-4464 GCA_049509215.1 Terriglobales bacterium
TTCAGGGTCAAGGGAAGCTACTTTCCCCACGCAATCCGATAGATCACGCCCCCTGCATCGTCACTTAGATACATTGAGCCATCCGCACCGAATGCGATCCCCACGGGCCTGCCCATCCAGCGTCCCTTCTTGGTTTCGTTCGGAGCGAGCCATCCGGTGATGAAGTCTTCCGGTCCGCCGACGGGCTGACCCTTGCTGTCGAGTTTCACTCGCACGACTTTGTATCCGGTGGGCACGCTGCGGTTCCATGAGCCGTGAAAGGCCACGAAGATGTTGTTGCGATACTCGGGCGGAAACATCGAGCCTTCATAAAACGCGAGGCCGAGCGGCGCGGAGTGCGCTTGCATCAGAACTTTGGGCTCGATCACGCTCTGGCAGCGGTTTTCGCCGGCCTTGGTGAAATTCGGATCAGGGACTCGGTCGCCATAACAATAGGGCCAGCCGGCGTCGACGTTGCCTTTGCCAAGGTCGTAAATGGTCTCGGGCGGAAGATCGTCCCCAAGCCAGTCACGGCCGTTGACGGTGACCCACACGGTATCTGTCTTCGGACTCACAGCAAGACCGACGGCATTGCGCAGTCCCATGCCGAAAATCTTCTGACCGCTGCCGTCGGGATTGAACTCCATCACAGTGGCGCGGCGGGGATCTTTCTCGATGCAGGCATTGCAACTGGAGCCCGCAGAGATATACATCTTGCCGCCGTGGAAGAGAATGCTGCGCGTCGAATGGCCTCCTCCGTCGGGCAGGTCGGCGACGGCTCGAGGATTGGTCGCGCGAAGATTCGACTCGTCCCAGTCATAGCGGCGGACCTTGTCGTTCTCAGCGACGTAGAGTTTGCCCTGGTAGAAGGCGATGCCGTGCGGCTCGTTCAAGCCGGAGAGCACGCCGACGACGCGATCGGCCTTGCCTGCGTGCCCGGCATCGGGCAGCGCGACGACTTTGCCTTCACCCGATTCGCTGGCCAGCAGCACTCCACCAGGAGTGAATGTCAGCATGCGCGGCCCTGGCACGTCGGCAAAGACCGCGATGTGGAAACCCTCCGGCAGTTTCAGCTGGTTCAAGTCGAGAGGAGTCTTTTCGGCATAAACAAACGTTGCAGACACCCAGGTTGCCAACGCCAGGAAAAGAAGAAACATACACGATGGGAAGCGCATGGCTAACTGATGATGCGAGGCACTTATAGGATGCTTGTCGTTCTGGAGTCATCTCTTGGCTTCTCAGAACCGAATCTCTGCACGCAGTTTTTATATCGGTTCCGGCCAAAATTACCGTTGGAGCGCGTTCGCGGGCGTTCGCGAAGAAGTACAATGTCTATGAAAATAAAACACTTGTGGTCACCGTTTTGGGTTTTCATCTTTGGCATCCAAACTGTTAATAGAAAGGCATGCCTTTAGGGGCATCCTTGTGGAAGCAACAGCTGAGCCGGTTGGTGCTTCTGAGTTTCGTGGAATTGGGTTCATGACGTAATTAAAAGCGCGCTGCAAGGCGCTCCGAGTGGAATGGCCACTCACTTATTTGGAGGAAGTCTAAAATGAATAACCGCACTCTCCTTGGTCTGCTGTTGAGCGTGATACTGGCCGTGCCAGTTTTCGCGCAAGACAATTCTCAGAGCTCGAGTCAAAGTTCGAGTCAACCTGCGGCCAATCAGTCCACCGCCAGCCAGAGCACGACAGGCCAGAGCACGGCCACTGGTAAAGAGCCGTTGCAGCCCGCATCGCGCGAAGGCTTCTGGGGACGCGTCAACCCATTTGCGCGCAAGAAATATGTGGCGCGCCAGACAGAACCGATCCGCGACCGCGTGAACGAACTCGACGAGCTGACAGCGTCGAACACGAAGGCAATCAAGGATACGGATGCTCGCGCTCAGCAAGGCATCCAGATGGCATCTGCGAAGGCGAGTGAGGCCGATCAGCATGCCCAGGAAGCCGCGAACAAGGCGCAAGCCGCCCAGCAGACCGCCGATCAGGCGCATACTCGCTTGAACACGGTTGAGCAGGTGGTCACCAACATCGATCAATATCAGCCTGCAACGCAGACGGAAATCCGCTTCAAACCCGGACAGACCGTGCTGAGCAAGAACGCCAAGGCTGCGCTCGACGATATGGCGACCTCGCTGAAAAACCAGCGCGGCTACGTTGTCGAAGTGCAGGGATTTTCGTCCGGTCACGGGCAAGTCGCGATTGACAGCTCGAAGAAAATGGCCGATTCGGTGGTTCGCTACCTCGTACTCAACCACGACATTCCGGTCTATCGCATTTACCTCGTCGGGATGGGCAATGCACCGGCGCCCGCGACCACGGCTGAAGGCGAGGCCAAGCCGAAGCGGATTAACGGCGGACGTGTTGAAGTCAGCCTCCTGAAGAACAATCTGGAGCAGCTCGCGGCGACCGATTCGACTTCCAACCAACAACAGCAGAAGTAAGCAGTCCCTCCCCCCTGGAAAAAGCCTCCCGTAAGATCGGGAGGCTTTTTATTTGCCAATCGGCAGCGGCATCTCCGCTTTTGCAGCGCGAGAGTCAAGCGCGATGCATGCTATGCTTTCCGCGGATCGCCTTCTCAACTCCACAACATGGAAACCCTGCTCACTTTTCTTACTCCATCGCCGGTCGGCCCGCTGTTTCTCGCCGCTTCGGCCAAAGGGCTGCTGCGGCTCGAATTTGAAGCGCGCGTGATGAAACTGGATCCGGCGATCGAACTGCGCGAGTCAAAACAAACGCTTGCGCCTTACATTCGGGAGCTCGACGAATATTTTGCCGGAGATCGGCGCGAATTCTCGGTTCCTCTTGACCTGCGAGGAACGCCGTTTCAGCTTGCCTGCTGGCAAGCGCTGCTTGCGATCCCGTATGGAGAGACGTGCAGCTATGGCGAGATCGCCCGCTCCATTGGACATCCAAAGGCTTTCCGCGCGGTGGGCATGTCGAACAATCGGAATCCGGTTGCGATTGTCGTGCCCTGCCATCGCGTGATCGCCTCCGGCGGATCGCTCTGCGGGTATGGCGGCGGGGTCGACATCAAGCGCAAGTTGCTTGAACTGGAACAATCGCAACTTCGTCCTTGTCTTCCTCTGGGAATCGGAGCATAATCCGCGCGGTTCAGGGTCATAGCGTGCCGCTCAACGTCGAATACTCGGTCACCGTTCCAGTGTCAGTAGATGAGGCTTTCCGGGCCTTTCAGAATCTCGATCGCCTGCTGAATCGAGGGATTTATGAGGAAGCGGTCTGGAGCCAAGGCGAGCCCTGGCAAGTGGGGAGCCGCATCCGCTATCTGCTGCTTGTTCCTGTGAAGGCTACGGTTTCTGCCGTCGTTACGGCCATCAGTCCACCTCGATCGGTGAATCTGATCGACCACGCGATGGGTGTGACGGCGGAGCAGCATGTAACCTTCGGCCCCGATCTAAAAGGGGGCACGCGTATCCGCATGACGTTGGCTTTCGTGGGCCAGTCAACCGTGCTCTCCGAGACAGACCTCCGGCACGCCGCGACTTTCATCACGCACGATGCGCTCGACACGGTGGTCGCGCTCTGCCAGCAGACCAAGCCGGCACCTGGAAGGTAGATCCTTCCGGAAACGCGGCGAGATCTTCTCGACTTCGGTCAATCCGTCACCGCTCAACGACCATCTTTATGGTCAAATAGTTCGTAAAGCTGGTCGCAAATAATTCGAGGACTGCTTGCTTCCTACCATCCAGAGCCTGTGTCACGAAATTCGCGCGCGCCGAATTTCGCCTGCCGAACTTACGCATCAATGCCTGGCGCGCATCGAAAAACTTAACCCCAGGCTGAATGCTTTCACTACCGTGCTGGCCGAAACCGCGCTCGACCAGGCCCGCCGCGCCGAGCAGGAAATTTTTCGCGGCAAATATCGGGGGCCGTTGCACGGCATCCCGATTGGGCTGAAAGACATTATCGACACGGCCGGCATTCGTACTACGGCAGCTAGTGCTTTGTTCAAAGAACGTGTTCCCAACGAAGATGCCGAAGTCGTGCGCCGATTGCATGCCGCTGGAGCGATCATCCTTGGTAAGCAGAACCTCCATGAGTTCGCCTATGGCGGCAGTTCGATGATCAGCTTCTACGGCGAGGTTCACAATCCCTGGGACGTGGAGCGCATCGCGGGCGGATCGTCGGGCGGGTCGGCCGCCTCGGTGGCATGTGGCATGGGCATCGCCGCCGTTGGCACCGATACGGCCGGCTCGATTCGCCTGCCTGCATCGTACTGCGGCGTCGTCGGAATGAAGCCCAGCTACGGGCGGGTGAGCACCCGAGGCGTGATTCCTTTATCGTGGTCGTTCGATCACGTCGGGCCGATCACGAATTGCGTTTGCGACGCTGGTTTGATGTTGCAGGTGCTGGCCAGCGACGCCGAGATTGACCGGGCCGGCGTTGTTGTGCCGGTTGCCGACTATACGTGCGGCATCGAGGAACTGCCCCCCCATGCGCGTATCGGCATTCCGCGGGCGTTTTT
>JBELAC010000303.1:0-4444 GCA_049509215.1 Terriglobales bacterium
GTTGATTCGGCGGCAGGAGACTAGCGATTGCAGTGGTCAGAGGGCAGATTGCAGAAGTAAGGCTCTCGGTGCTGACCATAAACTCGGGGGACCATGATCTCTGCGCTTCTGGAACGGCTGCCTACTCCGCCCCTCGTCGAAGGTTTACTTCTGCAGTTTGACTTGTCACTTCCACCTCTGCAATCTGACCCTCTAACCTCTAACCTCTAACTCTAACCTCCCCTGATACAATTTCGGCGTGCTTCCTCGAAAAATTCTGATTGCTTGCGTGACTGCAATCGTCATGGCGGTGACGACGATTTGGGCGCAAGAACCTTCGGCGGCGCAACCACCGGTTGGGCAGCAACCTTCTTCACAGCAGCCTTCCGCGCAGCAACCTTCGACACAATCTTCCACGCAGCAGCCCCCGGTCAAGGTGAATGTGATTAACGTGTGTTCGCCTTCGGCGGAAGGCCAGAAGGAATTGACGGCGGCTCTAGCCAAAATTCCAGCCAAGCCGGTGTTTGGCAAGGATTATGAAGTGGCGCGCGGGCATTCGACGATCGATCCCAATACACCGATGCCCGGCATGCAGCCCCTGCCGCCCGATGCGGCCTCGTCGGCCGATTGGGTGCGCATGCGGCGCGAGTTTCCAAATTCCGGCATGTTCAGCAATGTTCAATACTCGTTCAGCGTGGACGCGAACAATATGGTTGAGATTCTGGTGCTGCGAGTACGGGATCCGAAGGATCTGATGCAGGTTTCGATCGAAGACAGCGCCTCAGCGGTGACTTCCGCCAGCGCCATGCTGGCTTCGAATACTCCCGTATCGCACGTTAAGCTCGAGCGATTCGGAAAGTCGTCGGTGGCGTTGGCGCGATGTCCGGCTGAGGAAGGGAAACCGGCGCCTGATCAGAGTGCGTATGAGCCCATTTTTCGCACGGCGTCGGCAATTCTGGATCGCTATCGCGACGCGCTGGGAGTGCGCAGGACGGTGCCACAGGAGTTGACGCGGCTGGGCGTGGGAACTTCGACAAAAGCGGGAGCGGAGAGCAAGAAGAAGCCCTAGCCAGGCGCGGTTTTTGCGGTCTGCACCGAAAGCATTTTTCCGGAATCTACTGAATGAGTACTCATCCTATGGACATTCGCAATGTTGTCATTTTGGGCTCGGGCTGCGCGGGACATACGGCAGCACTTTATACGGGCCGAGCCAACCTCAATCCACTGGTGATCGAAGGGCACGAACCGGGTGGACAACTCTCCATGACCACGCAGGTTGAGAACTTTCCCGGCTTTCCCGAAGGCGTCCAGGGGCCGGAACTGATCGAGAACATGCGGAAGCAGGCTTCGCGTTTCGGCGCGGAGTACCGAATGGGGCATGCTCTCAAAGCGGACCTCAGCAAGCGGCCATTTGAGTTGACGATTGGCAAGGAAGTCATCCAGACGCGCACGCTGATCATCGCCAGTGGAGCGTCGGCGCGCTGGTTGGGACTGCCGAATGAGCATGCGCTGATTGGACATGGCGTTTCTTCGTGCGCGACTTGTGACGGATTCTTTTTCTCGGGCAAGGAAATTGCGGTGGTCGGCGGCGGCGATTCCGCGATGGAAGAAGCGACGTTTTTGACGCGCTTTGCCAGCAGGGTCACGCTAATCCATCGGCGTGAGCAGTTTCGTGCTTCGAAAATCATGCTCGACCGGGCCCGCGAAAATCCAAAGATTCAGTTCATGACCGACACGGTTGTCGATGACGTGCTGGATGCCAGCAAGAAGGAAGTGACGGCGCTGCGCCTGCGGAATATCAAGTCGGGAGAGACCTGGGAGTTTCCAACCAGCGCAATGTTTCTGGGGATCGGGCACGTCCCGAATGCCAAAATTTTCGAAGGTCAGCTCGAAGCCGACGCCGACGGCTACCTGATTACGCACAAGAACGTCTTTACGAAAGTACCCGGCGTATTTGCCTGCGGAGACGTGCAGGATCGCCGCTACCGGCAGGCTATTACGGCGGCCGGTTCGGGTTGCATGGCCGCGCTGGAAGTGGAGAAATTTCTGGAAGAAAAAGGTCACTGAGTTCCTTTGACCGAAGGCACCAAACTGCGAGGATCGAATGAAGAACAAACTCCTAATGCTGCTCCTGTTGTTGACCGCGGTTGCGCCTTTGTTTTCCATGGACCGGGTGCACTTTCTGGAGTTAAACAAGCAGGGCCGCGAGCTGAAGAAAAAGCAAGATTGGGCCGGGATGCGGCAGGTTCTGATCGAAATTGGGAAAGCGCTGCCTGGCCTCACGCCGACCTACGCCTTGCGGATGGCGTCAGTGGAGACTCATTTGGGCAACAAGGATGTGGCCCTGCAGTGGATGGAACGCTACGCAAATCTGGGCCTGATCTATGATGTTGCGGGCGACGAAGATCTGAAGCCTCTGCTAGTGGAAGCAGGCTGGAAGAAAATTGCCGCGCAGATGGAACGCAATAAAGCGCCGGTTATGCGCGCAGATCAGGTTTGTGTGTTGCCGATTGCAGACCTGATGCCCGAAGATCTGACGTTCGACCGGACTTCCCAAAAATTGATTGTCTCGAGCGTTCAACACCATTCTCTGTATCGCGTTTCATTGCCGAAAAATTCCGGTGAGTGCGGTCTTGAGGAGTTGCCTCTTGAGCCGCAAGCGAAGCGATGGCCGATGCTGGCGGTGTCGTTCGACCCGATCCGCCAGCTTTTGTGGGCGACTTCTTCCGCCATGCCCGATTTTGCAGGTTTCCCGAAGGAAGATGATGGCAAGGCGGCGCTGCTGGGGATCGATCCACGGGATGGCAAGATGGTTCGCCGATTCGATCTGGAATCGGGCGAGCCCGCGGTTCTGGGAGACATGTCGGTTGGGGCGGATGGGACGGTTTACGTCACGGACAGCCTCGGCGGAGGGGTTTACCGGATCGCGGGGGGGGACAGAGAGAACCTCGATACAGCCAAACTGGAAAAGATTGCTGACGGCCTGTTCTCACCCCAGACGCCTGTTCTCGCTACTGATGGGAAGCGTTTGTTTGTTCCAGAATATCCCCTGGGGATTGCCATCATCGATTTGACGGTCGGGAAGACGATCACTGCGCTCCCTCATCCAGATACCGTGGCCGATACGGGACTCGATGGGATGCACATGGTTGGAGATTGGCTGATCGGAGTGCAGAATGGCACGGAACCTGAGCGCATTATGCGCTTTCACTTGAATCGCTCCCAGACTGAAATCGACTCCGCGGAAGTGGTCGAACAGTCGACGCCCGGACTGGACGGACCTACACACGCCATCGCGCTGGATGGCTGGGTTTACGTGCTGGCCAATGTCGGATGGGACAAGATCGATGACCACGGGAGACTGAAAGCAGGGGTGACGTTCACTCCGCCAGTGCTGCTGCGCTTTGCCGAAAAAGGTGCTTCCATGAGTAAGTGAGTTTTTTGTTGCGAAATCGCCTGAACCATCTGCCGCGTTCTGAGCCTCCATTAAACTTTTAGGAGGATGGCGAACGCAACATTCTCGCCCCGGAAATGCCGGGTTGATCGCCTCCGGGCTGCACATAGAACGATGCCGTTTGAAGATAGCCGCGGTTCGCGCCATCGTCCGGCTCAGACGAGGAAAACGCGAGAAAATTTGGAATCTCCTCCGGCGGCAAGCGAATCCATATTCCTAAATTCCTGAGGTGAATTCATGAAATATCGATCGTTAGGTAAGAGCGGCTTGCGCGTCTCTGAAATCTCGCTGGGAACCATGTACGGCGGGCTACGCGAAGATCGTTCTGCGGCATGAGGGTGCGAGAATTTCAGACAATCGCAAACATTTCAGTTGTGCGCACATACAAGCATGAAACAGATGTGGACAGGAGTGTGACTGATGGCAACCACAAAATGTAGTCATCTTGGTGAAATTCGCAAAGTTAAGCCGAGCGGCAACGGTTGCAAGGAATGTCTTGAGATGGGCGACACGTGGGTGCATCTGCGGGAGTGTCTGGAGTGCGGGCATGTGGGTTGTTGCGACTCGTCGAAGAACAAGCACGCGACCAAGCACTTCCACGGGACCAAGCATCCGATCATGCAGTCTTTTGAGCCGGGTGAAAACTGGCGCTGGTGCTATGTGGACGAGATGTATGTCGACTGATCAGGCTACGAGGGGCGCGATGTCAAGAGCTAGGCGAGAACTCGCTTGCGTGTAGCAGGAGGCAGCGTTTCGCTGGCAGTGCGGAGTACGAGCCGCGGGGCGCGCTTTCTGATCTTCATCAGGTAGGGGACCGTGTGTTTCGCATCATGTTTTGCCGTTTCGCGTAGCAGCCAGCCCAGTCCCTTCTGCACCATATCATCGTCATCGTCGAGAAGGATCTCGGTCAGGCGCTTGATCTCCGGGAAAAACTGTTTCTTGCGCGCGCCACGAATCAGGGCGACACAGGCCGCGCGGCGTCGCCAGCGATTGCGTGACTTGGCCCAGACG
>JBELAC010000304.1:0-4396 GCA_049509215.1 Terriglobales bacterium
AATCCAGAAGACGTCGTTCGTAAATGCTTCGGATGCAAAGATGCACTGCGTGTCGCCGTTATTGACAGCGACCACGCGAGACATTCCGAATAATCCCCCGTTGATGCCGAGACCGGGACCGGGAACTTCCATGGCAAAGTTGAGCGCACCGCCGGGACCGATGGTGTAAAACGAAACACCGTTGGTGTCTGAGTCGTCGTTGGTGAGCAGATAGTCCTGCGAAAGCGCCCGAGAGCATCCGAATCCTAAAGAAAAGACAAGCAACACGACCGCGGCACGACCAAGAAATAGCGGTACTGTTTGAGGCAGACGCTTAGCAGCGGTGGAAAATCGAGAGGCTGGAATACGCATAAGAGGGCGATCCACATCAAAACAGCGCTGTCACATTGGATCACAGCGGGTCCTGCGCCTCAAGTGGAAACGCGACCATACTGGCCAAAAGTCACGAGCGCTCGCTAGGTTTCTATGTATAAAAGGGTTAATAATCCAGCCTCGCGCTGGCCCAGTCATTTCGCCGTGTCGGAAGAGGAAAATGGCGTTACTGATCGCCCCGGACTCTCCACCAGTCCAAGTGTTCGAACTCGATCATTTTTTCGGTGCCGTGTTGTAAGTACCATTCGTGCCAGGCAGAGGCATCGGCGGGCAGGTTTTGGTCGGTGATTTCATGGAGCGCGAGAAAAGTCCAATTGCGCATTTGCGGCGAGGTGTGGGGATCGGCGACTAACTCGATGAGATCGGGCACCATGCGCATGCGCTGCTTGCGTGTGAAGTTGCCGCAGTCAGACACGTTGCATCCAGCACGATCGCGAACTGCGCTGGAGGGGTCGTGCGTAAAGGAATCGAAGAGTTCGGCGAGCGCCTCATCGGTGCCGAGATAGCGCATGCCTTCGACGGCCCATTGCCGCACCTGCGGATTGGAGTCATTGCGGGCGTAGTTGACCAGCATGGGATAGAGGCGATCGTAGGCCACGCCCCGGCCTGCGAGCATTCCCATGTGGTAGGCGAAATAAGGACGATGCCCGGGATCGGCCTGCGCCTGAGCGATGAGTTGTCCGGCCGATTGCTCAGTTTTCGGGAATCCGTCAAGGGCGAGGTTGAGATCGGCGTTGGCGAAGCGAACGCGCAGGTCGGTGGAGAAACAGGAACGCTGCTCCAGATCGTTGATTTGCGGGGTGCGCTCGAGATTGTGCCACGCGCCGATGTTCTGCTCGAATAACTCGAGCGCGCGGGGATCGTGCTGAATTGCGCGTGCCAGCAATTCCTCGGCTTGCGCCTGATCGGGGAGCGCTTGCAGACGCTGCACGTCCTGGGCGGTGAGCGGCGAGTAGGACACTTGCCGCACGGGAGATTGCGGCAGAGGAGCGGGCCGTGATTGCGCGGAGGATCTGGGAACGCGCTTGGGTTGACGGTGGGCCTGAGAAAAAATCTGGAAGCCGACAAAACCCATCCATACGACAAACAATGCGAGCCCGATTGCGAATGCGACTGGACTGTTGCTGCGAAAATTTGCGGGTGATGTCGCTCGTCCGCGCTGCGGCGGCGGCCCGTTGCGCCCGAAACTGCCCTGGACGGCGACGTGAGTATCGAGTTTTAGGCCGGCGAATTTCTCCAGTTGAGCCGCAACCCAACGCGCCTCCTGACGGTCTTCGATCGCGTCGGCAAGCTTCAGCTTCCGGCCGTCCCTGGTATACAGGCAGACTGAATAAGAAGCTTTCATGCCTTGTAGTTGAGCAGCCGTCACCGTCAAGATCTGAGCGATTTCCGAAAAGGCAACTTCGCGACTTGAGCCGATGCCCAGAACGGTGCGACGGAAAACGATCTTCCCATTGCCCAGTTCCAGACTGAATGAAGAGGTCGCGGTCCGAATCAACGCATAAATAAGAAGGACGTCAAAGAGCCCGAACACAAAGCCGAAGAACCACGGGGCCTGAGAATGCCTGATGAAATAGACGACAGCGGTCCACACCGCGGTGAAAACGAGCAAACGCAAAACCTGGCCAGGGTTGCGAAACGGCGGGAAGTAGAATTCGGTGCCGCCACTCATTCCGGTCGAGACCACAACTTTGGGGTTCGGGGGAGCCGATACGTCGGAAGGATCGAATTCAAAGGCAGGCGCCGCGGGCGCGGGCTGGGACGAGAAGGCGGTTGATACGGTGGATGAGCCAGAAGATAGCGAGGAGCGGAAAACCGGCACTTCAAAATCGTCCGAATAATTGACGCCGGGAACGTCGGCCTGCGCGTGCAACACCCAGAGAACCTGATCGTCGGGCTGCTCGATATACGACTCATACGCGTCGCTCGGTATGGTGAAATCAACCGGGATGGCGGCATCGCCCAAGGGGTCAGGCGCGAGCATTGCTTGCGGCACGTTGCTGTCGGCTTGCCAGAGCACGCTCTCCTGAACGGAGCGATTCTTGCCCGAGCCGGTAATCACGCGACGAATGCAGCTAAGGCGCAAGTCAATGCCGTGCCGGGCATCGGTGTTGAAGCGCAGGTGAATGTTGCCCCGCAAGGATTGGCCGGGAGAAAACGGGAGCGAGGCCAACTCAAAATAGGTTTGGCCAAAACGCTCCCGTCGAATGCTGGCGCGGATGGCGGCACCGGCCAGGACGATCCCGGCCAGGCAGAACACAAGCGGGAAGAGAGCTTTCGGATCGGAGTTTCGCCAGAATGAAGGAACTGTCGAGAACGCGACTGTGAACGCAATCGTGTTTGCGAAGATGGCCATGATCCAAAGGCCGATGGCGCTGCTGCGATTCTTGCTTTCGGCTCGCCGATCGGCCCAGTCCTTGCGCCAGAGCCAGGGGGATTGGGGATTTGCTTGTTCGGCAGCCGCTTGCTCCTTCAATTTGCGGGTCCCGTAGACAGCGGCGAAAACGATCCCAAGGCCGATGAAGATGAAGATGGTGGCGACCAGCGCTCCCACCCAGCGATCCCCTTGGACATGGCCGGGTACACCGAATAAAAGGCTGCTTGCGAAGAAGATTCCGGCGGAGGCAAAAACCATGCCAAAGATAATGAAGACAGCTTCGCCCGCTCTGGATGGCTTGGTCACAGCGGAATTATAGAGTTGCCTTCGACGCGAACCGAGCGCGACGGCAGCGTCTTCATTACTCCAGTCACAGGATTAGCCGCAGGTCACGGGCTTTCGATTTTAGTCGCAACATTTGGCGACCAGAGCACGCTGACTTGGTGAGTGCGACGGTCGAGAGATCATCGGGACTCCATGATCAGTGCGCTGTTGTTCCGACCGCGTCGAGTATGGCCTGGTTGATTGCATAAGCGGTGCCGTCGGCGCCGATCACGGTTGGTGTATAGGCTTCTCCGATGCCCGTGGAAAGGGTGATGACTTGGGTGAAGGTGTTGGTCGTCAGATCCCAGCGGTAGAGATTGCCGTCCTCGCTATTTGCGAGAACCGATTTCGAAAACGGATCGATGGCTGCGGTGTTGATGCACCATTCCTTCAATCCGCCGGGACAATCGGGATCGGGAGTTTCGCCAAGGTGCGTGAGGACCTCATTCATGACCAGCGTGTCGGGAACGATGGGGTCCGGCTCGGTGGCGTTCGGGTCGAGGATGGCGATTTTGTTGAGACCGGTTCCAGTGCCCACGCCGCAGTAGTTGTTGTACTTGGTCATCAGGAGGTACTGCGAGGTCCCGGCATAGCTCGGGACGATCGACGCGGGGACAATCGAGGCCGTGTCATCCCAGCCAAAGCTGCCGGGAATCTTGGTGACGGTGAGGTCGGCGTTGTAGTGGAGCAGCCATCCGCGATCATTGTGAGCGGGGAAGGGATTTTCGAGCACGCCGAAATAGACGTCGCCGTCAGGACCAACGGTCGGCGTCGCTGAACTTCCGCTGTAGATCCAGGCGTCCCAACCGGACGACGGATCGAGCAAAGGGACTTTGTTGATCAGGGCGAGGGTGGTGCTGTTGACCGCGAGGAGGTATCCCGAAGTGCCGTTGTCGACGGCGACATACACGATGCTACCGTCGGGCGAGAGCGCCGGCGCGCAACTGATGGAGACTTCAATGATGGAGGGATCTCCGCTCAGTGCGGCTGCGGAAACCCAGGTTCCGGTGCCATTGGCGTCGATGCGCGCAAGGCCACTTTGCAAATTGAGCGGAGTGGAACCGAGGGCGAGGAATCCGAAGAAGAGGTCGCCGCTGGAGTCGGTCGAGAGCGGCGTATCGATCTGGATGTTCTGCTCGTAGGCCGCTGGATTCTTGCGGAAATTCTTTTGGCCGTAGAAGTAAAGGCGAGAGACTTTGCCCTTCGTTTCGTCGGGATTCTGGCGCGCGATGACGCGACCGGCGATGTCCGGTACGAAGAGTTGCGTGCCGAAGATGGTCGGGCCGAGCGGCGGCGTGAAGTCGGCGGATGGTGCTTGCCATC
>JBELAC010000305.1:0-4316 GCA_049509215.1 Terriglobales bacterium
TCCGATTGCGATGACGGCAACCGACAGAGGAACCACGTACTCCGACCCTTCAATGGGAACGGGGCGGCGTCTTCCGGAAGAATCGGGTTCGCCCAGCTCCATTTTCTGACAGCGGGCGCCCGTCAGCCACCCTTTTTCGTCCGCTTGGAATTCCAAGGGAGCAGTCAGCACATGGAATTCAATGCCTTCTTCCTTCGCGTGCTTCACTTCTTCTTTACGGGCAGGCATCTCGGCCTCGCTCCGGCGATAGAGTACATACGCTTTCCCGGCTCCCAGCCGGAGTGCTGACCGAATGGCGTCGAGAGCTGTATTCCCACCGCCAATCACGGCGACATTTTTACCTCGGAAATCGACGATCGGTTCGTCGTATTTCGGGAATTCATAAGCGTGCATCAGGTTGATGCGCGTCAGGAATTCATTGGCGGAATATACGCCGTTGTAATGTTCGCCCGGAATGCCCATGAACTGCGGCAGTCCGGCGCCGGTCCCGATGAACACAGCGTCATAGCCCTCTTCTTCCAGCAGTTCATTAATCGTGACGGTGCGCCCGACCACGACATCGGTCTCGAACACCACGCCCATGGCGCGCATGATGTCGACCTGTTCACGAATAATTTTCTTGGGAAGGCGAAATTCTGGAATGCCATATACCAGCACGCCGCCAATTTCGTGCAGCGCCTCAAAGACATGTACCTGGTGGCCTTTTTGTATCAGGTCTCCCGCAGCCGTGAGGCCGGAAGGACCGCTGCCCACAACAGCGACTTTCTTCCCCGTGGGTGTCGCTTTTACGATGCTTTTCACGTCGAAATGCTGCTGTTCGTAATCGGCGACGAAGCGTTCGAGATAGCCGATGCCGAGCGACTCGCCTCTCTTGCACAGCAGGCAAGCGCCTTCGCAGTGGTCTTCCTGCGGGCACACGCGCCCGGTGATCGCCGGCAGTACGTTATCCTCGCGGATCTTCGCGGCTGCGGCCATGAAATCGCCGTCTACGATCAGCTGAACGAATTCCTTGACTTTCACTCCAACCGGGCAATCCTTCGTGCAGGTAGGTTTGGCGCACTCCAGGCAGCGCAACGCCTCCTGCCGCGCCAGTTCCGCCGAGTATCCAAGATTTACTTCCGTGAACTCTTTGGCTCGGATGACCGGCAGTTGTTCCGGCATGTGCTGCCGCGGCATCTTGATGCGCTCTTTGTTGGGGACAGGATTGTTCGACTTCGTGGGCGGCATTACTTTCCCTCCAGCGTGCACGCGGCTTCAGCTTCGCCTGGAGCTGCGGCTTTCTGCTTTTCGTATTCGCATTCGCGTCTGTAGTCTTCGAGCGACTGCTTCTCGGCATCGCGATACATCGCATTGCGCTGTACCAGCACGGCAAAGTCGATGCGATGGGCGTCGAACTCCGGCCCGTCAACGCAGGCGAACTCGCTCTTGCCCTCGACCAGAACGCGGCAGCCTCCGCACATTCCGGTGCCATCGATCATGATCGGATTCAAGCTGACCATCGTCTTGATCCGCTCTTTGCGCGTCATGTCGGCGACCGCCCGCATCATCGGGATCGGTCCCACTGCCAGCACCAGGTCGACACGCGTTCCATTTTCAAGCAACTGACGAAGCCTGTCGGTTACGAGCCCCTTATCACCGGAGCTGCCGTCATCAGTGGTGACGTATACGGTGTCGCTCACTCCGCGCATTTCCGGTTCCAGGATGACGAGATCTTTGTTGCGTCCGCCGATAATCGTGATGACGCGGTTACCGGCTTTCTTCATGGCAGCGGCTGTCGGATAGGCCATCGCCGTGCCAACGCCTCCGCCCATCACGACCACCGTGCCGAAGTTCTCGATCTCCGACGGCTTGCCCAGCGGCCCGACGATGTCGAGAATACTGTCGCCGGTTTCAAGCGAGTTGAGCAGGGTTGTCGTCTTGCCAATCGATTGCACGACGAGGTTGACCGTGCCTTTTTCCGCGTCGGAACGCTCGATGGTGAGTGGAATGCGCTCGCCTCTTTCGTTGACCCGGACAATGACAAACTGTCCCGGCCGCTGCTTGCGGGCGATGCGCGGCGCTTCAATGACGAACCGCTTGATTCCAGGCGCGATAAACTGGGCGTTGATGATTTTGAACACGGGCACTCCCAAGAAAATCCGAGGTCAATCCGAGGTTCATTGTCACGTGGCTCTGTGACGAGAGGATGTGATGCGGGTCACGCGCTGTTGTTCAGAGCCCACGCGCGCGGCTCGAATCCGGAAGTGGTAGCCTTTTGTGGAGGATAGGGCTGCACTTCCGGTGATCGCCGTCCTCAAGTTCGCCCCAACTCCATGTCTTTTGACCTCCGAACACGCATCCAGGAATTCGCACGCGAAGCCGGTTTCGATCTCTGCGGCATCTCTCCGGTTCGCGAATTCGGCGAACTCAGCGTTTTCCCCCAATGGATTGCCGATGGTCGTCACGGCGAAATGAAGTACATGGAAGCGCGCAACCAGGCCTCGGAACTGAAGCGCACAAAGCTGGCGAACGTCGCTCCGTGGGCCCGCAGCGTCATTGTCTGCGCCATCAACTACAACACCGCGCAGCCTTATTCCATGCAAGCAGGCGATTCGACGCGCGGATGGATTTCCCGCTACGCCTGGAGCCGCGAAGACTACCACGACGCAGTCCTGCGTCGCCTGCGCCAACTGGAAGCCCGGGTTCGCGATCTGTTGAACTCCGCGGACCACTCTTCGTCGACCAACTCTGCGAACCACCACTCGCTCCTCACGAACCACTCGTTTCGCTCCTATGTCGATACCGGTCCTCTGATCGAGCGGGTTTACGCCAAGTACGCTGGCGTCGGATGGATCGGCAAGAATACTTGCATCATCAACCAGAAGCTCGGTTCGTGGCTGTTTCTCGGCGTGATTCTGACCTCGCTCGAAGCGACTACGCGACTGACTGCTGACTCCGCCCCTGCCGATCTGGCTGGTAATCTTTCATCCGACGCGCCTGCGCCCGATCGTTGCGGCTCTTGCACACGCTGTATCGCCGCCTGTCCGACACAGGCGATTATCGCGCCGGGAGAGTTGGACGCGCGTTTGTGCATCTCCTACCTCACGATCGAAAAGCGCGGCGCAATCCCTGACGACTTGCGCGCCGGCATGGGACGGCACATTTTCGGCTGCGACATCTGCCAGGACGTTTGCCCGTGGAACCGCAAAGCGCCGGTGACGAGGGCGGAGGAATTCCAGCCGCGCGATGGGCTGGTTAATCCAGCGCTCGACTGGATTGCCGGGATGCAAGCGCAAGAATTTCGCACAGTGTTCCGCGGATCACCGATCCGGCGCGCGAAGCTCACGGGAGTGCGGCGCAATGCGGTGATCGCGATGGGGAACAGCGGCGACAAGAAGTTTGTGCCGACACTGAAAAGACTGGCTGAAGATTCCGATGAGTCCGTCGCGGGGCACGCGAAGTGGGCGCTCAACCGGCTGGAATAGATAGCGCTCCACCGAGGCAATGCGATGTATCGTTAAATGGTCGTGCTGCATTTCAGAAGGAAATCATCATGTATATTCCGAAACTCTTTCATGAAACTCGTTGGCCCGAAATCAGGCAAGTGATCGAGGGAAACAGCTTTGCTGCGGTTGTCACCTGCAACCAGGGCGTCCCGACGGCGACGCATGTTCCGCTTCGGCTGGTCGAATCCGCGGATGGTACCGCGAAGTTGCAGGGGCACATGGCGCGCGCGAACCAGCATTGGAAGCTGCTGGAACGTGACGAACGATCGCTCGTCATTTTCACGGGTCCCGATTCGTATATCTCTCCTCGTTGGTACGACCATGTCAATGTGCCGACCTGGAACTACCTCGCTGTTCACGTCTACGGAAGGCCGCGCTTGGTAACCGATCCTGACGAGGCGCATGAACTGATAAAAGGCCTGGTCGATCGATACGAGGGAAGCATTGAGGAAGATCGCCGATACACGGTTGATGGTTTGCCTGCGGACTTTCTTGAATCGCAGATGAGAGGCATTGTCGCCTTCGAGATATTGGTGGACGAAATTCAAGCCAGCTTCAAGCTGAGCCAAAACCGCGATCAGAAAAACTACGAAAATGTGATTGCGGAACTGCGCAAGAGCGATAACCAGAAATCTCAAAACGTAGCCGAAATTATGTCGAATCGGCGTTGTCCAAATTCGTGAGCCTGGCGTCCAGCCTGCCCGAAGGATTTACAATCGCACGATGTTTCGAAACGATCTGCTGAGCAACAAGCGCATCCTCATCACTGGCGGTGGCACGGGCCTGGGCAAGGCCGCGGCCCAACGATTCCTTGAACTGGGCGCCGAGGTC
>JBELAC010000306.1:0-4251 GCA_049509215.1 Terriglobales bacterium
GGAACTGACAACGCGGCGATTGCCCATGTGACGGTCCTGCTGCAACGGTTGCGCCCTTAAGCGAATTTCTTTGAGTTTGTCACCCCGAGCGCAGTGCAGGTCGCCCTCACCACCTTGTCATTCCGAGCGCGGCGAGGGATCTCTTTCTCCTCGATCCTCAGCCACGAGCCCCTTTGCTCGAGCCGCCTGAATAAATGCCTCGAAGATTCTATGCGCCGACTCCGCCACTTCGGGCTCATCGTTCACCGAACGTTCCGGATGCCACTGCACCGCCAGCACAAAATGATCCGGCGCAGTGCCTTCGAGCGCCTCAATCACTCCGTCCAGCGGAGATCGCGCCACGATTCGCAAACCATCCCCGGCAACCGCTGCCGATTGATGATGCGATGAATTCACGGCAACCGGTTCGTGCTCGCTCCCGATAATTTTCGCCAACTGCGACCGGGGATCGACTTCCACGGTGTGTGCATTCGAAATCTTGCGCCCTGCGCTGTGATTGATCGCCGACTCGATGTGCTGCACCAGTGATCCCGAGCGGTACACGTTCAGCGACTGCAGTCCATAGCAAATGCCGAGCACAGGTTTCCGCGCCTCGTACGCGTCGTCGAGCAGAACGCGGTCGGCGGCATCCCGCTTCGCATCGACCTCAACCGTTTTCTCGTGCCGCGGCGCATTGTATTTCTGCGGATCGACATCGGCCCGGCTGCCCGGCAACAGCACGGCATCGCAGCCTTCGATTTGTTTTCTGATTTCAGCAGGAGATTGATCGAGTTCGATGCGCACCGGCTCTCCGCCAGCCTGCCGAACCGCATCCTCGTACTGCGGCACGGCCCGCTCGGCATACTCGCGGTCCATCGAATGCGGCATGGGAATCGCGATGCGCGGCGCCGAGTTGCCCGCATTCAGCGGTCGAACGTTCGTGGAAGTAATCTTCAACTGGCCCGTTCGATCCCGGCCAGAACCTTGCGCTGGTGGTAGTTCTTGATTTCCACCACCAGGGTAACGATGAGCACCACCGCTCCCACCGACATCGCAATCGGAAACGCGATCCCCTTGTAGGCGAACATCAGGTTGGGCGCAACATGCTTCATCTGGGAGTAGATGATTGTTCCCATCAGGCTCACCAGCAGCGCGACCGCAAACGAGAGCAGCGTCAACAAGAAAGTAAAGCCGAAAACGCGCACGAAGATGCCGGTCCATCGCGGACGTGATGATTCAGGTTTCAGCATGGAATTTAAATTACACCATCGAACATTTGACCTGCATCCGGTTGTCAGAACCGCCAAGGGCTCGGCACGGTTCCGACGCCTCCCCTCCCCCTGCTCTCCTCCGCCTTCCTTTGCCTCGATCTATCAGAATCATCGAGTTAGCGATAATTCGCCTCCAAAGTCTTGAGCGCCTGATAGTTATCAGTAAAGTCTTGATAATAATGGAGTTGGATCGCAGGGTTCGCGAGCGATGGAATGCTGATGCTTTAGAATCAGATAGTTACAGAGAATATGTTCTTCCAAAGTATTGATTTTAAATAACTTACTCAAATAATCGTCGCCTAAGCAGCTGCTAGAGATCGAGGTACATAGCCCGTCTTCGTCTTGAGGGTCTTATTCAATTGTAGGGTTGTGGCTCACTAAGTCAAGGATTTCGGCTCGTTTAAGTGAACGCAGAATCTTGCCTTGACCTCGGAGCGCTCAAGGTCAAGAATGGCGACGTTACGCTGTCTTTCTTTTCATCTTTTCTTTTCATCCGCCGTTCTCCCGCAAGTCGCGTTCGCGTAATGGTGAGAACCATGCCATTCGGCAAGTCCGCTTCTGGCTCTAATTATCGGCACTGTCTTCGAATTTACCAAGTCCGGGACGGAAAAAGTGCTTTCCGGCTTCACGGGGGGGGTGCGGATGGCTCGCTCTTTCAAGTGCTTTGACAATGGATGCCCAGGGAATCTTTAGGGAATGACTTACGGCGGAGGAAACTTCACCGGGACGTGCTTGCGATTTTGCTGCGGCGTCTTGTTTAAGGTGACGCGGTAGGAAGTCAGAAGTTAGAAGTGAGATTGCAAGAGTACGGACGAAAGTGGATGCGCGCTCCGCGCTGGCTGCATACGCTACAATATCGATCATGTCGCAAGCCGCTCCAGCGATTACCCGCAGCCCCGCGGAGATCGTTCAAGTCAGCCCCGTCTCGCAGGCCGCCAATGGCATTTGCTACGCGCACGCCGGCGAAGTCAACGTCGCTGAAAATGATCTGGATCGCATGATCGCCGCGGTACCCAGTCCGATCGCCGCTTCCCTCACGCGCAAGGCGTACTACTTCGTCCCCTTGACCATTAATCAGGGAGACGAAACCGTGATTGCCGACCGTTACGACGTGGCGCTCAGCGACAGCGCGGTTTGCCATCGCAATCTGAATATCGGCGACGCACAGTGCGTCTTCATCTCCACGCGCCTGATGGACGACAAGTTTTCGATCGCCTTTGAGTTCTACATCAACGTGGGGCATGCGATGGTCGAGCGGGCGGGTGTTTCAGCGGCGTTTGCCGAGCTCGCGTGGCAGCAGGTGGAATCGAACGTACGCGGAGAAACTTCACTTGACGCCTGGGAAGCGCGCAAGCTGGCGACCGCGAATGGTCCAGACGCGGAGAAGTACAAGAACGAATACTTGGCCGCCAGTTTCGCGGACGCAATTTCGATTTATCTGCTCTCGCTCTATCTCGACGTGGATTACCACGACTTGCGCGAGCGCGATTATCCGCTGCTGGCGCCTGCGCCCATGGCGGAGCGGTTGCGAAAGATCGCCGAAATTTTCCCGCCGAACCCGGGATTTGAGTTCAATATTTATTACCGTCGCCGCGGCTAGGTTCGGCTGAAAGCAGATCCCTCACCTCGTTCGGAATGAACGATTTGGTAATCAGGCACTGCCAAACATCCACAAACAAGTCAGGGGCCGGGTGTGGGTCCGGCCCCTGTTTGTTTGACGATCTCAGTGCGTGTTTACGGCTGCGTAAGCCCCGTGTAGTCCCCCACGATCTTCGCGTCGTAAGGCGCGTTGAGTTCGTCGAACCCGTTGCAACTCTTGGCAACCATCGAAATCGCGACGATTCCCGAGTCAGGAAAAGCGGCGCCGACTGCGAAAACTGTAGGCCAGGGACCGATTTGAGTTGTCAATAAACTGTCACTTTTCTGTCAAATTGTGAAAACCATAGGGTTTGAGAGCAGGCCGCTGTCTATTTTGTTCGGTAATATTTTCTCGTGTTTCCGCAGCCGCTGTGTTTTTCGGCGGGTCTTGATTGGGCGGAACGCGACTTCTACGAATTCGCGCGGACCAACGATTCCACCACTTAACAAACTCTTCGTTTCTTCTAATTCGCATTCCGATCTCCTGAACATGTGAACAACATTTCCGTTATCGGTCATGCCTGTGATTTCTCATGATGCAATGATTGTGAGGGCGTGTTCGGTTGCGGTCGATACATGAACAGCTTTAGCTGAGGGGAGGGGTGACTGTATGCGGAAGGGCTGCCTGCAAGGAAGTTAGCGCGATGAATGACAAGGCTCGGCAGGGCCAGCAGAATCTTCACGCTGGTGGGCGCGATAACAGTGCTCGAGAATCGCCGATGCTTCAAACAGGGCCTGATTTTTGTACCCGCTCGCATGGTCGCGGAATTGCTTGAATGCGGAAGGTTCAATCAGCCGCTGAACAGCCGGAGCAATTTCCTGGAAGCTGTTGACTACGATTCCATAGCTTTTCTCCGCGACCCATTTCGCGTTGAAACGCTCTTGCGGCAGTGTGTTGTTATTACAGTCGACAATGACTGGCAGGTGGAACTGAAGAGCTTCGCTGATCGAGCCGGGGCCAGGCTTGCCGATGAAGAAATCCGCCAACGCCATGTAGTGCTCAACATTGTCGGTAAATCCCAGAATGAGCTTGAGCTTTCTGGTCTGGAGCGCATTGAGGTCGGCCGCGAGTTTCTGATTGTGTCCGCAAATGAGAATCAACTGCACCTCAGCGCCGCTTTGGTCGAGCCGTTTGACGATCTCGACCATGACGCGGGAGCCATGTCCACCAAATAAGACGATTCCAGTCAGGCAATCCGGCTCAAGTCCAAAATGCTTTCTTTCGGCCACGCGATCCGCATCCGTCATTTCGAATGACTGCTTTTCGTAGAACTTGGGCTTCAAAATCATTCCCGATGTTTCAAAAACATGATCGGAATCGTGGCCCAGAACCAATGCCTGCTGCGTGGCTTTCTCGGTGCCG
>JBELAC010000307.1:0-4228 GCA_049509215.1 Terriglobales bacterium
GCATGGATGCGGGCGATCTGCTGGGATGGGCCTATGACTTCCTGATGCCGTTGGCGCACCAGGCCCGCGTGGAGATCCAGATCATCAACGGGCTGGCGGGATTGCCGATTCAGGCCGACCGGCACCTACTGGAACAGGTATTGCTCAACCTTGCGCTGAACGCATTTCGTTTCATGCCGTGCGGGGGATGGCTGTCGATTCGCGGCGCCGACCGCGGGCGGGCGGGCATTGAGATTGAAGTGCGCGATACCGGGCCGGGGATCGCGGACGAGGATCTGCCCCGCATTTTTGACGCTGGATTCAGCACGCGTCCCGGCAGTTCGGGATTGGGCCTGGCCGTCTGCCGACGCATTCTCGAGCAGCACGGCGGCACGATTGTGGCCGAAAGCCGGCCGGGACACGGGGCAACATTCCGTTTGATTTTGCCTTCTGCGTCACAAGCGTTGTCCGACATTCCCCTGGATAACTGTGCGCCCGGGATTGCCGGCGCATCCGCAGCGGGAGCGCCGTCATGAAACGGCTGCTGATCGCGGACGATGACGCAGGAATGCGCGCGGCCCTGGAAGCCCGATTTGCGCGCCGGGGATGGCAGGTGGATGTAGCGGTCAATGGCAGCGACGCGCTGGCGAAGTTCCGCCCGGGACTGCACCGTCTGGTAATCACCGATGTGCGCATGCCAGGATGCGACGGATTCGAACTCATGCGTGAGGTACAAACTGCAAACGCATGCACGGCGGTGATTCTGTTGACTGCCTATGCCTGCGTCCCGGATGCGGTCGAAGCGATGCGCAATGGAGCGTGCGACTACCTGGTGAAGCCGGTGTCGTTCGAGAAACTGGAGCTGACCGTCGACCAGGTATTGCGGCGCGCCGAACTACAGAATAGAGGAGGGAACAAGGAGGTTGAACCACTGATTGGGCAATCTTCGGCGTGGTTGCAGACATTGGCCCGCGCACGGCAGGCGGCATTGAGCGACGCGGATGTGCTGATCGAGGCTGAAAGCGGGACGGGTAAAGAACTGGTAGCACGCTTCATCCATCGGCAGAGCGCACGCAAGACGGGACCGTTCGTCGCCGTCAATTGCGTGGCGTTTCCGGAAACACTGCTCGAAAGCGAACTATTCGGGCACGCACGCGGCGCTTTCACCGGGGCGGTGGGCGCGCGTCCGGGGAAATTCGAAATGGCAAGCGGGGGAACGCTGCTGCTCGATGAAGTAGGCGAGATGCCGATGGCGCTACAGCCGAAGTTGCTGCGCGTGCTGCAAGAACGCGAGTTTGAACGACTAGGATCGAACCAAACAGTGAGAGTCAATATCCGGGTGATTGCGACCACGAACCGTCCGCTCGAAACCGCCATCGCGGAGGGCCGTTTCCGGGCCGATCTTTATTACCGGCTGAACGTAATTCCGGTGGCGCTGGCGCCATTGCGCGAGCGGCCTGGCGATGTGCGGGAACTGGCCTGTCATTTCGCGCAGCTCTACAGCGCGCGCGGAAGTACGACGCGGCTTTCGGAAGAACTGATCGCGCGCCTGGGACAACAGTCGTGGCCGGGGAACGTCCGGGAGCTGGCGAACTTTGTGCGACGCGCCGTTGCGCTTTCGAACGGCGGCGAGATCGGGCTCGAGGCCTTCGAACATGGGAGGATTCCAGTTCCGCCGCAGCTGCGCGCGCCCGAGTGGAAGGCTGGGCTGTCACTCGAAGAGATGGAGCGGCAGCTTTTTTCGATGACGCTGGATGCGACAGGCGGAAATCGGGCACGGGCCGCGGAACTGCTTGGGGTCAGCCTGCGAACGGTGCGGAATAAAGTTCGCGCATTCGGCTTGCCGCCGCGTAGCAATTACAGGAGCGAGTGCATCCATGAGTGAAGGGAGTCTGATTGAAACGCCGTTGATGCGGGGTCTGGAGCGGGCGCTCGACCAGAGCGCCTTCCGTCATCAGGTCCTGGCGTCTAACCTCGCAAACATCGATACGCCGGGCTATCACGCACGCGACCTACGGACGTTTGCAGGAGAGATCGAGCAGGCGATGGCCGGAGAGGAGTTGAACGGGGAGCCCATGATGCATCCGGCGGTCTATGAAATTCGCGGCCTGAACGAACGGCCGGATGGCAATAACGTCAGCGTCGAGCGGGAGTCGCTGCTGCTGGCCGAAAACCAGTTGCGGTTTCAGACTGCGGTGGCATTTCTAAAAGCAGAATTTCACCGCCTTTCGCTCGCCATCAACGGAGGAAACACGTCGTGAATCTATTTGGAATGCTGGAGTTGAGCGGATCGGCCTTGGGAGCCGAGCGGCAACGTGCCGAGGTGGTAGCCGCGAATATGGCGAATGCCCAGACCACGCGCACGCCCGGAGGTGGCCCGTACCGGCGCCAGATGGTGATCTTTCAGTCGCAGCCGCGCTCGCGCTTTTCGCTGGCGCTTGGAGGAATGCAGCAGGAAAATCAGGCGGCAGTGCGGGTCGCGGCGGTAGTCAACGATGCGCGGCCTCCAGTGATGCGCTTCGAACCGGGACATCCCGACGCCAATGCAGAAGGCTATGTGGCCTACCCGCAGGTCGATCCGGTCGAAGAGATGACCGACCTGCTGAGCGCGGTGCGAGCCTATGAATTGAATGCTTCCGCCGTGCAAGCCACCAAGAACATGATCCAACAGTCGCTTAACCTGTTGCAGTAATGACAGGAGTCTGGAGGCCACAGATGAACAATACGATTTCTCCGCTTCGCATTTTGCCCGCCGACATCGCCGCGCCGGGCACCGCAGGTGGAACTCCTGCAGCCGGGGTCGAAAGCGGCGAGGGCGATTTTATGAGCACCCTGCAGCAGTCGATGGACGCGGTGGAGGGCGCGCAGGGCGAGGCGCAAACCCAGGTGGCGCAATTGCTCAACGGCAAAGGGGCCGACGTGCATAGCGCGATGATCGCGGTCGAAAAGGCCGACCTCTCATTTCAACTGATGATGCAGGTACGCAACAAGATCGTGCAGGCCTACCAGCAGATTTCGAACATGCAATTCTAGGAAAGCCAGAAATAGAAGTCGGATTGAGGAAGAAAAACACTTCTTCGCTTTTCTGCGGCTGGGCCGCTGGAGGAAACGGGCCGATTGAATCAGGGACTTAAACAGATCCAGGATTTTCTGCGCGGGCTGAGCGTGCAGCAGAAGCTTCTGCTGGCCGGAGGCGCGCTGGTGGTCGGTCTGGTGCTCTGGGGGTTCGTCGCGCTTTTCGACCACGGGAAGAACGTCACGCTTTATTCCGGGTTGAAACCCGCCGATGCGCAATCGCTGGCGGGCCGGCTGGCTGAGAAAAATATTCCTTACGAAATCTCCCCCGATGGCGCCAGCATTCTGGTTCCATCGGAAGACGTCGATGTTGCGCGGATCGAAACTGCTGCCCAAGGCCTTCCCCGCAATGCCCGGCTGGGCTTTGAATTGTTCGATACACCCAACTGGGCGGGATCCGATTTTAGTGAGAAAGTGAACTACCAGCGCGCTCTGGAAGGAGAACTGGAGCGCACACTGCAGACGCTGGGAGAAATTGAAGCGGTGCGCGTTCACGTCGTGCTGCCGCGCGAATCGCTGTTCACCGAGCAGGAGCACGATTCGAAAGCGGCAGTGATTGTGAAGACGCGCGGCGGTACGCTTTCGAAGGATGCGCAGCAGGCCATCCCGCAACTGGTGGCGAGCGCAGTCGACGGATTGCGGCCGGAGAACGTGACGGTGGTGGATGCGGACACGGCCACACCTTTTGTGGCGAGGCGAGGAGGCTCGGGGCGAGCTTCCTTTGACGACGACGAGGAACTGGCGGCAGCCGCGGTACATGCCATCGAGCCGGTGGTGGGCGCCGAGCATGTGCGGGCCAGCGTGCATGTTGATTACGACCTCAGCACGAGCGAAGACACTTCGGAAACGTTTGATCCAAAAGCTACGACTCCATTGTCGCAGCAGAAGTCGGAAGAGCTGGCTGGGGGCGCGGGGCCGGCCGGTGTGCCGGGTACCGCTTCGAACCTTCCGGGAGGGGCGGCGGCGAGTTCAGCGATTACGGCCCTGGCCGATAATCAGTCGTCGAAATCGGAGAGTGCGACCTACGCTGTGAGCAAGAGCGTGCGGCGCGTCTCGCAGCCCGCGGGAAGGGTACGGCGGATCACTGCTTCCGTGCTGGTGGATGATGCGAGCGAAACCCGTCAGGAAAAAGACGGTAAGACGACGAGCGTGCGGCGGAAGCGTACGCCGGAAG
>JBELAC010000308.1:0-4225 GCA_049509215.1 Terriglobales bacterium
TCCCGCTATACTCATGCGTTCCAGTCGAGCACGCCGAATTTGGCTTGAGGGGGCCGGATTCGGAGGAGGAAAAGTGTTGTCGCAGCAGTCACTTCTGCGCGTTCCCTTGCAGTCCATGGTTCCCGCCTGCAGCGAATTGTGCTTTCCAGCAAATATGTTTTGTCTGTATTTACCCCGGGGGAGATGAGGATGACCATTCTACGATTAGGCAAGTGCCTGGCAATCGGTCTGGCTGTTTGCACGCTGGGAGCGTCCTTAGCAAAGGCTGGCGTGGGATTCCAGCCGATTTCACCTGACGAACTCAAAATAACCAGTGAGCCTCTCGCGCCAGGAGCGCCGGCGATCATTTTGTACCGCCAAGTAGACCGGGACGATAACACGCGCACCTCGCATGAAGACGATTACTTGCGCATCAAGGTTCTCACTGAAGAGGGACGAAAGTATGCCAATGTCGAAATCCCATTTCTGAAAGGACAGCAGGATGTGGTGGGCGTGCATGCCAGAACGATCCGGCCCGACGGATCCATCGTCGAGTTTGGCGGCCAGGCTTTCGACAAGGAACTCGTCAAGGGACGGGGCGTTAAGTATCTAGCCAAGACTTTTACTCTCCCCGAGGTTCAAGTGGGCAGCATCATCGAGTATTCCTACACCATCGACTTGGGCGAGTACATGCTGTTTGACTCGCACTGGATTCTGAGCGATGAGCTTTTCACAAAGAAGGCGAAATTTTCGCTGAAACCCTATCAGGGGAATGGTTACGAAGTATTCCAGTTGCGCTGGAGTTGGCAGGGGCTCACGCCGGACGCCCAGCCAAAACAGGGCCCCGACCGTATCGTTCGTATGGAAGCCGCCAACATACCCGCTTTCGTAACGGAGGAATATATGCCTCCTCCCAATGAATTTAAGTCGCGGGTGGATTTTATCTATACGCGCGGCATCATCTCCCAGCAGAAAGACGATTTCTGGAAGCAGACCGGAAAGCAGTGGAATGGATACCTGGAGAGTTTTATCGGCAAGCGGAAGGCGATGGAGCAAGCGGTTGCGCAAATTATCTCCCCCACCGACCCTGACGATGTGAAACTGCGCAAGATTTATGACCGTGTCCAGCAGATTCGGAATACCACTTTTGAGGTTGAGAAGTCGGAGCAGGAGAAAAAGCGGGAAAAACAGAAGTGGGATGAAAATGTGGAGGATGTCTGGAAGCGCGGCTATGGCAATGGTGCTCAAATCACCTGGTTATTCCTTGGATTGGCGCGGGCTGCCGGCTTTGAGGCTTACGGCTGCTGGGTCTCGGATCGCGGCGAGTATTTTTTCAACCCGGTAACGATGCAAAGCGCGAAATTAAACTCCAATGTGGTGCTCGTCAAGTTGAAAGGAAAGGACCTCTACTTTGATCCGGGTGCGGCTTTCGCGCCATTCGGCTTGCTCCCTTGGTCGGAGACAGGAGTGCAGGGCATGCGTCTGGATAAGGACGGCGGAACTTGGATCAAAACCACGCTGCCGGAGCCTGCGGAGTCCCGAATTGAACGTGTGGGCAAACTCCGGCTCACAGATACTGGCGATCTCGAAGGTAAGTTGACGGTCACCTACGTCGGATTGGAAGCAATGCACCTGCGCGTGGAGGAGCGGCACGCCGATGAAGTGTCGCGCAAGAAGGCTCTTGAAGAGAGCGCGACCTCGCAAATCGCGGTGACCGCCGAGGCAGAGCTGACCAATAAGCCAGATTGGACAAGTTCTGAAACGCCGTTGGTGGCGGAATTCGACCTGAAGATTCCGGGATGGGCATCGAATGCCGGCAGGCGTGTGCTGCTCCCGGCTGCTATCTTTACGGCGGGTGAGAAGGGAGTCTTTGAGCATGCCAACCGCGTTCAGCCCATCTACTTTGAGTATCCTTACCAGAAGATGGATGACGTGACGATCGAACTTCCACCAGGATGGAAGGTGAGCAGTGTGCCGCCCGCGCAGCAGTTAGACTTGAAACTGGTGGTCTACAACGCGAAGGTGGAACAAGGTACAGGGACCCTGCGCTTGACGAGAAAGCTGACGATTGACGCGCTCTTGCTGGAACCAAAGTATTACACGTCGTTGCGCAACTTTTTTCAGGCAGTGCGCACCAGTGACGGAGTGCAGGTTGTTGTACAGCCGGGAGGGACCGATGCGAGCAAATAGCTGGCAAGCGCTACTGATTTTTCTTTGCATCGCCCTGTTCGTGGCGGGAAGTGCGACGCGTGCCGAGGCGGGCGATGCCCCCTCGTGGATGCATTCTCTGGTCGGCGTCAATTTGCCCGCCTTTGACGAGAAAACGGACGCGGTGCTGCTCTATTCCGAGACAAACGTGACGGTGCTGTCCGCGGATAAAATCCGAACGCACGTGCGCGAGGCTTACAAAATCCTGCGTCCGGAAGGCCGCGAGCACGGGACTGTCCTTGTCTTCTTTAATCGAGAACGGAAGATCAATAGTCTGCGGGGATGGTGCATCCCTGCTCAGGGCAAAGACTATGAGATCAAGGACAAAGAAGCGCTCGACGTATCCGCTCCTATCGACGGCGGCGAACTGGTCTCCGACGTCAAGTTCAGAGTGCTGCGCATTCCCGCTTCAGATCCCGGAAACATCGTTGGTTACGAATACGAAGTGGAGGAGCGGCCCTTCTGGTTGCAGGACACATGGGATTTTCAGAAAACCGACCCTGCACGGGAGAGCCACTATTCGCTGCAACTTCCCGCCGGCTGGGAATACAAGGCATCGTGGCTTTCCTATCCGGAGGTGAAGCCGGTCGAAGGCGGCGCTGTGTCGCAGTGGGTCGTCAGCGATGTGAAAGCGATCCGGAACGAACCGGACATGCCTCCCAGGGAAGGCGTTGCCGGCCAGATGATCGTTTCTTTCATTCCTCCGGGTGGCTCATCTCGAAAAAACGAATTTCTCAGTTGGCAGGGCATGGGGACTTGGTACGGAGGCCTGATCAGCGGGCAGATGGAGGCCTCCGATGCGATCAAGCAACAGGTAAGCAGTTTGGTGGCTGGCCAGACCACGCTGCTTGCAAAGATGCAAGCGATTGCTCGCTTTGAACAGCATGACATTCGCTACGTCGGCATCGAGCTAGGGATCGGAGGCTGGCAACCACACACTGCTTCCGATGTTTTCTCTCGCCGCTATGGAGACTGCAAAGACAAAGCGACGTTAATGCGCGCCATGCTGCACGAAATCGGGGTGGACTCCTACCATGTGGTGATCAACACACAGAGAGGATCGGTAGGTCACGATACGCCAGCACATCAGGCGTTTAACCATGTGATTCTTGCCATCCGGTTGCCGGATGACGTGAAAGATCCGTCGTTGATTGCCGTGATGCAACATCCCAAACTAGGCCGGATCCTGTTCTTCGATCCAACCAATGACGTCACGCCGTTTGGCCAGATTGGTGGATACCTGCAAGCCAATTACGGCCTCCTCGTAACGCCGGACGGCGGCGAACTTGTACAGCTGCCGCAACAACCGTCTTCCATGAATAGTATCCAACGCGTCGGCAAACTTACGCTGGATGCGACGGGAACATTGAAAGGGGATGTCCAGGAAGTGCGTCTAGGAGATCGGGCCTCGTCAGAGCGCTCGCGCCTGCGCTCACTGATGAGCACCAGCGACCGCATCAAACCGATCGAGAGCCTGCTCGCGGGATCGCTCTCGAATTTCCAAATCGAGAAGGCAAGTGTGCTCAACTTCGAACACACCGAGCAGCCGTTCGGCTTCAAATATTCTTTCCATGCCGACAATTACGCGAGACTCGCCGGCAATCTTCTGCTGGTACGTCCCCGCGTGCTGGGAATCAAATCGTCGGGCATCCTGGAGACGAAGGAACCGCGAAAATTTCCACTCGAATTCGAGGGGCCGTGGCGGGATTCCGACAGTTTCGATATTGCATTGCCGCCCGGTTATGAAGTGGACGAATTACCGCCGCCGATCGATGTCGACTATAGCTTTGGCAGTTATCACAGCAAGACCGAAGCCAACGGGCGGACTCTGCACTACGTTCGCAGTATGGAAATCAAGGAACTCAGTGTGCCGGTCAACAAGATGGATGAGCTGAAGAAGTTCTATCGCACGATCGCCAACGACGAGCGAAATACTGCGGTGTTGAAACCGGCGGAGATAAAGTAGTAAGCGAAGTGAAAATTGGCGATAACGACAAATCGAGAATTGCGATCCCTGGGGACCTGCTTAAGCTGACGC
>JBELAC010000309.1:0-4222 GCA_049509215.1 Terriglobales bacterium
CCGTTGACCATCGGAACCGGCCTCCGGCTCAGGCGGCTTTTTGGCTTCCCCAGCTTCCCCTGCGTCCAGGCGCGGCGAATGTGGATCCGCCCTTTTTTGAAATCAAGGTCGGCCCACCGAAGTCCCAGTACTTCCGAGGCCCGAGCTCCCGTGACGGCTACCACGACGACGAGAACCCGCACCATGGGCTCTTCGATCTTTTCAAGGATCGCAGAGCACTCGGTTGGACTGAGATCGACCGACTCGAAGTCCGACCTGGTCGGCGCACTGACTAGACTCATCGGGTTGTATTCCGCACCACGCGGAATCAATCCTGTCGCCTGCCCGTGGCGGTAAACTGCGGAAATTTCGTTTCGCAGCTTGCTGCGGATGCCGACCGACTTTCGGTCCAGCCACGCCTGAATCTCCTGTGGCTGAATGTCTTTGGCGATGCGATCGTTCCAGAAGACCAAGTGCATCTTCGCACGCGAACGATCACCCTCTAGAGAAGAGTGCGCCTTCTCCTCCCCCGTCTTCGATTTACCATAATCCAGCCAAACCCTCAGCAAGTCACCGAAACTGGCATTAACCGGATCTCCGTGTCCCACTTGGGCGTCGAGCCCCAGGCGGGAAACAAGCATCCAGCCGTCGGCATCTGTCATACCGGCATCGCCGAGGACGCGCGTGCGCTCGCACCCCAGGTCGTTGTACCAACAGAAGAACAACCTTGCTCCTTTCCTTCGAAACCAACCTCGTCCTGCACCCTTGCGCATACTGTTCAGCTCGCTTTCCGGGTGCCGGGCTGCCGTGTTGCATTATAGCTGTTCTGTGTTACTGGAGTCGGACAGCTCATCGCGGCATCGAGCTCGCTGATCTTGAAGCGCCAGTCCTTCCGCCGAGCGTTTGGGTCGACGGCATGACCAACGAAGCGACCGCTCCGGGTGTGGGCCAGCAGCTCGCGCCGACTGATGCCCAGGTACTTTGCTGCGACCTCAGAGCTGACATATGGTTCAAACGTATCGGTAGCTAATGATGAACTTGACATAGAAACGTACTCCTCCATGAACGTTTGGCTTGTGTTTACGTCTATCCCGCGTCGGCGGACCTTCTATTCAGACGGCCCGGAATGTCAATCGAAGTTTGGTTTGGGGCTTCGATTGTGTGCCTTCGTTTTCTAGCGGAGAGTTTGTATGCAGACGGGCGAGGGTTCAGTCATAGGTCGAGCGAAGCGAGCCGGAGGGAAACCTTGACGGGTTCCTCGCCCGTCTGCATGATTCGCAGCAAAACGAAGGCAAAGCAGCCCTTCCACTGAACTGCGATCCGGCGAATTTGTTTTTCGCCGTATGTTTGTTGGAATGTCGGAAGTAGTAAGAGCTGGTCAGCGTGTTTGGGGGAGGGTAAACGCTTGAAATCGGACCGGAGTTGGATTGGCTCAATGACGACAATCGGGAGGGCCTTTCCGATGGAAAGGACGAGTGCACCCCAGCCATCCGCAACCGCGCATCCGACAGCGACCGCGAGCGAGTGCTCGTGGCGGCACTGAAGTTCCGATCGGGAGAAGTGCTGGGGGCACGGCGAAGCCGGGATGGAGTCCGAGGAAGGGACGGCGTTTGAGTTCCTTCCTCGGCGCGAGCCCTGTCGTAATCCGTCTGGTAGTCCGGCAAGAAGACGCTTCGATCGGTCTCAGAAATGGCAGGATGAATTCGAAACTCATAGCGAGAGTCTGACGGCAATGGAAGCCCAGTCATCGACCGGGCTTCCGAAAGTGAAAGCTGCGAGTCTACGCGGGATATCCTTCCGAGGCTCGACATCGTGATCTTCTGGGGCGGATTTTTTGGTGCGATCCAGCGTGAGGATCGAAGAGACTCGGATTTCCCAAACCCCGCTGCCGGGAGTCCGTCTTCTTACTGTCATACTCCCGGCTGCGTAGTTCGCCGTCGACCTGGATATGTGCGCCCTTAGGGACCTCGCAACAATAAATACCCATTGACAGGGTTAATTCCAACATCTAGAGCCACCCAACAAGGCAGGAAAGTCCAATCCTCCCCCTCTGAAATGGGCTCCACAGACTCGAAGCGCGCGATTAATGTCGCCGTCTACAACCCAGACTGATTATGTTATAGTTCTCACTATCCTACGCAAGGAGTGTGAACTCTAACATTATGCGACCCACTTCCTTCGATCCCTCCGCCCTGCGCCAACATCTCCGCCGTAACAAGATTGCCGATCTGCCCGAGCTAAAAAGCATCCTCGGCACAGACACCGATCTCACTGTCTTTCGTAAACTGAAGCAGCTTCAATATCTCGCCAGCTACACTCATCGCGGCCGCTTCTATACCCTGTCGGAAATCGCTCGTTTCGACGATCGCGGACTGTGGTCGCATGAAGGTGTCTGGTTCTCCCGTCACGGCACGCTGCTGGCTACCCTGGTAACTTTCGTCCGCCAGTCGGCCAATGGCTACTACGCCCATGAATTGGCCGATGCCCTGCACGCCGAAGTGCAGCAGCCTCTCCGCCATCTGATCGAGCAACAGCGCCTGGCTCGAATCGAGGTGGATGGCCAGTTTCTCTATACCGACATCGAATCCGTCCCTCGCCGCAAGCAGTTACTCGCCCGGCGCAGCGCTCACGCCATTCCTGTCGCCGTTCATTCCGCCGACCTCCAGGCTTCTCCCGACGAACTCAAGGCCGCCATCCTCCTGTTCTATGGCCTGCTCGATGAACAACAGCGCCGCTTGTTTGCCGGGCTGGAGTCCATCCGCCTGGGTCACGGCGGGGACACTCTGCTCGGCGATTTCCTGGGCTTGGATGTACACACCGTAGCCCGCGGTCGGCAGCAACTGCTCGATCAGAATGTGGTCAGCGGCCGATCTCGTCGCACCGGCGGGGGGCGTACGCCGACGGAAAAAAAACGCCCGACCTAATCGCCGTTCTCCATTGCCTGCTCGAACACGATACCGCCGGCGATCCCATGACCGGCTTACGCTGGTCTCGCCGTACCACTACCACCATCGCGGAAGAGTTGGCCAAACTCGGCATTGCCGTCTCCCCCAATACCGTCGCCCGCCTGCTCCATGACATGGGCTATTCTCTGCGGGTCAATCAAAAGCAGATCTCCACCAGTTCGAGCCCCAACCGAAATCTTCAGTTCGAATATCTGGCCGAGCTGCGCCACCGTTTCCAACGCCGTCATCTGCCCATCGTCAGCGTCGACAGCAAGAAACGCGAGCTCGTCGGCAATTTCAAAAATCCCGGATCTCGTTGGGAATCAGCCCCGCGTTGCGTCTATGATCACGACTTCCGCACCGATTCCATTGGAGTCGCCATTCCTTATGGGATTTACGACGTTATGGAAAATCGCGGGGCTCTGGTGGTCGGCGTTTCCCACGATACCTCCGCCTTCGCCGCTCATGCCATCGCTCATTGGTGGCACCAGGAAGGTTCTACCCGCTATCGCGGTTCCCGCCAACTGCTCATTCTGGCCGATACCGGTGGCAGCAACAGTTGCCGCTGTCATGCCTGGAAAACCGAGCTCCAGTCCCAACTGGCGAACTCCTTTGCCCTGGCCGTCACCGTTGCCCACTATCCCACCGGCGCTTCTAAATGGAACCCCATCGAGCACCGCCTCTTCTCCGAAGTCTCACGCAACTGGGCGGGCGAACCGCTGGATTCCTATCAGAAGATCCTCAACTATGCCCGTACCACGCAAACCCAAACCGGACTTCAAGTCACTGCTTATCTCGACCGCCGTTTCTATCCTTGCGGTCTCAAACCCACACCCCATCAAATGGCTTCCCTTCGATTGCAGCCCCACGAAACTCTCCCCCAGTGGAACTACACTATCAAGCCACAACTGTGAACTTGTTCCTGCGTGATTCCTTAGGCCACCTCCCTCAGCAACACACCGACGCCAGTCCCTCAGGACCACCGCCAGCCCGGCAGTACAAACTTTCTTGCAACTAACTTCGCCCGGGATGCGTATCCCATAGCAGCAGGAAACGTGCACGGCAGGGTTACTTTCCCTGTTCGGTCGCGTCCAAATCCAAGAAACGCGATGACTTTGCGAGACCTGGTTACCGATGTGGTGCGCACTCTTTGGGCGCACAAGCTGCGCGCGTTCCTCACCATGTTCGGCATTGCCTGGGGAATTGTATCGATCGTGCTGATGGTGGCGGCTGGAGAAGGGTTGCGGAAAGGGCAAGAAGAGCAATCGAAAACTCTGGGCAAAGACGTAATGATTGTA
>JBELAC010000031.1:0-27090 GCA_049509215.1 Terriglobales bacterium
GCGTAAGGTGGGATGTTGTGAGGCAAATCAAGGCGCTTGAGCGAACCACCGGAATCGACGGTTTTCAGTCCGCATTTCTCGCTCGCCAATCCAGTCGCGCATCGCGTTAAGATAGTGGGATTTCTCACGAGCGCTTACCGCGCGCGGGCGCCGTATCACTTGTTCTGGCTGTTTCTTGTTTGGAACCGGACCACGTATTTGCTCACGTAAAGGCCTCAACATTTGTGACCAGCAAAAGTTGTCCTGACTCCACTCCATCTCCGTGTATTGTTCTGCGATCGGTTCTTGCACGCGGTTTTGCTCTTGCACTTGCGAGAGAATCTCCATCCCCTCCATCCGTTTCAGGAATCGCGAGTGGGAAGCTGGCAACTACAGGTGGCGTGTTCTTGTGTGCTTATGGTGCAGCGCCCAGACAACAAGTTTTGGGCTTCTGAACAGCCCGGGGCTCGGCTCTTCGGCCGCTCGGTTGTTCCCAGTTGGCAGCGCCGATTCGAGATCCATAGCCCGGCTGAGGGTGACATATGATGGCTGTCCAGACCCCGGGTTTCTTGTCCCCCCCTCGCGATCAGGTGGCAGCGGCTCGGGTATTAGCCGCGGCTCGCTTTGGCCGAAAATCGAGTTGGGAAAAAAAATTCCATTCGCTTGTGTGTGTGTTAAAGCGGCGCACGCTCGCCAAACCGCTCGGATTTCATTTTTGGACCCCCTCTTTAAGGACGGCGGGGCGCTGTTCAACAGCCTATGAGTCGCACGCCGAACCGCATTCGCCAATCCCTGCCGGGTTGTCCGTGATCCGATCGGAACGGACATGATTCGGTAAACACTTGCCGACTTACCGTTACCAATCCGACCAACCTCCTTGAAGCCTGTTTCTGGACCGCGAGGACGAAGCGCGGGGGACTCCCGGATTACTTCCGCACTGCCGACAAGATAGATGGCATCCCATCGCATCGCACGCGGATGACCGCTTGAATGAGGCGCGGTTCGGAATCGCTCGCTAACCTCTACATGATCGCGTAGAGGTTCCCGTCCGTGCCACCAACGTAGATCACGTTATCTACGACGACCGGGGAGGAAAGAATGGGTCCCACGGTCAGCAGTTTGGCGTAGCCGGCCATCAGGTCGTCATAGAAGTCCGACACGAAACCAACATAGTAGTCCGCTGTGCCATCGGGCTTCGTGAATGCAGCTCCATTCTGTTTGGAGGCATCCGTCTGGAACGTCCATGCGATCTCCTGCTTCGCAAGATCGACAGCTTTCAAGGTTCCCGCGGTCGAACCGACATAAAGCATGTCTCCAGCGATCACTGGGGATGAAAACGTCGGCCAGCCCTGAAACTTCAGGGAAAACACAACGCTCCCCGTCTTGCCGTCAAGTTCATAAAACAGGCCGGAGTCGGAGGTCGCGAAGTAGACCTTTCCATTTCGCACTGCGGGAGACGTAATCACCCATGAGCCTTTTGTCGAAAAGGCCCACTTCTTCTGGCCCGTGTGGGCATCGAGAGCGTACAGGTTCGAGTCGCGGCAACCGAAGTAAACCGTTCCATCCATCACCGCGGCCGAGGACTGGATCCCTGCCTGGTTATGAATGTCGGGATCGTCACCCGTTTTGAAACGCCATTGCTCCTTCCCGGTAGCGGCATTGAGGGCATAGAAGTAACTGTCCCAACTGCCGATGAACACGGTGCCGTTGGCAATCGCGGGCGATGCATGCACTACGTCCCCAGTTTTGAATTTCCACTTCAATGCGCCGGACGCCGCATTCAAGGCATAGACGTTGCCGTCGCCACTGCCAAAGTAAACTTCGCCATTCGAAACTACCGGCGAGGAAAGGTAGCAATCCCAGGGGTCAGGCGCGGTCTCGCCTGCAGGTTGCGAGCCATGCAGGTGCTTGGCGGAGAATCGCCGCTCGCCGTTAGTTTCGAATTTCCACTTCAGTTGGCCGCTCGACGCGTCCACGGCATAAAACACTCCGTTGTAAGCGCCGAAGTAGACCATGCCATCCGACACAGCCGGAGAGGAAGCGATGCGGCTCTTGGCATCGAATTTCCACTCCTGCGTTCCCGCTTCGCGATCGACCGCGTAGAAATTGCCATCGGTACCGCCGAAATAGATGGTTCTTCCGACAACCGCCGGAGAAGAGATCACCTGGCCCGCGGTATGGAACTGCCATTTCACCTTGCCGAATTTCGGAACTCCCTTGGCATCGTAGACGCCGCTGTGCTGCTCGTTTCCGCGAAACATAGAGGAATCTGCGCAGAATGAATTAAGGGCGAGAAACAGGAGTGCGAGGCAGGACAAGCGAGAATTTAGGCGCATAGTAAGTGAGCCACCCTTTCAGGCTGTGCGATCTGGAACAAAGCGGCGGGGCTTGCGGGGCGAGCAGCAAAATGCTGGTCTGGTGTCATCGCTTCCTTAACAACGGGCGAAAAATGAATTGTTATTGTATCCCGAAACCGGAGCCGACCATGGTTGTCGGATGATGGGCAAACCGGAAATTATTTCGGTCCATAAGTCGGCTTGGGGGAAGTTTGCCCGGATCGGTACCGATAAACGCCCTTGTGTCCACGAATGGAGGAGTTCCCGGTTGGTCGGCAAACCGGCTTGGGCCGGGACATTTCCGGAATCGCGAGTGGGAGGCTGGCAGGTAAGGGGCTGTTTCTTGTGTGCTTACGGTGCAACTGCCCCAGACATCCGGTTTTGGCCTCCGAACGGCCCGGGTTTCGGCTCTTCGGCAGCTCGGTTCCCCCAGTTGGCAGCGCGGATTCGAGATCCTGTATCCCCGGCTATGGGGACATCATGGCTGTCCACACCCGCTCAGTTTCTTGCCCCATCGCGATCCGGTGACGGCGGCTCGGGGATTCGCCACTCCCCGCTGGGAGCTCTTTCCGCGGGCCGAAAATGAAGTTGAAAAAAATATTTCAATTCGCGGAAATGCGTGTATTGACGGCGCACGCTCGCCAAACCGCTCGGATTTCAGTTTTGGCCCCCTATCCCCTCTTTAAGGACGATGGTTCGCTGTTCAACAGCATATGAATCGTAGGCCGAACCGCATGCGCCAATCCACTGCCGGGTTGTCCGTCATCTGACCAGAACGGACATGATTCGGTAACACAAGCCGACTTTTCGGGACGAATCCGTTCACCACGAGACCCACGTATCAGTTAGCGAAGCCCACGTTTCCACGTGTCAATTCGCGCGCCTGCACGGCACTTGGGGCCAAGAGCTGATGAACCTAGCGGAAACTATGTGGTCAAGGTGATGCCCTTTGCACTCATTGTCGTCAGAAACCTATATCCATACTCAGTGATGACGTTCCGAAGAAGACGTGCAAAGACGCGTTTCGAAAGTAGTGGATGCACACGTTCATCGCTGATTAACGCATAAATGCCGCGGGCTAACTTCTCTTGTTGAGGCGTTAGGTAGCCATGTCTGCGAAGAAACGATGTGGAGGTGTCCCAGTTATGGACAGAACCGGGCGTCGTCCTTGCTATGTACTGCGCGGCTTCCAAATGCAAGTGCTCGATGAAACCCCGGAGGTGCGTCAGGCAGTTCTTCAACTCAAACGGTCTGTGTTGCGACAAGCACGCGGGAAGCAGATAACCTCCGGGTAGCGGTCACAATCTTAACTTCCCCGAAGCCCGTTTATGGACCACGTCACCTTTGCGGCTGCTGTCCGGAATCGCTCCCGTGAGGACCCCGCGAAGATTGGCTTTCCTGATGTCCAGACATGGTGTTAAGAGTGTGTAGTTTTCTAAGCTAGTTGATGTGACCTCGACGTTGGCTAGAGTGGCTCATTCCCTTCAAATGGCCTAAAATCAATCAGACGTTGACAATTCCAGAGACAACACGCCTACTCTAGCCTGGTTAGCACACACACTCTAGATGGAAACATTTCGCGGTGCCGCGCACGAGGAGACGAGTGCATATTCGCTGCTGCTTTCTTGAAGTCACAAAAGCCGTTCGTTGTGAAGGAGTGACGGCTTTAGTCAAAGCGTCTACGCTGCTCTGCTTTGCATTGGTGGTTGGCTCCGCCGCTTTGACCCAGCAGCCTGCCCAGTGGCGGCCTAGCATCGCCGAGGACAATAAGGCCGCAACACTTGACGACACTCTGAAGTTTGTCGTGGGCACTGCAAATGACCGCAGCGTTGATAGGGCAGCCTATCAGACAAAGAACGATGGATATGGGGGGCCCACGGTACGCGAGACCGTTGGCGCCTCGTCGCCGACAAAATGCACTATCGAGTGGTCTGACTTATACATATTCGATCGCTACTGGGCAAACATCAACCGATGGAAATTTGTCGCCGACCTATCCAAGGTCGATGCTCTTAGCGTCGCGGTCACTCCGTCCATGGATGACGGCTCGATCCACGGTTTTATAGTCGGTATGTCGGGAACATCGGGGAGCCAAATTGCAGACGTTACGAAATACAGCCGATTTGTACATAAAGGTATCCTTGGCAGACAGGCCGATATTGTTGAGGCAGAGTCAGCCCCAGCCTCCTGCGCAGCAGGCTTTGAAAAGAAAAAATGTTCCATCACGCAAGGCAGAGAGGCGCATAGCGAATTATTTCTAGCTGATCAGGAAGCGGCTCACCGAGTGGCCAGAGCCCTGATGCATGCCGCATTGTTATGCGGAGGGGTGAAGGCAGTCAGTCCATTCTAAAAGGAAAAAATGAAGATTGTAGCGAAAGCGTTTGCGCTCGTCTGCCTCGCGCTGATAACAGCCTCCGCAGCTCTGGCGCAGCAGGCTGTCGAATGGCGGCCTAGCATCGCCGAAGATAATAAAGCCGCGACGCTCGACGATACCATGAGGTTTGTCGTGAAAACTGCAAACGATGCGACCGCCGATCAAATATTTGCCCCTGAGGAAGGGTATTTTATGGGGGCATTTCGCGAGACTTTTAACGCTGCCTCGTCCGCGAGATGCTCTCTCGAATGGAGTGATCTTCTGGTAAGGACGGACGGTATCGACCGCTGGAGAAGTGTCTCCGATTTGACCAAGGTCGACGCACTTAGTATTAGGGTAACTCCACTCGAGGGCGTCAGTAAGGAGCAAAAGGGCGGTGATACGAATCCGGATCGTGGGGATTTAGCTAAAGACGCTGAGGGCACAACTAAGGGCTTTCTAGTTACGATGTCGGGAACATCGGGTAACGACTTTTCAGACTATACGGGTCTCTACCGATTTTATTGGAACAAGCATTTAGGACACGAACTATCGCCGGATAAGCGGGCCTTCATTTCCGAGGCAGAGTCAGCTTCCTGCCCATCAAGCAATAATAAGAAGTGCTTTGTTAGACAAACCAGAGAGGCGCACGCCTATCTATTTCTGGCCGATCAAGAAGCAGCTCACCGAGTCGCCCGAGCGCTGATGCATGCCGCATTACTCTGCGGAGGAGTGAAAGCAGTCAGTCCATTCTGACGGAGGTGGGGATGAAGGCAACGGGGTATTCGACCTTCAAGGTCGCAATTGTTCTACTGGCGATATCAACCGCGGCACGGGGTCAGGATTCCAGCTATTACCAGCAGGCCGCCAACTTATATGACCAGGCTGCGGCAAAGTGTACGGAGCCGGGAGCCTCGTGCATGCGGCGGTACGCTGCGTATTCGCGCTGCCAGGGAGCGCAATATTCGGGCGGCGGCCCTTGCGGAGCTGGGCCCACGTGTTCCACGGCGTGCACCAGTCCTTCGTCCGGCATGGGAGCCAGCGGGATGACGGGTATAGGCACAACTGGCGCTAACAGCAGGGCAAACCAAGCCGGGCAGCTGGCCCAACAGGTGGCGGGACTGCTGAGCCAATGGGCGTCGGCCCGTGCGGCGAAACAGGAGCAGCAGGCGGCCGATCTCGAGCGGAAGGTGGAGCAAGAAGCGGCCCAGATGGAAGCGGCAAGCGAGGCGGAGGATCAGTGGGCGCGGGAGCGAGCTGCGTTTCTTGCGGACCCCTCGGGAGCGTCCGTGCCAGCACCTTCCGGAAATGCGGAGGATCAGGCTGCGCTTCTTCGGGCTCAGCTCTATGCACAGGGTCAGGCGTCTACTGCTAATGCCGGCGATGACTCAGGCAGCGGGGGCGGAACGGCAGGCGCGGCACCGACACCAGCGGGCACATCGTCGCTGAATCCAGCCGCTGCTGTCGGATCTTCGGAAAATCAACCTGAGACAAGTACGGCATCAACGGCTGCGGATCCCTCCGCGAACCCTGCCTTCGCGTCCATAGTTCCGCAGAATCCGGGCTTCGCCGCCGCCATGCAGAATAGCGAGGATACTCCCCCGCCGCCGGCAGTATTGGATACGGTGCAGCAGGAGACGGATGTTCCCAATCCGTCCTCTTCCGGTATAGACAAACTGGAAGGACTGTTCTCGACGGTGAGAGCGGAGGTGAGGACGGACGTCGCGTCGGTGAAAGCCACACTGAGCACGTTGATGAACACTCCCATTGGACAGATGCTGAGCCAAGGCATGCCTACGACAGGGCCAGCACCGTTGGCATCGGATACTCCGGAGGAGATGGGCAGTAAGTCTTCTGGCCAAGCAATTCTGGGTTTCGGGTTTTTTGCGATTAGACCTCCCTGGAGGGCGATCGATAACTACAACACCGGCAATATGAACGTGGTGATGCCGCAGCTCGGCTATGCGGCGGCCATGCCGGACAGCGGGGGCCAGCAGTAAGCGGTCATATGATGATCAAAAGAAGGCGCGTTGCGTCGTTCATTCTCAGCCTGTTAATAGCTTCGGGCGCTGTGTCGATTGCGCCCGTCATGCGAGCGCAAGTCACGGCGCCCGGCACCGGTGAGGCAGCATCACAGCCGGCAACGCCTTGTGGAGCAAGGGTTGCTGCGACCGCTTGTGCAGGCCAGCTCTTCGTCTCGACCTCTAGGAGTTTTCTTCTCGACCGGGACAGGGAAAAGGCCGCTTTGGGCTACCTAAAGGTCGCTCAACTCGATCCCAAGTATGCCCCAGCGTGGTTCAATCTGGGCGTTCTTGCGGAAGGAAGTCAGAAGTGGGTCGAAGCGAGGCGCTATTTCGAGAAGTATCTGGAGGTGTCTCCCAACGGGCCTGAATCAAAACGAGCTGTCGAGGAGATAGCGACACTGGCGCCCTACGCGGCTGGCAAGGTCTCGCCTGCGGAAGCTAAAATGGCAGAGTACGACGCGTCTATTCAAAGGGCGCGCATCTTGATGGCCGCGAAGTTGTATCGCGAGGCCGTCTCTGAGTCTGGGCACGCACAGGCCCTGGACGACTCGCGATGGGAATCATATGCAGTAGCCGCTCTCTGCATGAAAAGGCAAAACAAATTCGAGCAGGCGAGCAGTTTCGAGAAATTAGCAGAAGATCGTGCCCCGACTGAGAAACGTGATCAGATCAGGCAAGCGTTCGGGAGCAACTAGCTAGACGGCTGCAATCGGTTGCGATGAATCGCGAGACAGTGTTTTGTCATCCCAGTGCCGCAGTTTCCATACTCTAGAAATTCTTAGAAGGGAGTTATGGTGGTCGATAGGTCGATCCGCAGCGTCGTTGATTATTTCGGGGCCTGAAGTCCGCTCCTGAGGAAAATGTCTCTGACTGTTCGCCGATGATTGTCACTAACAGCAGTTCCCAGGAACGCTTGACGACCATTCCGGGTGAGTGACGGGCAGCTCGCAAGTTATTCCGGGCCAGAAGTCGGCTTGTCGGAAGTTTCACCACGCAGGTAACGATAAACGCCCTAGGGTCTAGGCACGCCATTGGGTGCATCTCGCAAGCTGCAATCCACTTGAGCGAATGGCCGACATTTGAGACGAGTGCCCCCCAGCCTCTTGCGGGCTTGCTAAGACAAGTAGTGAATGATAAAGGACGATTCCTACGGTCAGGACACCTGCAAATTGTTTCCAAGGGCGCTCTTGGACGCTCACAAGTCAAGTCGCTTTCGCTGCATCGCCGGATTGACATCGCATTGCATTCGCCTGATGGGAGTCGTGGAAACTGGACTGCTCGCCGGCCCTTCGGAGAAAAAGGTCGCAAAGCCCGCTGCAGTGTTGAATAGACGCTTTCTCCGGTGGGGTTTGAGAACAAGGGGTTGCAGAATTGCGGCCATTTCTCGCGATTTTCAACGCGAAGCCGCAGGACTTCTCTGCAACCCAGACTGTCTGGCGGAGAGAGTGGGATTCGAACCCACGTTAGAGTTTCCCCTAAACACGCTTTCCAAGCGTGCGCCTTCAGCCACTCGGCCATCTCTCCGGCTCGATTGATTCTAACAGCGCCCCCGACCAGCATCTACCCGCGCTGCTGGCTGACTGGTGCTGCTAGCTTTCCTCTGCCTTGTGCAACTGCTGCGCGAGATAGTTTTCGTACGTCATCTCTTTGATCGCGTGCAGCTGCGCTTCCAGCCAGTCGATGTGATGCTCTTCGTCCAGCAGGATCTTTTCCATCAGTTCTCGCGAACCGTTGTCGCCCACCGCCACGGCGGCTTTGATTCCTTCATTCAAGCGTTTTACCGCCGTATATTCGAGCTGGAGATCGTTCTCCAGTTGCGCTTTCAAAGTCTGGCCGACATTGATCTTGAAGTAGTCGGTCATATTGGGCGCGCCGTCAAGATAGAGAATGCGCTCCATTAGAATTTCCGCGTGCTGCATCTCTTCGATCGATTCCTTGCGAATTTGCTTGGCCATCCGTTCGTAGCCCCAGTTTTCGCACATTTCTGCATGCAGAAAATACTGGTTGATGGCAGTCAATTCCGCTTTCAGCACTTCGTTCAAAATAGCTATTACTTTTGCGTCGCCTTTCATTGTTTGACCTCGTACGTTCTCGCTCTCAAAGTTAGATCGGGGCGTCTATCTGGAAATCTGGGGAACTGAAGTCGGAACCTTCAACCGCGACGCGAATCCGCGGACGATTGATCTCGACTCAGAATTGTACTAGAAGAATGATGCTACGAGCGCGATCCCGAACCGGCAGCGGCGGCGTTCGCTGCTGCTGGAGCAGAAATTTCGAGAGCTTGTGAGGCAAGTTCGTTTGCGGGTGCAGCACTCTGACCCGTGCTTTCTGTTCCGGCTTCCTTCTGAGATTCCTTTTGGGCGTCTTTTTGAATGACGCGGTGATTCAGGCAATAGAGCGCCAACTCCAGACGGTCGGCCACGCCCAGCTTGTCATACACTTTGCGGAGATAATTCTTCACGACCTGTTCCGTTGTACCCACGCGCAGCGCGATCTCTTTGTTCTTCATTCCCTGCGTCACGCAGGAAACGATCAAAGTCTCCTTGGGAGTCAGTTGCACCTTAGGGCGCGATCCTGCAGGTCGCAGGGCCTGCGTGCGATAGGCATCCAGCACCCATCCAATTGCCTTGGCCTCAAGCCAAGGCTCGCCCTGATAGACCTTGCGAAGGCACTCCACTAGCATTTCGGGCTCGACTTCGCGCGAAACGATGGCATGCGCACCGCGCCGGAACATCTCCAGCGTCATTTCCTGGTCCGGCTCCTGCAGTACGACCACCAGCCGGCAATTCGGGCTTTGGCGCAATAGATCGGAAACCGTATCGAGCGGATTGGCCGTCAAAGCGGCCTCGAAGATCACGATGTCTGCCGAGAATCTTTGAATCGCGGAAATGGTCTGGGGCAGGCTCTCCGCCTGACCGACCACTCGGATGTCGTCTTCCAGGGCGAAGATCTTGCGCAGTCCCGCCCGGAAAATGGCTTGCGTATCCGCCACAATGACGCGGATCGTGCCCTGGCTGTCCGCCGCCTGAGGGCCGTCACCAGGTTCAACGCTCATCGAAGTGCTCGCCATCCGTCCTCTTTCGCGCCCCTACCCGCGCTCAAATCTGTACTCGTCGATGACTACCCCGACGCCACGCCGCCCACCGTTTTCCTCGAAACTCCGCACCACTCGTCCGCGGCAGTCCACCTGAACATCAGCCTCGCCTCCAACCACATCGGCGGGAAGTGAGATCGTGAAGTCCACGGGCGATCCGATGGGTACATCGGCATCCATACGGAAAAGCACACCATTGGCGGAAATATTTTCGGTCTCGACCACTTGTCCGGAGCCGCCCGACTTCAGCGCTACCGGCAGTCTGATGGGAAAGCGCGCCGCGCCTTGCACGTCCGTATAGCCCTTGCGGGTCTTACCGAGCTCGTTCACGGATTGTTTGCCGGCTTCCGACATGGTTCAGACGACCACCCTTCCAATTCCTGCGTCACTCTCTCCATACGCAGGGAATGCACCATTTCAAGCCCGAGATTACACTCCGCTATCCACAGCGCAAAGATTACGTAGGTCATGAAACAAGTGTGTGGAAATGCCAGTGGTACAGGGACTTAGGAGCAGCAAGGACCACCATTGAGCTTTTCAGCCCGCGAGCGTAAGTTGGTGAGCCTTTCCCAAACAACCAAGTCTCGGAAGTTCTTCACGTCTACCTCTGGGATGACTGAATGCTGAGCACGGAATGCAGTTCTTAGAACTTCGTCACTTCCGTAAAATTGAACTCTTTTACTTTCATCGCCGGCACGACCATATCGAACGACTCTTCGCCGCAGGCCCGCACCGGGACGCCCATCGCTTCAACATTCGACAGCATGGCAATCAGGCTCTGATTGAAACGGAAATTCCGCAGACCGCACTGCACTTTTCCCTTTTCGATCAGGAAGGTGCCGTCACGAGTCATGCCGGTCACGATCTTCTCGTAAGGATCCACTTCGCGGATATACCAGAGACGCGTAACCAGGATTCCGCGCTCGGTAGAGGCGATCATCTGGTCGACGGTTTGCGGTTTTTCCGCGCCGCCCGCGACCGCACCTTCTACAACAATATTCAGCGGAGTCTCTCCCATCTCATTCGGAAGCGGAAAGCCATGACCGGTCGCCTCGATGAGGCCAACTTTCCCAGCGTATTCGGACCGCTTCATCTTCGCGGCCGTCGCGCGCGCGTACACGATCCTTTTTACAGTTCCCTGCTCGACCAGTTGGACACGCTGACGCTGCATGCCCTCACCATCGAATGGCGAACCCGCCTGCAGAGAATGCGCCCCATCGTCCCAGATGTTGATGTTGTCGCCGAACAGTTTTGTGCCGATGCGATCGTTCAGGCACGAGCGCCGGTCCAGAATTCCCATGCCGCTGAAATCCCAGAACATGAAACCGACGATATCGAGCGCGGCCGATGGCTCGAGTATAACGGTGTACTTGCCCGGCGGAATTTCGCGCGGATGAGCCGATTCGACCGCTTTGCGCGCCGCGCTCTCCGCCAGTAACGCGGGATCGAGATTCCGTACATCCGTCGAATTCAGCTTCTGCCAGCCGGAAGAATCGTCAGCCAGCATCGTGATTGAAACTTCTGCCAGCGTCTGGTTATGCCACTGGGCGAGTCCGCGGGAGTTGAACACCCCCTCGATCGATTCGGAACTGGAATAGATCCCGGCAGTTGTCAGTCCTCTCTTATTGGCAATCGCCACGATTCGACTGACTGCCTCGGCGCGCTCGCCCGGAGTGATTGCCGCCGTCTGTTCAAAAAAACGTGTAGTGCGGACACTCTTGTCCGCGCCCGCTTCGCGAACATCCGGCATCGGAAGGAGGTCGGGATCTACCGCCTGGACTCGCGCAAGATTCTCCGAAGCTTCCACCGCCCGCCGTAGACTCGCATCATCAAACTGATTCGCTGCGGCCCGGGCGGTTCGGCCGCCAAAATTTGTACGGATGGACGCCACACAATTCTCGTCTTCCACGTTCTGGTGAATCGTGTTATTTGCGAAGCGAGTCAGCGCGGAACGGGCACCCGTGAAGAGCACCTCGACCTCATCCGCCGAGGAACTTCGGCGCACACGATCAAAAATGTCTGAGGCTTGTTCTTGAGTTAGCATCTGGCTCTTCTCTGTGCCTCTGTGCCTCTGTGGTGAACAGACCTTAACTGCCCTTATACGCCGACCCAACCCGTATCTTCCGAAACCGCGCCGGACTCGCCCCGTGCCCCGTCCCCATTACCTGCTGGGGTTGGCCCTTGCCACAATTCGGCGTGCCCCAAAGCGTCCAATCCTGACGCGAGCAGATGGCGTCCATCGAATTCCAGAACTCGGTCGTGATCCCCGAATACGACGGATTCTTCAACATCCGCACCCGCTTCCCTTTTCTGATCTCCCACCCGATCTCGCAACCGAACTGGAAGTTGTAGCGCTTGTCGTCAATCGACCATGACTTGTTCGTCTCCATATAAATGCCGTGGTCGGTATCGGCGATCAGTTGCTCAAGCGTCAGCGCTCTTTCGCCCGGCAGAAGGCTCACGTTGGTCATGCGGATCATGGGCAGACGATTCCAGCCCTCGGCGCGCACCGTGCCCCCGGAACGGGTCAGACCAATCGTGTGCGCAGTTTCGCGAGAACTGAGATAGCCGGTAAAACGTCCTGCGGTGATGATGGGGGTTGATTGCGCGGCGACTCCTTCGTCGTCATACGCGAATGTCCCCAGGCCGGGACCATGCTCCTCGCGGGCATCGGCGACCGCGTTCACCAGCTCGCTGCCGTAGCGAAGATTATTCAGCTTGTCGAGAGTAAGAAATGATGTGCCGGCAAAGTTCGCTTCCATGCCCAGCACTCGGTCCAACTCAATCGGATGCCCGATCGACTCGTGGATCTGCAGTCCGAGCTGCGATCCGTCGAGAATAATGGTGAATTCGCCTTCGGGACATTGCTCGGCCTGATGCAACGCCACCGCCTCTTCGCCGATCCGGCGCGCGTTTTCGACCAGCTTCATCTCCTCGATCAGCTCGTACCCACGGTTCTGCCACTGGCCGCCAAACGAATTCGGATATGAGCGTTTCTGGATTTCATTTCCGGCGAACGCGTAGGCTGTGTGCCCGGCGCCGGTTGAATACTTGGTTTGATGAATGTCGGCTCCCTCCGAAGAAAGGAACCACGATTCCTCGCGCACAAAATTCATGCCCGTTTCAGTCAGCGTGACGCCCACGACCGAATTCATCTCGGCGTCTGCCTTGAGCAGCAGGTCGAGATTCTGTTCGACCGGCGTCGAGAACGGATCGACCTTGTAGGGCGTTGTCCACTCCGCGATAGCTGGCGGCTCATGCGCCAGGCGGACGTTCTCAAGCTTAACGCGAGCCGACGCCTGCGCGATCTCGACCGCACGCGCGGCGGTCGCCTCGACCGCGCTGCGGCTCAGTTCAGCCGTTGCGGCAAAACCCCATGCCCCCCCAGCGATCACGCGGATACCGATTCCCACCGAGTCGAATTCGGACGCATGGCCAACGCGGCCGTTCTTGGTAGTCAGCGAACGACTGCGAGTTGCAACCACGCGCGCGTCGGCATAGGTCGCGCCGCGAGCGGCCGCGGTGTCGATCGCAAGTGGGGCGCTGCTTTTCATCGCGGAATTAACGTATCACGGGAGTGCAAAGCGTGCAGCAATGCGACATTTCGTTCTTCCGGAAATTAGATTCTTGTCTTTCCAAGGAGCGAAGCGACGGAGAATCTGCTGCTGCCGCCTGGCACTCTGGTTCTAGCTGAGCACTCCGGGGCTTTTACCGCATTCCGGGAGCAGCAACTGCCAATGGAGCTTTGCTTCGCGCGACGTCGAGAGCAAAGTGCCCCGCCTTGAGATGGTCGCCGTCGTGCGCATCTTTGGCCGAGTCCGAGTCACTCCACACGGCGCCGATCTCGACCTTCTTATCACCCGATCCAGCAACTTTGGTCGGCTGACGCCGCTCTTTCTCGACGTAGGCCTTGATCACTTGCGCCGCCGTTCTGGCAGCCAGATATCCGTGTTCGCCCTCTTCCAGCAGCGCGCACACCACAATTTCCGGATTCCTGCGGGGCTCGACGCCAACGAACCAACCGTTGTCCTTGAACTTCTTACCGCTCGCACCGAGTTTGGCTTTCAGAGCATTGCTGATGGTCTGCGCGCTGCCCGTTTTCCCGGCGAAGTCGATGCCCTGCAGATGCGACAAACCCGCGGTGCCTCCGGGATTGACGACGGCAGCCATGGCATCGGTGATGATCTCCCAGTTCTGAGGATCAATTTCTACGCGAGACTCGTCGGGAGTCGTCGACGCCGGAACCACATTTGGCGGCAAATCCGTCGGATTGATGACATGCGGACGCTTCAGCAGCCCGCCGCTGGCAATCGCGCCAATCGCACGCGCCATCTGAATGGGCGTCGCCGCAACTGCGCCTTGTCCAATGCCCACGGAAATCGTTTCTCCCGCATACCACTTCTGTTTGAAGTTCTTAATCTTCCATTCTTCCGACGGCATCACGCCACTGACTTCCTGCGGCAGATCAATTCCGGTCTTCTGTCCCAGGCCCAGCGCCGTAGCGTACTTAGCAATGCGATCGATACCAAGCTTTTCCGCCAGCGTGTAAAAGAACACGTCGCACGATTGATAAATTGCCTTGCTGATCTCGACCACGCCATGCGTGCGGTGCTCGGCCACGACCCAGCACTTGAAATAACGCCCGTAAAATGTCGCGCCGCCGTTGCACGTCACGTGCATGGTTTGCGCGATGCCTTCCTGCAAACCAGCGGTCGCCATGATGATTTTGAAGGTCGAACCCGGAGCAAGCTGCGCCTGAATCGCCTTGTTGAGCAGCGGATGGTCTTCATCGGTGACCAGTTTGTTCCACTCGGGGCGGGAAATCTTCACGGCAAAATCATTGGGATCGAAGGTTGGCCGGCTGACCATGGCGAGGATTTCGCCCGTCCTCGGGTCCATCGCGACAATCGCGCCATTCCGCCCATCCAGAGCCTGTTCAGCAGCGATCTGCAGATCGAGGTCCACGGTCAGTTTCAACTGCTTACCCGGTTCTGCCGGAGTCTCATCCAGCCGCCCCACTTCCCTGCCTTTGCTGTCGACAATCGCGCGCCGCGATCCATTCTTGCCCATCAGCACGTTGTTGTACTGCTTCTCCACTCCGCTTACGCCAACCACGTCGCCGGGGCTGTAAAGCTCAAACTGCGGCTGGTTAAGCATGTCTTCCGTCACTTCGCCCACATAGCCGATCAAGTGCGCCATGAAGCCATTGCGCGGATAGAGGCGGCGGTGCGCCATGATCGTGTCGAGTTCCGGCAACTCGTTTTTGTGCGACTCGATAAAAGCCAGCTCGTCAGGCGTGATGTCTTCTTTCAGAAAGATCGGTTGATAGTGTGGCATGGCCGAGAAGTGCCGTATGCGCTGGCGAACTTCATCGGGGCTCAGGTGCAACCCCGCGGCGATCGCGTCTGCGTCGGCGGTCAGGTCGCGCGCCGAGTCGCGCAACAGCAACGCGGAAAAAGACGGATAGTTGTCAACAATAATGCGGCCTTCGCGATCAAGGATTTTTCCGCGAGGCGCTAGAATCGGCACGTTGCGTACCCGGTTCTGCTCGGCCAGCAGCGAGTATTTGCCGCTCTGCATCACCTGCAGCCGCCACAGGCCATAAGCCAATAGCAGGAAGATGAAGAGTACAACGTACTGCACGCCGGTGAGCCGGAGAGCGGAAACTTTTTCTTCGCGGCCGAACATCAATCCTCAGTTTCAGCGAGCGACCGGGAAGACGGATTTGAGAGCGGGCACGATGATCGTCGCCACTCCCAAAATGCGCCCACACCAGAAACCTGCTGAGTGATTTCTTCTATTCTATCGCGTCCGGGGTGGCCGCAAATATTGAATCGGAAACCAAAGTTTGCGGGTCAAAACTCTGTAGGCGCCATCGAACATTCTATAAATCGGCACTGGTTTCGGGCGCGCCCTGTATACGGTCATGTACTACCGTGGATTGAACTTGGTCTCCGGGAGAGCAACAATAGAAGCTTGAACTGATGCGAATTCGCAGCTTCATTATCGCGTACGCGCTCGTCCTCGCAATTCTGCTCTTCGCAGACCGGCGGCATGAGCCGCTGTCTCCAAATCGCTATTCGCACGTGGTCGATCTTACCGGGCAGCCGGCTGACACTGAGCGGAATGTGCCGCTGCACAGCGCGCCCACAAAGCCTTCTAAGATTTCAGAAGAATCCCGCACGCTCATCGTCGCGCCCGACACACTCATTCCCGGAACCTGGACCGCAGGCCAAATCCCGGCGGAGCGCCTGATCGCGCCGCTGGTCGTGATGGACCTTGATGTCTCGCCGGCTTCCGCGTCCCAGATTTCACTCGATGACATTGCCGCTTGGGAATCTCAGCACGGTACCATACCTCAAGGCGCAATCGTCGCCATCCGTCACAGCGTGGCGGACCATGCGGCTGCATCGGCTCTGCCGCCGATCACCGCAGACGCGGCGCAGTTCCTCATGGACGCGCGTTACACGACTGGCTTCGCCATCGAGACGCAGCCGGATTTTTCCTCCGATCGCACACTGGCTCGCCAGATCGCGCTTCATGGAAACTACGTGGTCGAAGGCACGACTCGGCTGGCGACGCTGCCGGCAACGGGTTCGCTCATCATCGTGGCTCCAGAAAAGAACAAAAGCACGGGCCGAACTCCCGTTCGCGTGCTCGCGATGGTGAAATAGGGCTCCTCGCCGGATGTGGTTCGTCTAACCCTCCATTTTGTCCTCTGAGACGTGCGCACTACCATTCGGGTACGGTCACAAGGACTGAACTTTTTTTGCGACGGCATGTGCGTCGCAATCATCTACGCTCCCATGACCGATCCCCGCTATCCCATCGGCAAGTTCTCCTACGTCGGCCCACTCAGCGTTGAACAGAAGAACCAACACCTCGACGACATTGAGCAGACGCCCGCCCGTTTGCGGGCCGCGGTCCAAGGGCTCTCCGACGCGCAGCTTGACACTCCCTATCGCGACGGCGGCTGGACGGTCCGCCAAGTCGTCCACCATCTTCCCGACAGCCACATGAACTCCTATGTCCGTTTCAAACTCGCCCTGACCGAAGACGAACCGACCATCAAGCCGTATTTCGAAGATCGCTGGGCCGAGTTGCCGGACTCGCGGCAACCCATTGAAAACTCGCTCGCGTTGCTCGATTCGCTTCACCAGCGCTGGACAATAGTGTTGCGGAGCCTAACCGACGCCGACTGGAAGCGTACCTTCCGCCATCCCGAACTGGGTCCGATGACTTTGGAGAAAACTCTCGCGCTCTATTCCTGGCATGGGAAGCATCACGTGGCGCATGTAACGCGGGTGCGGGAGAAGATGGGATGGTAGGCGCACGGCTCTTAGCTTCTTAGAGTGAGAGAATTCAGGCGTATTCTCAGTTGCCCGGACATCTGGACAAAAGTGACGCAGGACCTTATTCGGGATCTCGCTGCGTTCTCCAGGAGGCTTGGAGCTTGAGAGCTGACAGCTAAGAGCTGCGAGCTGAGAGCTTGTTTAAGACATCCCGGCTTTCCACAGCAGATAACTGGTCGCTTCGCGTATGACGGCCCAGAATCTTTGCCACAGCGAATGCGGACGCGATTCCGGCCTCGGCGCCACTTCCACGTCCATTCCTTCGCGCTCCAGCAATGCGCGGATACGAAACACATGATACGCGTCGCTCACCGCGATGCATCGGTGCATGCCATTTACGCGCATGATGTTGGCGACCCGCGTGGCCGAGAGTGCCGTGTCCGAGCCTTGTGTTTCGGCGATCAGCGCCTCTTCCGGCACGCCGCGCCGCAATAGATAATCGCGCCCAACCCCGCCTTCGCTGAACTCAGGGTCCTGACCGGCCCCGCCCGTCGTGATCACTACCGGCGCCATGCCTTTATCAAATAATTCATAACCGTGATCCAGGCGTGCGCGGTATACCGGCGAAGGATGTCCTGCATATTGCGCGGCCCCGAAAATCACAATCACATCCGCCTTGTGCGCCGGTGTCTCGCTGGCCGTACGCACGACGCGCGAACCGGTTACTCCCAGGAACAGGACAACCGCGCCCGCCGCTGTCAAAAAAAGCAGCGCCAGGGGACGCAGCCACATGGGTCTTCTTGGGTCAGATGGATTGAGGTCTTCTGACATAGTCAGCGTTCAATGTTCCAGGGTTTCAAGGTTCCCAATCTAAAGATCGAAGTTTCTCTCGCCTTTAGGCGGGCGCCCAATTGAAACCTTGCAACTCTGAAACCTGCCCTACGACAACGCTTCAACAATGTCTTTGGCCGCAATGGCCCCTTCGCGCAGAATCTGCCAGCTGCCGTCCTCTTTGAAATACACGATCGTTGACGCCATGTTGCGGGGAGAATCTCCTCCGTCTACGATCAGTGAGATGCGATTCTGCAACTGATCCCGCACCTGTTCCGCCGTCGTGCATTCGACCTCTCCGCTCAGGTTCGCCGAGGTCGCCGTAATCGGAATCTTGGCAGCCCGTACGACTGCCAGCGGTATCTCCGCCGCGGGCACGCGCAAAGCCACGTTCCCCGTATTCGCCGTCACTTTCAGTGGAAGATGCGACGCCGCCGGTACGATCATGGTCAGCGGTCCCGGCCAGAAACGCCGCGCCAGCAGGTGAAAGTCGTCGGGCAATGGACGGGCAAATTCCTCGGCCTGGTCCACGTGCTCAATCAGCAACGACAGCGGCTTATGGCGCAGCCGCGACTTGATTTCATACACTCGTTCGACAGCGCGCAGGTTGAACGGGTCCGCCGCCAGCCCATAGAACGTGTCGGTGGGCATGCCGAGCACGTGGCCGGCCTGGATCTGTTCGGCGGCGTACTTGATCAGCGAAGCCTCTGGCGTTTCGGCGTGAATTTTCAGGATTTCCGCGCGCACTATGGTCCCTTCCTGGTGGTTCGCGAAAGATGTGGGCTTAAACAGTGAAATGTACCATACCATGAGGCCCGCCCGCAGCCCTGCCGCACTCCTTTGGTAATCCCAGATCTTCGCTTATCCTTGGGTTGGCGCTAAAGGCTGGCGCCCACTCTATGAAGCAGGACGCGAAGGCCATGCGATCTCACACCTCCCGGATGGAAAGCCGTCTGCGGCTCGTGAGTGGTCGTCACAACGCGCGCCTGAAAGAATTGCGGCTCGCCTTCCGCCGCGCCCAGTTGACTCCTCAGGGTGAGTGCGCGATTGAAGGCGTCAAACTGGTCGAAGAAGCGCTGCGCCACGGCCGGCATCTCAACAGCGTTTTTTTCAGCGAAGCGGCGCGCCCACTCGCCGAAAAGCTTCTACCCCAGATCGGCGAGCACACGGAAACGCTCGTTTTGCCGAACGCCCTCTTCAACTCGATTGTAACGAGCGAGACTCCGCAAGGGGTCGCGGCGCTGCTCAAGCTCCAGCCGTTCTCCGCCGCTCAGCTCCTGGACCGCGCAAACGCCGGCCCGCTGGTCGTTGCCGCAGGACTGCAGGACCCGGGAAATCTCGGCACGATTTTGCGTTCCGCCGAGGCCTTCGGCGCCGCTGGAGTTTTTCTTACCGAAGGAACCGTCAGCCCTTACAACTCCAAGGCTCTGCGAGGCTCGGCAGGCTCGATTTTTCGCCTGCCTTTTCTTCAGATACCTTCCGGCGAGCTGATCACGCTGCTGCGCAAGAACGGTGTGCGCATGCTGGCCACATCGTCGCACAAAGGTACGCCACTGCCGGAAGTTTCCTGGACGCTACCGCTCGCCGTCTTTATCGGTAATGAAGGAGCAGGTCTGCCGCGCGAAATCCTGCATCAGATGGATCAGACGATCGTGATCCCGCAGGCGGCGCAGGTTGAATCGCTCAATGCCGGAGTCGCGGCGAGTATCGTGCTGTATGAAACAGCAAGAGCAAGTCAGAAGTTAGAAGTCAGATTGCAGAAGTAAAAAAAAGACAGAAGTCGGAAATTAGATTGAGAAGGTGCAGTCTGGTTGCCAGAGAGCGGTCGGTGTCGCGGCGTGAGTTCTGGTTTCACTTCTGCAATCTGACTTCTAACTTCTGACTTCGGTTCTTATGAGCCTTTTCGCGCCCATCCCGAATCAAGATTTTCCTGCTCCCGGCACGCGCCCGCTCGCTGACCGCATGCGTCCGCGCACGCTCGAGGAATTCGTCGGCCAGGAACACTTAGTCGGCCCGGGCAAACCACTACGCGTCCAGATCGAGCGCGACGACCCCACCTCGATGATCTTCTGGGGCCCTCCCGGCACCGGCAAGACAACCCTCGCCAAGATCATCGCCGGCATCACCAAAGCCGAATTCATCGAGTTTTCCGCCGTGCTCGCCGGCATCAAGGAAATCAAGCAGGTCATGGCCGATGCCGATCGCGCCCGCCAGTACGGCACGCGCACCATCGTCTTCGTCGACGAAATCCATCGCTTCAACAAAGCCCAACAAGACGCCTTCTTGCCTCACGTCGAAAAAGGCAGCATCCGTCTCATCGGAGCCACCACCGAAAATCCGTCGTTCGAAATCAATGGCGCGCTGCTCTCGCGCTGCCGCGTCTACGTGCTCAAGCAACTCGCCGAGGCGCAGATTGTGTCGCTGCTGCATCGCGCTCTCACCGAGAGCGAACGCGGACTCGGCCAGATGCATATCGCGGCGTCCGATGAAGTCCTTGGCAAGATCGCTGCCTATTCCAGTGGCGACGCCCGCAGCGCCTACAACGCGCTCGAAGTTGCCGCATCTCTATCCCTAGGGACGCAGCTCGCTGCGTTTCCGGCCAGTGGCACGATCACCGACGAAATCGTCCACGAGGCGCTCCAGAAGCGCGTTCTCCTCTACGACAAAAGTGGAGAGGAGCACTACAACCTCATCTCCGCGCTGCACAAATCGGTACGCAACAGCGATCCCGACGCCGCACTTTACTGGCTCGGCCGTATGCTCGAAGCCGGAGAAGATCCACTCTACATTGCCCGCCGCGTCGTCCGTATGGCGGTCGAAGATATCGGACTCGCCGAGCCCAACGCCCTCGCGCTCTGCATGGCCGCCCGCGATGCCGTCGACTTCATCGGCATGCCCGAGGGCAATCTCGCGCTCGCGCAGGCCATCGTCTACCTGAGCGCCGCGCCCAAATCCAACGCACTTTACACCGCCTATGGAGCCGTTTTGCAGGATGTCGAGCAAACCGCCGCCGAACCAGTCCCGCTCCATCTGCGCAACGCGCCCTCAACTCTGATGAAGGATCTGGGATACGGCAAAGGCTACCAGTATGCCCATGACGCGGAAGAAAAAGTCGCCGATATGCAGTGCCTGCCCGATAGCCTTCGTAATCGCGTCTATTACCAACCTACGAACGAGGGTGTGGAAAAAAGGATCCGCGAGAGGCTGGAAGAGATTAAACGCCTCAAACGACCGCCGGTTCATCGAACAAAAAGAGAATCGGAGAGCTGATTTTCGTAATCTGATTTAGGGAGTTCGCCGGTCATCGCCTGCTCAGGAGGCTCTTGTCGTGGCTACCGTTCCCCGCCCGGATTTCGCCCTTCCCAGCCAGTTTTCTCTCGCGACCCCTGGCGATCTGAGGATTGCCGAACTCATTCGCCTGCAGAAATCTGCCCAGCGCATCACTTCGACCCTCAATCTCGATGAAATCATCGAGCGTGTAGTAAGGGAGGTCTCCGATTCACTCGATTGCGTCGAGATCAATCTTTACCTGCACGACCCCGCGCAGAGCGAACTCGTGCTGACTGGCGTCCGTGGATGCACGGTTCACGGCAAAGGCCACCGCTTCAAGGTTGGCCAGCAGGATCGCGGGCAGGGCATGTCCGGCCATGTCGCGTTTACCCGCCAGATGCACTATGCGCCTGACGTCAGCCGCGACCCGTATTACGTTTCGTGCGAGCCTGCGACTCGTTCCGAAGTGGCCATTCCGCTCGAGGTCGATGGCGAACTGGTCGGCGTCTTCACCGCTTCGCATCACGATCTCGACGCCTTCTGCGAAAAGCAACTCCGCCTGCTCCAGGGACTCTGTTCGCACGTCGCCGTCGCGGTTCAGAACGCGCGTCGCTTTCACGTCGAACAGAAGCAGCGCGAAAAGATGACGCGCGAAGCCGAAGAGGCGCGCATCATCCAGCAGGCGCTTTTACCGCGCACATCGCCTTTGATTCCCGGATTTGTCGTCTCCGGACTGTCGATTCCCGCCGGCGCCGTCGGCGGCGACTGGTACGACTTCATTCCTCTTTCAGGCGGGCGCTGGGGTTTGGTGTTGGCCGATGTTTCCGGCAAGGGAACGGCGGCTGCGCTTCTCATGTCTGCCACCCGCGGCATGGTGCGCTCGCTCGCACCCATCTCCTCCGGACCGGCCGAGGTCCTGACTCGCCTGAACAACATGCTGCTCGAAGACTTTCCGGACGGACGCTTCGTCACCATGGTCTACGCCGAACTTGATCCGAAAAAGCGCGTGCTGCGGCTTGCAAATGCCGGTCATTTGTCGCCACTGCTGGTTGAACTCGGGGATCCATCCAGTCATTGCTGGATTCAAAGCGAGCAAGGACTGCCGCTCGGGATCGCCGCTTCACGGTACTCCGAAGCCGAAATCGAGTTGAAGCCAAACTCGCGCGTTGCATTCTATTCGGACGGCATTACCGAAGCCGAAGTCGATTCGGGAGAGGAATACGGCGCCGAGCGCCTGATCGCCCAATTGCAGTCGCCCGACTTCTCACCCGAGAACTTGCTCGCGGACGTCAAGAAATTCGCCAACGGAGCCGGACTACGCGATGATGCGACTGTGATCCTGGTGGGGGCGCGCAGTGAGAGAGTCTAGCCACAAAATTGTCGAAAGCGGCTTTCTCATAAGTCGGTTTTGGGTAGGGCACGGCTTTAGCCGTGCCGTTTAGGGCCTTGAAAAATGTGGGCCTTAGCCCCTGAGGATCGCGCCCTCCAGCTCAAAAAAAAACTTTGGCAACGCTCAGAGCGCAAGGACTCTGGTATGCCAGTCAGACGCCCTGCCCAAACCTCACCCGGTGCTCCTTCAAAATGCACCGGTCCATCACGACGAAAATCCCGGCTTGGCGCGCCTTTTCCGCGGCCAGCTCGTTGATTACGCCTTCCTGCAGCCAGATTGCCGGGATCTTCAACTGAATCGCCTGATCGACGATCTCTTCCACAAACTCAGGCCGCCGGAAAACATCCACCAGGTCGATCTGCCTTGCGAGTTCTGCCGGCACGTCAAGCAGCGATGGATACGACTTCTCGCCAAGCGCCTCGGCCACCTGCGGATTCACCGGAATAATCCGATACCCCTGCGCTTGCATGTACGCTGAGACGCCCTGGCTCGGCCGCATCGGACTATCCGACAGGCCGATAACGGCAATAGTTTTCACGCGCGCTAACAATTCGTAAATGGGATCTCTCTGGTTCAAATATCTCTCTTTCCTCACGCTTGCTGTGAGAGTGCAACTTGAGAACGAGCTCTTGGTCGGCATTCGGGAGCGTTAAGAAGCCCCCATCTCCGATCACTCATCACGGACCTAGCCCCTCTTCTCAACTTTCTGCTTGAACATGCGCAGCGCGACTTTACGGATGGTCTCCGAGACCTCTTTATTCCCCGACAGGTTTTTCAGGTCATGTACAAGCAGGTTCTTCACCAGTCCGAGTGCGAGATCGATCGGCGTCCGGGGATTGAAAACCAGATTCCGCATGATGCTGTAATTTTTCGCGAAGCGCCGTTTCAGAGGAATCGCCCGCAATACGGTTTCGAGTACGTTCTTCTGGAGCGCGAACGCCTCCACTTCGCCATCGGTGACTTTCGGCGAATCGAGCACTGCCAGCGCCACCAGCTTCGTGCCGTCCCGAATCAGAATCGACCGCTCTTCTTTGCTGCCGCGAACCGCTAGGGCAATCCTCCCCTTGACGTCAAGCTTGGCAATCTTCTGCAACGTACTGTCGCGCCGGTCTGGGGTGGCGGGGGCGTGTTTCTTGGCGAGAGCCGCCGCTGCTGCGGCCTTGTCATGCGCGTGCTTTGCTTCGAGCACACTCGCGCTCGCGGTGGGTTCCGCGGGCACGCCCTCAGCCGGAAGCTCCGTACCAATTTCGCGGATTGCCCCGATGGGCTGAAATGGCTTGTCTTTTTCTTTTTCGAGTTCCGCGGCGTTGTCGGTCAGATACTGGGTCAATACTCCCTCGACAACTTCATCCGGCGCATGTTCCTCCGCGCCAGGCGCGGACGGCGCGATGGTCTGGAAAGCTTCCAACTTGCTCTCCATCTCCGTGAGTTCGTTCGGGCGCAGGTTGGGATTGGATTGCAAAGCCTTCAACAATCCCGGAGAGTTCTTCGCACGCTGGCTCGCCAGCAATACATCAACCACCGGGCGGGCACCTTGTGTTGCCAGCTCCGACAACGATCGCTCCTCCACTGACGAATTCTCAACCAGCGCGGGCAACAAGGGGATTCTCAAATTTTCGAGTGCCACCCAGTAGCCGAGCACATCTGCGCTGGTCGCGGGGTCCTGCGCCGCCGCCAGGCAGGCTTTTTCATCCCATCCAGCCAGAGTGAGCCGTGCCTGCTGAGAAAATATTTTGTTGTGAAGCGCCAGGTAGACAAGAATTTCGATGGTTTCCCCAGCCGGCAACGAAAGTGATCCGCGGGCTGCCGACTGCATCAGGTGGGGCGGCACTTCTGAATTGCGAATCAAGTCCAGCATTCGAGGCATGGTTTTATCTCCCTCGCCGGTCTGCCTGAATTCTCCGCCCGGCACGGATTGCCGCCGCGCCGGAGTCCCGCCTGAAACGGAGCTTTCCGTTTTTCGAACTTAATCTCGACTTCCCGCTGACCGCTCGTTCCAGTTCCGAGACCACGATCTCCAACTCCCGCGTGATGCGATTTGGCTTGCGCGCATATTCATCGCTGAGTGCGCGATAGTACCAGAGCGTGCCATCTTTCTTTCCACTGAAGCGCTTCCAGATCCCTTCGCCGTCTTTCCGGTAATCCGTCAGAATTGTCCGCACGTTATGCAGCTTGTCGGAGGCCGACACGAGTCGCGTATCCGCGTCGGCATGCTTTACTTCGCGCAGATAACCTTTCTTGCGCTCGACCCACTCCGGCTTTGGCTCGCCGAATGAATCCGTGCAGCCCTCGACGATCTTCGCCACGCGGACGCCGAACTGCCTGCGGATTTCACGCAACCGCGGCATCCCGCCGCAATCTTCGACAACATCATGCAGCAGCGCCGCAATCGCCATGTCTTCGTCGCCGCCTGCTTCAAGGACCAGTGAAGTCACCGCCATCAGGTGCGATAAATATGGGACCGCCGTTCCCTTTCGTGCCTGCCCCTCGTGCTTCTCCGCAGCATATCGAAAAGCGCGCTGCAGGCGGAGACCGAGCTTCGGCGGCTTCAGCAAGATTTTCACCAATCGTGGTTCCTCTGTGCCCTCTGCGTACTCTGTGGTAAGGATTTCGCTGGACCACAGCAGAAATCTCGAAACTGTTACTGCTTTTTTTCTCCGCGCCGCATCCGCAAATACGCCTGCATTACCGGCCGCAAATCGCCGTCAATGACCCGATCCACATCACCAATTTCCAGCTTCGTGCGATGGTCCTTAATCAGCCGGTACGGCTGCAGGACATACGATCGGATCTGCGATCCGAAATCAATATCCAGTTTCGAATCCTCGATCTGCTTGGTAACTTCTTTTTTCTTCTCCAACTCGAACTCGTAAAGCTTCGAGCGCAGCATGCTCATCGCCTTGTCTTTGTTCTTGTGCTGCGAACGTTCATTCTGGCACGCCGACACCAGGCCCGTTGCAAGGTGCGTAATCCGCACCGCCGAATCAGTCGTATTCACGTGCTGTCCGCCCTTGCCGCTCGACCGATAAGTGTCGATGCGAATGTCCTCAGGCTTGATGATCACTTCAATCGAATCGTCGATCTCCGGCGAAACATACACGCTCGCAAACGACGTATGCCGCCGCTTGGCCTGATCGAAGGGAGAGATACGCACCAATCGGTGCACGCCAATCTCACTGGTCAGATATCCAAACGCATATTCGCCGACTACCGAGAATGTCGCGGACTTGATTCCCGCCTCTTCGCCCGGCTGGTAGTCATACATCTCAGTCTTGAACCCCATTCGCTCCGCCCAACGCAGATACATGCGCAGCAGCATGTCCGCCCAGTCCTGCGACTCGGTTCCACCCGCTCCCGGATGAATGGTTACGATCGCATTGCGCGCATCGTTTTCGCCCGACAGCAAGGTTTCAGTTTCGACACGGTCGACCAGCTCGCGTAGCGAATCAAGCTCGCGTTGCAAGTCGGCGGTCACCTCTTCGCCTTCCTTGCCGAGGTCGAAATAGGCGGCGATATCGTCGGTGCGGCGCACCAGGTCGCCTTCCAGCGACAACACTCCCTCCAGTCGTTTCCGCTCCCGCATTACTTGTTGAGATCTTGCCGGGTTCGACCACAGGCCCGGATCCGCAGCCTGCTTTTCGATTTCGACTAACTGCTGGCGCAATTTGTCAGCGTCAAAGATACTCCCGCAGGTCGTGAACCTTCGTCTTCAGAGAGGAATATTGCTGTTCCAGTTCATCTAGCATTTTCTTATCGCTCACTCCCGCGCAATTCAATGCGTGCGCGCAGCACAAAACGCGCTAACAGCGCGCCTACAGAAATTATCGCACACAGAAATGCGAACCAATCTCCGTGCCGCGTGTAGAACGTGGTACCGGAGATAAGCGCATAGGGCGCGATCAGAGCGGTCCGCTGCTTACGAGGAGCCTCCGCCACCACCTGCCCCCAGGGATCGATCACGGCCGTCAGTCCAGTGTTGGTCGCGCTCAACAGCCAGCGGTCGTTTTCGATCGCCCGCATCCGCGTCTGCTGCAGGTGTTGCTTCCAGGCGCCGCTGTCGCCGTACCAGCCGTCATTGGAAATATTCACCAGCACTTGGGCGCCATCGCGGGCAAACTGCCGAACTTCATCCGGAAAAATCGATTCGTAGCAGATAAAAGTCCCCAAGCGCTGGTCGCCCGCGTCGAGTGGAGCGCGGGAACTGCCCCGCTGAAATTCTCCAACTTCCTTTGTTAATCCTCCGGCAAAAGCGAAGATCTGCGGAAACGGCAAATACTCGCCAAAGGGAACGAGGTGGACTTTGTCATAACGTGCCGTCCAGTCTCCCTGCGGGCTAACGAGTGCCGCGGAATTGAAAATCTGCGATGACTCCTCGCCGTGTATGGCTGGGTTAATGCCGATCGAACCGGCGATCACCCAGCTTCCCGACTGCCTGGCCAGCCCGCTGACCGGTTCGCGAAACTTCGGATCATTCGCATAGAACGGCGCCGGCGCCTCCGGCCAAACCAGCAAATCATAATG
>JBELAC010000310.1:0-4093 GCA_049509215.1 Terriglobales bacterium
CGCTGGACGCGTTCAAATTACGGGCGAGTACGTGGGAGTTCTCGGCAAAGTCGACTACAACTTTGTTGCAAGCCTCGGCCAGGACGTTGTTGCCCGCTTCGCGGATGAGTTGATCGACGGAGTTTACATTGTTTATAACGAATTCAAGTCCGTCATCGCGCAACGCCTGGTGGTTGAGCATCTCTTGCCAATCAAGGAAATTGGCGAAGTGGACATCGGCATGGCGGAAGAAGCGACTGAAGAAGAGCGCAAGCGCAGAGTCGAAGCTGCCAAGTCCACCGGCGTCGGTGTTCGGCCACTCGATACGCACGAGGTCGACGAAGCGGCCGGCAAGTTCGCCACCGCGGACGTCGACTATATCTATGAGCAGCCGCCCGCACAGCTCTTTAGCGAACTTTTGCCGAAGTACATCAGCATTCAGATTTTTCACGCGCTCATGGAATCCGTGGCAGCCGAGCACGCTGCCCGTATGACCGCCATGGATGCGGCGACCAACAATGCGTCAGACATGATTGATTCGCTGACGCTGATCATGAACCGTGCGCGCCAGGCCAAAATCACGAAAGAAATTATCGAGATCGTCAGCGGCGCAGCCGCACAAGGATGAAGAAGCCACTAGCTGCTGGCTACTAGCTTCTAGCAAGCTGAGCCAGAAATGGTTCCACAAGTCGGTTTTGCAGAGGCCACGCATTCGGGTAGGCCACGCATTCGGGTAGGCCACGGATTCGGATAGGGCACGGCTTTAGCAGCGCCGAAGGTGGGATAGGTTTTGAAGGGGTGCGGCTTTAGCCGCACCGAACGTGGCCACAAAGTTTCGGGGCTTTAGCCCCTGAGGTTTTGATTTTGCTCGCTAGCAGCTAGCGGCTAGAAGCTGAGGTTTTATGCCAGAAAATATCGGACATGTAATTCAAGTCGCGGGCCCCGCCGTTGACGTTCAATTTGTCGAGGCGTCCATGCCTCCCATCTATCAGGCGCTCCGCGTCGTCAGCGAGGGCTTCAACACCCCGATGCCCATCGATGTCATCCTCGAAGTGCAGCAGCACTTGGGAGAAGGCCGTGTGCGTTGCGTCGCCATGCAGCCCACCGACGGCATGGTGCGCGGCATGAAAGCCATCGATCAGGGCGGCCCGATTTCCGTTCCAGTCGGCCGCGGAACGCTGGGTCGCGTGATGAACGTCATCGGCGAACCGGTCGACAACCTCGGCCCCGTCGCCTACGACAAGCGGATGCCCATTCACCGCTTGGCCCCGGCATTCGATGAGCAATCCACGACCGCTGAAATGTTCGAGACCGGCGTGAAGGTCGTTGACCTCATCCAGCCCTTCCTGAAGGGCGGAAAAATCGGCTTGTTCGGTGGCGCGGGCGTCGGCAAAACTGTCGTCATCATGGAACTCATCAACAACGTCGCCAAGCAGCACGGCGGTTTCTCCGTTTTCGCCGGCGTCGGCGAGCGCACCCGTGAAGGCAACGACCTGTGGCTTGAAATGTCCGAGTCAGGCGTTATCAAGCCTGGCAAGCCCGATGAGTCAAAAGCCGCTCTCATCTATGGCCAGATGACCGAGCCTCCCGGCGCCCGCCTCCGCGTCGCTCTCACGGCTCTGACCGTTGCCGAATTTTTCCGCGACGAAGAAGGCAGTGACACGCTCCTCTTCATCGACAACATTTTCCGTTTCACGCAAGCTGGATCGGAAGTATCCGCGCTCCTGGGTCGTATGCCCTCCGCCGTCGGATACCAGCCGAACCTCGCCACCGAAATGGGCGAATTGCAGGAGCGCATTACATCCACGAAGAAAGGTTCTGTCACCTCCGTGCAGGCGATCTACGTGCCCGCTGACGATTTGACCGATCCCGCTCCGGCAACTACGTTCGCTCACCTCGACGCCACGACGGTTCTTTCGCGTGCCTTGACCGAGATCGGTATTTATCCTGCCGTCGATCCTCTGGCTTCGACGTCGCGCATTCTCGACCCGCGCATTGTCGGCCAGGATCACTACGATGTCGCGCAGATGGTGAAGAAGACGCTGCAAACTTACAAAGATCTGCAGGACATCATCGCCATTCTCGGTATCGACGAATTGAGCGAAGATCAGAAGCTGACCGTTGCCCGCGCCCGCAAGATTCAGAAGTTCCTCTCGCAGCCGTTCTTCGTGGCCGAACAATTTACGGGCACGCCGGGACGCTACGTAAAGATTGCCGACACCGTAAAAGGCTTCCGCGGAATCGTCGAAGGCAAGTACGACGACATCCCGGAGCAGGCCTTCTACATGAAGGGAACGATCGAAGAAGTGCAGGAAACGGCCGAGAAAATGAAGGCCGTAGCAGCATAGGAAATTTAGCCGTCAGCCCTCAGGTAAATCGGGGTTAGCTGATGGCTGAAGGCTGATCGCTGACAGCTAAAATGGCAGACACTTTCCAACTCGAGATCGTCACCCCCGCCAAACTGGTCGTAAAAGACGCGGCTGAAGAAGCCCAAATTCCCGGCCTTGACGGTTATCTGGGAATCCTTCCCGGCCACGCCCCGCTGATCACTGAGTTGAAAGTCGGCGCCATCACCTACAAGTCCGGCGGCACCACTCACACGCTTGCCGTGGCTTGGGGATTCGCGGAAGTCCTGCCCGACAAGGTCACAATCCTGGCCGAGACTTGTGAGCGCCCTCAGGAAATTGACGTCGCCCGCGCCGAAAAGGCAAAGACGCGCGCCGAAGAACGCCTGAAGAGCAACAGCACCGATGTGGACTACGATCGCGCCGAGGATTCCCTGCAGCGCGCCGAAACTCGCATCACAGTCGCCAAAGAAAAGTGAGCGATCCCAAATCGTAATTTTCCGCCACAGCTCCTATTGACAGCGCCCTCAAGATGTAGGTAATATCACTACTGAGGAGTGCGGGATGGAAAAGGCAATTTCGGCCGCCGACGCGAATCGGAATTTTTCCCAATTGCTGCGCGAAGTTCGTGACGGTCAGAGTTTTGTCGTTACGAGTCACGGCCGCCCAGTGGCGCGTCTGGCCCCATTCCAGGGTGGTGCAACCACCGCAGCGGGCGCACGCATGCGGCTTTTGAAGCGCCTCCGCGCGCAACCGGCAGCAAACATCGGACGCTGGAAACGCGACGAACTCTACGAATAAATTGAACTTGCGAATTGCCCTCGATACTAACGTGCTGGTCTATGCGGAGGGAGTGAATGGTGCGCCTCTCAGAAAGAAGGCGCTCTCCGTGATTGAACGGCTCGACCCCGCAAACACTTTTGTACCGGTTCAGGCGCTGGGTGAGTTATTTCACGTCCTCGTTCGCAAGGCGCAGTGGAAGCCAGAGCAAGCTCGCAAAAGTATTCTCGACTGGCAGGACACCTTTGCGCTCATCGAGACTTCGCCCTCCATCCTGTTCGCAGCCGCGGAAGTTTCGGCCCGGCATAACTTCGGTATATGGGATGCGATTATGCTCTCGGCCGCATCCGCTGCCGCTTGCCGCTTGCTTCTTTCCGAGGACCTCCATTCCGGGTTTACTTGGAATGGGGTCACAGTCGTAAATCCTTTTGCCGAGCCGCAACATGCTTTGCTCGAGGAATTATTGGGCAATTGAATCGAAATCGACATGCTCGGGGGGCCTAGCAAAGATTGGGTAGGTCCCCTTACTGTTTTCTAGCGAGGCATTCATGGCAATCGAAAAGGTAGGAGTCATCGGAGCTGGCACCATGGGCAACGGCATTGCTCACGTCTTCGCCCGCACCGGATTCAATGTTGTGCTGTGCGACGTCGAGCAGCGCTTCCTCGATCGGGGCCTTCAGACCATCGGCAAGAACCTTGATCGCGAAGTCTCGAAGAGCAAGATCACCGAAGCCGACAAGTCCGCCACCCTGGCCCGTATCGCTTCGACGGTCGATCGTGCGCAACTCGCCCCCTGCGATCTAGTCGTCGAAGCGGCAACGGAAAAATTCGAAATCAAGTCCGAAATCTTCCGCGACCTCGATCGCATCATGAAGCCCGAAGTAATTCTCGCCTCCAACACCTCCTCAATCTCCATCACCAAAATTGCCGCTTTGACCAAGCGCCCCGACAAAGTTATCGGAATGCACTTCTTCAATCCGGTCCCGGTG
>JBELAC010000311.1:0-5345 GCA_049509215.1 Terriglobales bacterium
TGCGCCCAAGGCAGGTGCGCTACCAGGCTGCGCTACGCCCCGACTGGATTCGATTATAAATGAAGGAAATGTAGGGTGACTTTGGTGACACTACCAAAACGTGCTCTGGGCATGAGCGCCCCATCCGACTATAATTCCGCTTCGTAAGCATGTCAGGTTCACACTACGCACTAGTCACGTACGTTCGCAATCCAATCGGGTTGTTCGTCGAAAAACTCCGCAAGGATCTGCATCCGGCGATGCCCCACATGCCGGCCCATCTCACGATCCTGCCTCCGCGTGTGCTGGTCGGCCCCGAATCGGCTGCGCTCGAATTTCTGGAAGACGCCTGCAGTCACGTCGTTCCGTTCGATGTCGAACTGGGTGATGTGGAAACATTTCTGCCCACGACTCCAACCGTGTTTATTCAGGTAAAGCGGGCGGCTTACAAGATGCGCGAATTGCATGATCAACTCAGCGGCCACGCTTTGTGTTGCGAGGAGAACTGGCCGTATATTCCGCATCTCACCATCATGAAAGTCGAGTCCGATCTGCAGGCGCAGACTGCTATGAAAGTTGCGCGCGAACGCTGGACGCAATTTGAAGGCAAGCGCCAGGTTCATGTGGATGAGTTGATGTTCGTGCGCGAGACGGATGGGCGATGGCAGGATCTGGCGCCGCTGCCGTTGGGGCGCGGCCAGTTGTCGCCGCATTCCTAGCCCCTCCAAAACTTTCCCAAAACCGTTCCGCAAAAACCCCTCAAAACCCTGAACTAGCCTGCTGTTTCCCGGTTCAAAAGTACACTGCACTCCTGCCCGTTGCCAATTCTAACAGCAGGCTTACCATAGGTTTACGGGCTAAAAACCAAGCGCCGGATCCCAGGCTGCGGGTTGATCGGAAGAAAGATCAGAAGAGTGAAATATGCAAATTGGCGTTTACGGATCCGGTTACCTCGCCACCGTCATCTCCGCCTGCCTGGCCGATTTCGGCACTCCTGTCTGCTGCTGCCATGCTGATGGCACGCAGATCATGGAAGTGGCCAAGGGCAACATTCCCTTTTACGAAAAAAATCTGCAGGAAGTGATCCGCCGCAACGTCCGTTCCGGTCGGCTGATCTATTCCGCGGATCCGGAAGACCTGGCGCGCCGAGCCCAGGTGATCTTCCTGGCAGAAGATTCCGCCGATGGAATCGAACAACTCGTTCTGCGCCTGTCGCGTGCTGCCGGAGCCTTTCAAGTTTTGTCGATCGTCACGCCCATGAGCGTGGGATCCACCTCCATTCTCGAAAAAGTTGTCAAAGCAAACGGCCTGCGCAGCCTGCTCGTCTGCCAACCCATGTTTTTCACCAATGGTTGCGCAGTCGAAGACTTCAACTGGCCCGATCGGATCATTCTCGGAACAGCCTCGAGCGAAGCAGTTTTGTCCCTCAAGCAAATCTGCGACCACCGCCTTTGTCGCGACCAAGATTTCCTTCATCAACGAAATTGCCAGCCTCTGCGAGCACGTGCATGCCGACGCGGTCAGCCTTTCTCTGGCTTTGGGACTGGACAAGAAGATCGCTCCTCGTTGCCTGCAACCGGGAGCGGGCATGGGCGGAATCTTCGCCCAACTCGACATGGACTCGTTGACCGGTCTCGCCCTAAAGAACAATGTCGACCTGAAGATTCTGAATGCTGCTCGCGCCGTCAACGTCGATCTCGCGGACCGCCTGCTGCAAAAAGTTTCGAAAGCGCTCGACACGGTACAGAACAAAGATGTAGGCATTCTCGGACTGGCCTTCAAGCCGAACACGAATTCAGTCGCCGGCTCCGCGTCCATTCAACTGACGCAGAACCTGCTGGCCAAGGGTGCTCGCGTGCGCGCCTACGATCCGGTGGCGATTCCCAATGCGCGCCCGCAGCTCAACGGTATGGTGAAGTATTGCGAATCCGCCTACGGAGTAGCCGAGGGCGCCGATGCTTTAGTCGTCGCGACGGGCTGGCCGGAATTCCGCACCCTGGATTTCGCGAAAATCCGTCACCTGGTGAAACAGCCGATCATCACCGACACAAAAAATCTCCTCGACTCGTCCCGTCTGCGCGCCATGGGATTCCAGTACATGGGCGTCGGCAGATAGGCAAGTTTGTGTGGCGCGGACACTCCTGTCCGCGCGACCTCATTCCTCACTCTCACGGCTTGAGGAACCGCCCGTGCCATACGTGGCGTCATACGGCTCCGCATCCGCTTTTCGATATGAGCCGGACACGAATCGTCGCGAACACTCCCACTGCATTGCTATAATGATCGTCTGCGGTGGGAATAGCTCAACTGGTAGAGCATCGGACTGTGGCTCCGACGGTTGCGGGTTCGATTCCCGTTTCCCACCCCATAGCTTTCCCGCCCGCCTTCGCCCAGCACTCGTCGACCGACCCGACTTCACTTTTCAGGCAGCTCGACTCGTCTCGCGATGTGATCCTTGATCCAGTGTGCGTCCCACCATTCCTTGGGGTCGATCTGCACTCCATCAAGCTGCATGGCGAAATGGATGTGGTCGCCTCCCGCCATTCCGGTCATGCCGCTCAGGCCCATCACCTGGCCCTGCTTCACCATGTCGCCCTCGTGCACGTTGATCTGGCTCAAATGTCCGTAGATGGTCTGCAAGCCATATCCGTGGTCGACGACAATGCAATTGCCATAAATGCCGAGGGGCGCCGCATACACGACCTTGCCGTCATTCGACGCCTCGACGCCCACATGCTGGGTCACCGCCAGATCGTATCCTAGATGAACCTGCTGATCGATCTTCTTTCCCTGATAAATGTAGTTCCGCACGTCGGCAAAGTTCGCCTCGGTTTTCGAATTTGTCTGCCGTTTGAACGGCTGCGACCACAGGAAATGGTCCGCCGTCTTCACGCGCAGGTCGGCAAGCGTCTGGTTATTCGCGCGCCGCATCTCGCTGTTGATCTTCACGAATCGCGCCACCGGATCGCCCGCTCCATTCGGATCAAGCTCGTTGACAACCTTATTCATGAAGGCGTCGCTGACCTGCAAATCGTGCGTCGTGTAATGCGGCTGCTCCTTCTTGGGGAAGACAACCACCAGCGGGCTGGTCGCGTCGTTCCCAGAGCCGTTTGAGGCATACACCTGCGGCACCGTTCCCGGCACCATATTCCACGCAAACGCATACAGCGCGAACATGCCCGGCTTTCCTCCCGGCATCGGCCAAGCGCGAAACTTCTCGTCGCCAACGCGCACCCCGGCTTCGGTCCAACCGCCCGAAGCCGTAAAGGTCGCGAGATCGGCCATGCCGAGATAAAGGTAGTGTTGTTCCGAATCGGCGGTGACGCTGGGCGGCTGCGTGACAACCGTGACCTCGCCTTCCCATCGCCCACTTTTGCGCAGCAGGTCGTTGGAACTCGCTTCCACGATCAGCTTGGCCTTGCCGTCTTTCAACTGCGGGGTGGTCTTTACGCCGACAGTGAAATTCCACGTGCTGTCGGCATCTTTCGACGCCTCGGTCGATTGCCAAACCGGATAGCTAGCGCCATTTTGCTCCACGGTGGCCGTCAGCGCACGCACTCCGTTTCGGTCGCTCACACGCACGCCGATGGGAGTGGCCTGCCCGACAACGGCGACCGGAGACGAGAGGTTAACAACCGGAGTCGCCGATCGCATCACCACAAATCCAATCGGCAACGCAACCGCGAGGAGGATGACAACAACAATTAAGATTCGCACGTTTCATTGTAGCCCAGCGAATCCCTGATGAAGCGGAGCCCGATTCCCATCTCGTAAAGCCAGCCGCACGACCTTCTGCCCGTCACCGATGCTTACGGCGTGAACTCCCACAGAACCCCGCCGCCGTACTTTCCACAGCCCTCGGTAACGCCGTAGATATTACCGGCCGCGTCGAGCAGCACCGCTCCCTCAGGAACACACGCGTTGCTTCCGAAGTCATATAGATCCGTAAAGTTCCAACTATCACCATTCGGCGTGAACTTGAAGAGAAGGCCGTCGTTGTTAGGGCCGCCCCAACCCGTTATGCCGTAGAGATTCCCGGCAGCATCCATGGTCGGTGCGTAAGGGCCAAAGTCACTCACGATTGCCGTAGGAAACGCGTAGAGCACGCTGACGTTCCAATTGCCGCCGGAAGGAGACAGCTCCCACACCGTGCCGCCGCTGGCATTAGGTCCCCACTGTTCGTTCAAGCCATAGAGATTGCCGGCTTGGTCTCGGATCAAGGGCCCAGGCCATCCCCCATCCACACCCGCTTGAAAGCTGTGAAGGATGGTCTTGGTCCAGCCGGATTGCGAAGGTGTCAATTCGAAAACGCTCCCGCAGCCACGGTCGCTGCAACCTGAGTTCCCACCACCGGAAGCGACTCCATAGATGTTGCCTTCATCGTCGAAGGTGATGCCGCGAGGACGGGCTCCATCCTTGCCTCCCAGGAAGCTATACAGGGTGCTGTACGTCCAGTTGCTGCCTGAGCGTACGAGTTCGTACACCGTACCAAAATTTTCCGAGCCCCCGTAGGTCGTAGCGCCGTAAATATTCCCGGCAGCGTCGAACTGCAACGGCTGGAGCGCCGTAGGGTAAGAGCCGTCGTCGGAGGTTTCGCTGAATTGGTACAGCACTCTGTAGAGCCCGGAACCGATCGGCACCTGGGTACTGTTCAAAGGGTTTGCAGCGAACACTGTGCCCACATCGTCACCGGCGGGCCCTCCCAGGCTGACAACGCCATAAAGTCCGTCATCGGGACCAACCGTGGGCACACCGGGGTGTTCGGGGAAGGGTTCGGAGGCCTCGTAAAAGTCATAGAGCGGAGTTAACACCGGTCCTTTATTCGTCATCTGGAACTTGTAGAGCACGCCGCAGCCGGGCAGTCCCCCGCCATCGCAACTCTCATCGCCGCCGTACTGAGTTGTTCCGTAGAAGTTTCCGGCCCGGTCCCTGGTTATCCCCGCGCCCGGACGACCTCCATCACTTCCGCCCGTGAAGTTATAAAGGATGTTGAAGGTCTGGGCATGTGCTGCGGGCAAGCCGACGACAGCCAGGACGACTGCGATCGCGATTAGCAATGCGATTGCCCCTGTGCGCGCCTGAGCACAGGAAATTGAGTTTTCATTCTGCTCTGGAACTGTCACGGAGATATCCCCCCCTTTGAAGGCCACAAAGGAATTCTCTGCTGCACAACAGAGTGCGCTGAGCATGGGGGGAATGCCCAGTAAGGGGAGTAAGTATATTGCAGCCCTCACTCGCCGACAAGTAAATTTAAGAAGCCCGGGATTCACCATGGACCACGCTTTTTCCAACAGCGGCACCGACTGCGTAGCCCATTTATAAAGCCCGCTGCACGACCTTCTTCCCATGCTTTCCGCAGGTCGATG
>JBELAC010000312.1:0-3960 GCA_049509215.1 Terriglobales bacterium
GGCTTCGAGACCACCGTTCTCACAATGAACACCAGAGCAGCGACGTTGTTCGAGGGCATCGCGAATAACGCGATCTTGATCGCGCACGGCGTCACTGAAGTCGACCAGTTGCCCGACGAAGACTTGCAGATCGGCGTGTTTCTTGCCCTGCTTCAGGACGACGCGAAGAACCAGTCGTCGTACATGACCTGGGGCGAAGGCAAACCGCAGGCAGAAGTCGCGGCTGCGCTGCGCCGCGATTTCCTGGTCACGGAAGAACGCGCAGACAAATTGTCTGGCGCCTGGGGGCGACACCCTCTGCTGGGCCGAATGTATCTTCCGGCGTATCGCGCGGGCACGGAAAAGGTCGCGGCGCTGCGGCGGGTCTATCCTGCGGATCGAGTCCTCCCGGCGATCTATGGGTGTAACGGATTGGTCGACATCCAGACTGTCGACCAGGTCCTGAAAAGCTAGAAGTTCATTGCGTCCCGCCGCTACACTGCGAACCCGGGAATTCTCTGCCACCTCGGGTAGAATGGCGCCCGCGGAGGATCGTCCGCGCCGCGCGGCTTGATCGCTGCGATAAACTGGATTCTTCATCTTGATGGATCCATAATCCCGATGGATTCATAAATTGAATTGAGTCCTTTTTTCGCGAAGCGAGGTTTCCATTGGCCGTTCTTGTCGTTGGAGGCGCAGGATATATCGGCAGTCATGCGGCTCGCGCATTGCGGCGAGCCGGTTATCAAGTCATCATCTACGACAATCTTGTGACCGGCTTCAAGCGGCTGGTGCAGGGCTTTGAGCTCATCGAGGGCGACATTGCCGATCAGGCGAAGCTGCATCGCGTGCTGCCGCGCGTGGACGCCGTCATGCACTTTGCCGCCTACGCCTACGTGGGCGAATCGGTCACGAATCCTCGCAAATATTTTCGCAACAACGCGGTTGATGCGCTCAGCCTGCTGAACTCGTGCGTGGACGAGGGCGTGCGGCATTTCGTCTTTTCCTCGACCTGCGCGGTCTATGGAGTTCCCGTCAAGGTTCCCATCACCGAGGAGAATCCTCGCGAACCCATCAATCCCTACGGAGCCTCGAAGCTGTTTTTTGAAAACGCTCTCGAAGCTTACAGCCGCGCTTACGGATTGCGCTCGGCGCGACTGCGTTACTTCAATGCCGCGGGCGCGGATGAAAGCGGCGAGACCGGCGAGCTGCACGATCCGGAAACTCACCTGATCCCGCTGGCGCTGCTCGCATCGACCGCCGAGGGACCGGAGTTAAACGTCTTCGGTTCCGATTATCCGACGCCGGACGGCACCTGCCTGCGCGATTACATTCACGTCACCGACCTTGCCGAGGCGCACGTGCGCGCGTTGCAGCATCTTGAACAAGGAGGCGACTCGTTCGCGCTGAATCTTGGCACCGGGCACGGGCATTCCGTGCTCGAGGTGATTCACGCGGCTGAAGCTGCGACGGGAAAGCCGGTTCGCCGCACGATTGGGCCGCGGCGGCCGGGGGATCCTCCGATTCTGGTTGCCGATGCTTCGAAGGCGAAACAGGTTCTGGGATGGACCGCGCAGCGCGATCTGGCGCAGATCGTGAACAGCGCCTGGAAGTGGATGCAGGCCGAATATAATAAATAGATTGTTTGGTACCACGTGTACGGGCTCCCTGCGGGGGCGGACGGTTGCTGGCCTCCTTCCTACACCTGCGTGACGGCCATCACAGGCGGATGTTCGTGGGAAACGAGACAATAATAAGGAGCCAAGTGAGCGCCCTGTGCGGCCGTCCCGCGCTCGAAAAATGCTAAATTGGATGATTTATGTCTGCTCCTAATTCTCTTTTTGTCCGCGCCGCCAAGGCTCAACCCACGGAACGCACGCCGGTCTGGTTCATGCGGCAGGCGGGGCGCTATATGGCGGAATATCGCGCCATTCGCAAGCAATATTCGCTGATCGAAATCTGCAAGAAGCCGGCGGTTGCGGCGCAGGTAACAATCGAAGCGGCGGAAATTCTGAAGGTCGATGCGGCGATTATTTTTGCCGATCTGTTGCTGCCGCTCGAAGTCATGGGCCTGCCGTTTCACTTTGCGGCCGGGGAAGGGCCAAAGATCGAAAGGCCGGTGCGCAGCGCAGACGACGTCAGCAGCCTGCGCACAGATCGCGCAGCGGATCTCGGCTATGTTTCGGAAGCGGTAAAGCTGGTGTGCAAGCATTTCGGAGACAAGCTTCCGGTGATCGGCTTCTGCGGCGCGCCCTTCACGCTGGCAAGCTACATGATCGAGGGCGGCGGGTCGCGAAATTACATCCACACAAAAAAGATGATGTACTCTGCACCCGCTGCATGGAACGAGTTGATGCAGAAACTCGTGTCGGTGACCGCAGAGTATTCCGCCGAGCAGGTGCGCGCTGGGGCTGACACGATTCAGGTTTTTGATAGCTGGGTGGGCTGCCTGAGCGTGGAGGACTATCGCCGATATGTTCTACCGCATGTGACCGACCTTGTGAAACGCCTGCAAAAGACGGGCGTACCGGTGATTTATTTCGGAACCGATAGCGCGACGCTGCTGCCGTCCATGCAGGAATCGGGCGCGGAGGTGATCGGGCTCGACTGGCGGATTCCGCTCGACACGGGCTGGAAAGCGCTGGGGAACAAGGGCGCCGTGCAGGGGAACCTTGATCCGGTGCTTCTGTTTGCGGAGTGGAAAGAGCTGAAGTCGAGGGCGGAAGATATTTTGCAGCGCGCCGCGGGAAAACCGGGCCACATCTTTAATCTGGGGCACGGGATTCTGCAGGAGACTCCGGTCGAGAACGTGAAGGCGCTCTGCGATTTCGTGCGCGAACATTCCGCAGATTTCAAAGCGGCGGAGTTCAAGAAATGAGCGAGTGTCCTTTAGGGCTGGGGAGCGCGTGCTATTGCGCGAATCAGGTCAGTTCGTTTTGGGTCGCGCCTGCGTCATTGGCGGGGCCAAAGACGGCAGTGCTGCTGCTGGCCCACGGCAGCCCCGAGAATCCCGATCAGACGCCCGAATTTCTCCGCTACGTCACCGGAGGCCGCCCGCTCCCGCCGCAGGTCGTCGAAGAAATCCGCCACCGCTATTCGCTGATCGGCTTCTCGCCGCTCGCCTGCTGGACTCTTCGCCAGGCCGACCAGCTTTCGCAAGAGCTGCACTTGCCCGTCTTCGTCGGCATGCGCAACTGGAAGCCCTTCATCGCCGACGCGGTCAAAGCCATCGCCGCCCAAAAATTCGAGCGCGTCATCGCCATTTGCCTCGCCCCACAAAATTCCCGCACCAGCGTAGGGCTCTATCGCAGCGCCGTCACCGGCGCCGACGTGACTGGCGACGCTGTGACTGGCACCGACGCCCTGCCCTTCACTCTGGATTTCGTCGACGAGTGGCACGACCAGCCTCTGCTGGCCAAGGCCTTCGCAGAAAACCTGCGCGCCGGATGGGCCAAAGCCAACGCCGAATACGGCGGAGCGTTTTCCGGAACTATGTCCGGCACGTTGTCCGACACTCGGTCCGGCACGCTGCCCATCATCTTCACCGCCCACAGCGTGCCCGCGCGCACCATCACCGAAGGCGATCCCTATGAAGCCCAGTCCAAAGAAACCGCCCAACTGGTAGCAAAAGCAGCCAGCCTCGCAGACGACGCGTGGACCTTCGCCTTCCAGAGCCAGGGTATGTCCGGAGGCCCGTGGATCGGGCCCACCGTAGAGGAAACAATTCTGAGCCTCAAAGCCAAAGGCCACCGCGGAGTGTTCATTCATCCAGTAGGCTTCCTCTGCGATCACGTAGAGGTCCTCTACGACATTGACATCTTCTTCAAACAGTTCGCAGAAAAAGAAGGCATGCGCCTATGGCGAGCCGAATCGCTGAACGGATCGAAGACGTTGACGGCGGCGCAGGCGGAGTTGGTACGCAGCCGTAGTGAGGCCGTGGACAATGCCCGTTCACGACAGTTGGGATAGGCGCGCGTCCAC